>CAVGAF010000033.1:0-20163 GCA_963627055.1 Butyrivibrio sp. CAG:318 | reverse complement strand
GCGGCCGCCCAAAGGCCCATCGCCTCCGCAAGCGGCCCGAATAGCCCCGCAGCCGGCCCAGTCACGGTAAGCGCCGCCTCCCCAAGCCGAGGACTTTTCCGCTCACGCAGCCCACCCGTTGCAGAATCCGTCTGTAGGGGCGATCGAGAGCCGAAATCAACCCGAAAGCACGCGCTGACAATCAACCTAGGGTCGCGTACGTTCGACAAAAGTCTGACGCACACTGGCGCGTGCTGCCGATTCCCGTTTCGCAAACCCCGCCAACGACCACCAAATCCCCGAAGCGCGTCAATGAAGCGCGACTACGGGTGCCAGCGCGTCATCGCCATCGCCTACAAGGGCAGGCTACTACTGCATCGTCACCATCGAGACCGACATGAGCGACGGTGAGATCATCGAGGCCTACAGGGGCCTTTGGAGGATCGAGGAGTCCTTTAAGGTCACGAAGTCGGACCTCGAGACTCGGCCGGTGTACGTCTCACGCGAGGAGCACATCGAGGCGCACTTCCTCACCTGCTACGTCCCGCTCTGCATCCTGAGGATCATCCAGGCCGCCACGGGCGGGAGGTACTCCGCCCGGGTGATCGCCGACGAGCTGGCCGCCATGTGCGGCACGCACCTCGAGGGCAACTGGTGGCGCTTCGACCACAGGTCCGACGCCAGCGACGACCTGTGCAGGATGGCCGAGGTCGACCTGACCCGGCAGAACATGCAGCTGAAGGAGATCAAGGCGGTGCTTTCGCAGGCAAAGCTGCAGATCCCCAGTCCGAACAGAAAAATGTAAGCAAAAGAACAGCCCCTAAACCCCTTTCCCATTCTCGCGCCCAATCGCGTACGGGAATTCCAGCACCAAGGCGATGCCCGTGCAGAAGGCGCATCGGAGCAGACGGAATCATTCGTACCGCCAAATCGACCCCCGCAACCGAAGACAATTTTGCGAAGAATTGCGTCAGCGAGTGCCTCCGGGTCGTTTTTGGACGAGCTTGCGCTCGCCCCTACAGACAGATTCCGGGGCAAATTCATCGATCGCGCATAAAAGAAGCCCCGCCGTTTGGCGGGGCTTCGAAGCTGGCAACCTTGCGACGTCATGCCAACACAGGCACCGCGTCCGCTACATCCGCTACGCTCGCGTGCGGGTTTCCTCTTGGACTTTTGCCGCGAACTCCTCCACGGTGGAGGGCACGGTTTCGTTGGAGCGGTCGCGCACGGCGATGGTCCCCTCCTGCGCCTCCTTCTCGCCCACGACGATCATGTAGGGAACGCGGTCGATGCTGCGCGCCTCGCGGATCTTGTAGCCGATCTTCGCGTCGCGGTCGTCAACGGCCACGCGAATGCCCGCCGCATCGAGCTTGGCGGCAACCTCATGCGCGTAGTCGCGGCTCTTCTCGGACACGCACAGGACCTTCACCTGCGTCGGCGCAAGCCAAACGGGGAACTTGCCAGCGTAGTGCTCGATGAGGATGCCCACGAAACGCTCGACCGAGCCAAAGCAGACGCGGTGCAGCATGATGGGACGCTTGCGCGAGCCGTCCGCATCGACGTATTCCAAATCGAAGTTCTGCGGCATCTGGAAATCGAGCTGCACGGTGCCGCACTGCCAGGTGCGTCCGAGCGAGTCCTCCAGGTGGAAGTCGATCTTCGGGCCGTAGAAGGCGCCGTCGCCCTCGTTGAGCTCGTAGTCCATGCCCAGCTGGGAAAGCGCGGTCTTAAGGCCCTCTTCAGCCGCAGCCCAATCCTCGTCGGAGCCCATGGAGTCCTCGGGGCGGGTGGACAGCTCCACATGATATTTGAAGCCGAACTGCTGGTATACCGAGTCGATCAGGCGCACGACGCCGACGATCTCGTCGGTGAGCTGGTCGGGGCGCACGAACAGATGCGCGTCGTCCTGGTTGAAGCAGCGCACGCGGAACAGGCCGTGCAGCGCGCCGCGCATCTCATGGCGATGCACCAGGCCGATCTCTCCCGCGCGGATGGGCAGGTCGCGATAGCTATGCGGCTTGGACGCGTAGACGAGCACGCCGCCGGGGCAGTTCATCGGCTTGACGCAGAACTCTTCCTCGTCGATGGTGGTCGAGTACATGTTGTCCTTGTAGTGGTCCCAGTGGCCGGACGTCTCCCACAAGTGACGGTTCATGATGAGCGGCGTGGAGATTTCAACGTAGCCGGCCTTGTGATGAATCTCGCGCCAGTAGTCCAGAAGCGTGTTCTTCAGCACCATGCCGGCGGGCAGGAAGAACGGGAAGCCCGGGGCCTCGTCGCGCATCATGAACAGATCCATCTCGCGACCGATCTTGCGATGGTCGCGCTTCTCGGCTTCCTCGAGGTTGTGCAGGTATTCGTCGAGCTCGGCCTTCTTGTAAAACGCCGTGCCGTACAGGCGCTGCAGCTGCTCGCGCGACGCGTCGGCGCGCCAGTAGGCACCGGCAAGCTTCATCAGCTTGAACGCGCCGATTTTGCCGGCGCGGGGAATGTGGGGGCCGGCGCACAAATCCACAAACGACCCGTGGCGGTAGATGGAAATCTCCTCGTCGGTCAAGTCGTCGATGTGCTCGAGCTTGAACTTCTGGTCGGCGAAAATCTCCTTCGCCTCGTCGATGCTTACCACTTCGCGCACGAAGGGCTCGTTGCGCTTAATGATCTGCGCCATCTTCTTCTCGATGGCGGGAAAGTCGTCCGAGGAGATGTTGTCGGGCAGCAGGAAATCGTAGAAGTAGCCGTCGTCGGTTGCCGGGCCGAAGGCGATCTGCGTGCCGGGATAGAGCTCCTGCACGGCCTCGGCCATGATATGTGCGCAGGAATGGCGCAGGATATGCAGGGCCTCCGGGCTTTTCGCCGTGATAATCTCAACGTGCGCGCCGTCGGTCACCGGGCGGTTAAGATCGACCAGCTCGCCGTCGATTTTGCCGGCCAGCGCCGCCTTCGCCAAACCGCTACCGATGGAAGCCGCGACGTCGGCGACGGTGGCGCCGTCCTCGAGAGCCTTTTTCGATCCGTCGGGCAGAACGATTTCCATGATTCGGTTCCTTTCCTTTACTAGAGCAACCTAAACCGGCCAGAACGTGCGTCCCCCACCGGCGGTTATAGATTTTCCCATGCTACCGCATTGTCGCTCGCCCGTCGAACGCGGGCTTGCCGATGCGCACAGCTTCGCCACGGCAACGATGGCGGACGGCATGACGGCCCGCGGGCCACGACCAGCGGAACGCGGCGCACGACCAGCGGGGCACGGCACGCAAGCCGCGTCATGCACCGCAAGCCGCCGCTCCCCTACTCCGCGTCGGCGAACTTCTCCTTCAGCGCGGCGTTGACGCATTCGGGCACGAACTGCTCGACGTCGCCGCCCATCGAGGATATCTCGCGCACGATGGAGCTGGACAGGTACATGTGCTGCGGCAGCGACATGATGAACAGCGTTTCCAATTCCGGCGAAAGCTGGTAGTTCATGGCCGTCATCTGGAATTCGTACTCGAAGTCGGTGATGGCGCGCAGGCCCTTGACCACGGCGGTGGCGTCCATTTTCTTGGCGAAATCCACCAGCAGCCCCTCGAAGGGCTCGACGCGCACGTTGGGCAGATGCGCCGTGGCCTGGCGGACCAGCTCCACGCGCTCGGCGAGGTCAAACAGCGGTTTCTTCTTGGCCGAGACGGCTACGGCGACGATAACCTCGTCGACAAGCTGGCTGGCTCGGGTGATAACGTCGAGATGCCCGCTGGTGATCGGATCGAAGGTTCCGGGCGTCAGTGCTCGCTTCATTAGAATGGCTCCAGTATTTCTCGTAGGTCGGATACGCGGCGCGCTAGGGCCGCCCACTAGATGCGGGCGTCTATTCCGCGCGCAGCACGTCTACGGTAGTATCGCCGTACTTCTTGCGCTGCGCAAGGCAAAATCCGGCCTGCGCGGCGGCTAGGGCGCAAGCGTCGTCGTCGGCGCGCGAGTGCTCGTAGACGACGATGGCCTCAGGAGAGACGACGCCCCCGTCGCGCGCCTCGGCGATTACGCCAAGCACGTCAGCGGCCGCATAGGCGTAAGGCGGGTCGAGAAAGACCAGGTCGAAGGCGGGACGGGAAAAGCGCGGGGGGCGCTCCATCACATCGGCGCGCACAAGAGTGGCCTGCCGAGCTTCAAGGCCGAGCTTTTTCGCATTGGCGGCGAGCACCTTGTGCGCGGCCGCGTCGCGTTCGTAGAAGACCGCCCGCGCGGCACCGCGCGAAAGAGCCTCGAAGCCAAGCGCCCCGCTTCCCGCGAAGGCGTCGAGCACCATGGCGTCCTCGAAGCCGCCGCGCGCGCTGAATACGCAGCTCATGATGGACTCGCGCACGCGGTCCGTCGTCGGGCGCGTGCCCTGCCCCGCCGGGCATGCCAGCGTGCGGCCCTTCATGGTTCCGGCGATGATCCTCATGCCCTACCCTTTCCCTTGTTCGATTTCGCACCGAACGTGCGCAGCGCCTCCAAGGCCAGCGCGCGGTGCTGCGGCTCTTCCAAGCCGGGATCTTCTTCCATGATTTCGGCGGCGTCGGCATGCGCCGCCTCGATGATGCGCGCATCGCGCACGATGTTGACGAGCTTGAGCGCGCTTGCGCCATGCTGGCGATTACCGAGGATGTCGCCCTCGCGACGCAGCGACAAGTCGTATTTCGCAAGCTCGAAGCCGTCGTCGGTGCGCTCCATGGCCGACAGGCGCGCCAGGGACGCCTCGCTCTTCGATGCGGAGACGAGATGCACCTGCGCGTCCTTGCCACCGCGCCCCACGCGCCCGCGAAGCTGATGGAGCTGCGAGAGGCCGAAGCGGTCGGCGTCCTGTACGATCATAACGGTGGCGTTCGGGACGTCCACGCCCACCTCGATCACCGTCGTCGCCACGAGCACCTGCGTCCGCCCCGTGCGGAAGCGCTCCATGACCTCTTGCTTCTCGGCGCTCTTCATGCGGCCGTGCAAAAGCTCGACCTGCCAATCGGCGAATACCGTTTGCTGCAGGTAGGAGGCCTCCTTCGATGCCGCAGTGACGTCGTCGCCTGCAAAATCGTCGTCGCCCTCGATGCTGATGGCGGCGTACTCGTACGCCTCCTCGTCAACGGCGCGTTTGCGCGAGGCGCGGGCGTCGCGCGCCTCGCTGTCCTGGCCGATGAGCGGGCAGACCACGTAAACCTGTTCCCCGCGGCCAAGCGCCACGCGCGCAGCATCGTAGGCTTTGCCCTGGTCGGACTTGGCATGCACGAACGTTTCCCGGCGCGCCAGCGCATTCGGCCGCTGCTTTATGTAGGACAAGGTCATGTCCCCGTAGATGGCGAGCGCCAAGCTGCGCGGGATGGGCGTGGCCGTCAGGCACAGCGCGTCGGGAGATGAGCCCTTGCCAAGCAGGCAGGCGCGCTGCTCGACGCCGAAACGCTGCTGTTCGTCGATCACCACGAGCGTGAGGTTTTGGAAGACCACATCGGCCTCAAGGATGGCGTGCGTGCCGACGAGCACCGTGATGTCACCCGAAGCGACGCCGGCGAGTATCTCGACGCGATCGGCATGCGACGTCGAGGCGCTTAAGTACGCCCAGGTAATCCCCACCTGGTCGAACAGCTTCCCCAGCGTATCTGCGTGCTGGGAGGCCAGAACTTCGGTGGGAGCCAGAAGCGCCGCCTGGGAGCCGGTGTCGGCGCAGGCCGCCAGCGCGAACGCGGCAACGGCGGTCTTGCCGGTGCCGACGTCGCCGAGCAGCATGTGGTTCATGCGCCGTGGCGCCCCCATGGCGTCCAGGATGTCCTTGCGGGCGGCTGCCTGCTCGTCGGTGAGCGAAAACGGAAGCGCCGCTTCGAGCGCCGCCACGTAAAGCCCGTCAGTCACATGCGCAACGGGGCTTGAGCCGGCCGCCGCGCGTGCCGCCTCGGCCATCAGCGTGAGCTCAAGCAGCAGCAGCTCCTCGTAAACGAGGCGACGCCGGGCTTCGGCGACCTCGGCCATGCTGGTGGGAAAATGGATGCACGAAAGCGCGCGCCCGCGCGACATCAGGCGGTACTTCGCCCGCAATTCGAGCGGCAGCGGGTCGTAAGCGCCCTCGATATGCGCAAGCGCGTTGGAGATTATCCGCCGCATCCAGGCGACGGAAATCTTCTCGCACGCGGGATGCACCGGAATGACCATGCCGCACTCGCCTTCGGCACCGTCAAGAATTTCCAGATAGGGGTTGACCATGCGCTTGAAGCCGTAGTTGAATTCCACCTTGCCGGCGACCGCGATGCGCGAGCCGCGTTTGAGCTGGTCGGCGAGCCAAGGCTGGCGGAAGCACGTGATCATGAGCACGCCCGCTTCGTCAACGAGCGTGATTTCCACGAGCGGCAGATGGGGTTTGGGGCGCTTGAGCTTCACCTCGTGCACAACGCCCTGCACGGTGCACGACTGGCCGATTTGCGCCGTGGCCGTGCTCTTACGCACGGAAAGGTCGATGTAGCGGCGCGGGAAATGCGTCACCAGATCGCGCACGCTAACAATGCCGAGTCCCGCCAGCGCGCTTGCGCGGGCGGGACTGACCAATTTCACCCGCGAGGCGGGTTCGTCGAATGCCAATGTTGCCGAAAGCCTATCCGGCATGCGGGCTACTCCACGGAGAAGATTACCGGGTACAGGGGCTGATCGCCGCGATGCGCGTCGATCTCGAGGTCCTCGTAAGCACCCTCGATGCGCGCCTGAAGCGCCTCGAAGTCTTCGTCGGAAATGTCCTCGCCGGCAAGCAGCGTGCAGGTGTCGGCGTCGTCGGCGTCCATGCTCTCGAGCAGGCCCATGACCACGTCGGAGACGTTCGAGCCCACCGACAGGATTGACCCGCCGGAAATGCCGATGACGTCGCCGTCCTTGATGGGGTTGCCCTCGGCGTCCTTGGAATCCTTGATGGCGACGGTAACCTCGCCGCACTTCACGTCCTCGAACGCCTCGGTCATCGCCTCGACGTTCTCCTCGAGGGAGGCGTCGGCGTCGATGCCGAACATGGCCGCAAAGGCCTGCGGGACGGCCTTGGTGGGAACGACCCCGCACGGGACCTCGGCAAGGTCGCATGCCGTTTGGGCGGCCATGATGATGTTCTTGTTGTTCGGCAGGAAGATGACGGCGTCGGCGTTGACCTTCGAGGCCGCGTCAAGCAGATCCTTCGTGGAGGGATTCATGGTTTGACCGCCGGAAACGACGACATCCACGCCAAGGGACTCCAGGATTTTCGCGTTGCCCGCGCCGGGGGCCACCGCCACAAACCCGAGCGGCTTGCGCTCGGCTGCGGCTTCGGAGGCGAGCTGTTCGGTGCGCTCGACGGATTGAAGCTTCATGTTGTGAATGAACACCTCGGAGATCTGTCCGCGCTCGAGGAAGTACGCGAGCACCTTGTCCGGCGTGTTCGAGTGCACATGCACCTTGAACTTCGGCTTCTCCCCCACGCACAGCTCGCAGTCGCCCATGGTGGACAGGAAGTCGAGCGCCTCGCTGCGGTCGAGCACGTCGGAATCGACCAGGAATTCGTTGCAGTACGTATACGCGCTGCCCTCCCAGTCGTTGATCTGCTCGATTTCGACCTTCGGGGCGGCATCGCGCGCGAAGGCCAGCTCATCGACGAGCGGGCCTTCCTTGCCGGTAAGCGCGGCCACGAAGGCGTCGAGGAGGATGGCCAGGCCGTAGCCGCCGGAGTCGACCACGCCGTTTTCCTTGAGCACCGGCAGAAGCTCGGGCGTGCGCTGCACCGAGGCGTAGGCTTCCTCGACGACGTAGGCGAGCGCGTCGTCGGTGCCCATCTTCTTCTTGCGGGCGTGCTTGGCGGCTGCGGCCGCGTCCTTCAGCACGGTGAGGATAGTGCCCTCGACCGGCTTGCGCACGGCATGGAAGGCCACTTCCTGCGATTTCGCCAGCGCCGCCTCGATGGCTGCGGCGTCGAGCACCTCATGGCCGACGCTGCCCTCGCACAAGCCGCGCAGGATCTGCGAGGTGATGACGCCGGAATTGCCGCGCGCGCCCATGAGCGCGCCGGTGGTGATGGCCTTGCGGATGTCGGCCCCTTCGGCGCCGATGGGCAGCTTGGCCAGGCTTGCGACGACCGATTCGACCGTCAGCGACATGTTCGTGCCGGTGTCTCCGTCGGGGACGGGGAACACGTTGAGTCGGTTGACCTCGCCGGCGCGGTCGCTCAGGTTGCGGCTTGCGGCCGCGATGGCGTTGATCAGGTCATTGGCACTGTATTGTTCAGACATGGATTGAAAGCTCCTTTGGGATGAAACGAATCGCGCGACTTCGCGCGGGCACCAGGCGTGTTACTTGCGGACCTTGACGCCCTGCACATGCACTTCCACCCCGTCGAGCGGAACGCGCGCGTATTCCTTCAGCACGAAGCTGACCTGGTCCACCAGGTTCTGCGACACCGTGTTGATGTTGGTGCCGTACTCGATGACGACGTAGAGCGCCACGTGGACGCCCGCGTCGGTGGCGCTGACCGTCACGCCGCGGCGCAGGCGGCTTGCGGGCAGGATTTTGGCGATGCCGTCTGCGGCGGAAGGTGCCGCCATGCCGACGACGCCGTAGCACTCCAGGGCGGCGCTGCCGACCATGTCGGCGAGAACATCGTTGGCAACATGCAGGTTGCCGGGAATGGCTTCAGTCATGGCGTTCCTTTCTTGCGCGGTACGCAAACGCGTTTACGTGTAACGTATGAACTGTGAGTATACCCCATGCGCGTGGAGGGACGCTTTGCTTGGCCGGTTCGCTTTCGGCATCCTACACGAAAAATTCTTGTCCGTGTTTTGTTTCATGTGCTATAGTGGGAGGGCTTTTGTGCAAGAGCGGCGAAAACGCCGATGCATGCAACCTAGGTACATGGAGTGATGAGTAATGTCTAAGATTTGCGAAGTTTGCGGTAAGGCTCCCGTCGCTGGGCGCAGCGTCAGCCACTCTCACCGCGTGACGAACCGCTGGTTCCGTCCGAACATCCAGAAGGTGACCATCAAGGACAGCAAGGGTCACGTGCGCAAGGCCAACATCTGCACGAAGTGCCTGAAGGCCGGCAAGGTTACCCGCGCATAACGCACTAACCGAAATAGGCTCAACGAGAAAGGCTCGCCCAGTTGGGCGAGCCTTTCTCGTTTGGGTTTGCAGGGCAACGGGATTTCGTTGCGTATGGGCTTACTGGGCGGAGAGGACGAGCAGGCGGCCGCAGTTGGGGCAGGTGCCCACGTTGCCGTCGCGGCGCATATCGCTCACGCGGCCGTGATCGACGGCGCAGCGGCAGGCGCCGCAATGATCGTCGGCGAGAAGAGCCATGGGCACGCCGCCGGTCGCGCGCGCCGTGCGCTCGTAGGCACGAAGCGCCTCGGCGTCGACGGTGGAAGCAAGCTGGGCACGCTCGGCACCAAGCTCTGCCACCCGCCCCTTGAGCTTGCCGCCTTTCTCGACGAACACCTTCGTTGCAGCCGCTTCCTCGTCGGCGAGCTTCTGCACAGCTGCCTCGACCTGCGCCTTGACTCCGCGCACCTTCTCCACCTCGGCGTCGGCGGCGCGCATGTCCTCTTCAAGCGTCTCGCGGCGCTTGGCAATGCCGGAAAGCTCCTTCGTGCGCGACTGCACGCTGCGGAAATCGCCCTTCACCTCGTCGATTTCGGCCTGCACCTTGGCCTGGCGCTCGGCAAGCCCGTCGTCTTCGTCGGTGAGTTTCGCCAGCTTCGACTCGGCCTTTGAAAGCAGTCCCTCGACCTGCTCGGCCTTTTCGGCGACCGCCCTTTGGCGTACGCGGCAATCGAGGATCTTCTTGCGCTCGGGCATGCCCTCGAGCTCTTTGTTCGTGCGGATTACCTGCATGTCTATCTCCTGCATATGCAGAAGCGTCGCCACGTCCTGAGAATCGATTCGCATAGCACACATCCTTCGTGTATCGCCGGCGCTTGCCCGCCGTAGGTTGGGAAAGTTCAACATAGGGAATAATTATACGCGCACGGCTTCGGGATAGGCCCACCGCTCATCTTGCCGCACGATCATCACAAGCTCGCCCGGCACGCCCGCCTCGCACGCCGCGTGGGCCAAGACCCGGCAAAACGGCAGCTCGGAAACGTCATGGCCGAGTTCGATGACGCAAAGCCCGGCCTGCGACAAATCAAGCGCCTCGTGGTATTTCACCTCGCCCGCAACAATGCAGTCCGCGCCCGCCGCGAGCGCCGCACGCCCCGTCGAGGCCGCCGACCCCGTGCAGGTGACGACGGTGCGCACCGGACGCGAAAAGTCGCCCCATACCCGCGGGGCGCGGCCGAACACGCTGGTGCAGCGGGCGGAAAGCTGCCCGATCGTCAGCGCGGGGCCCGCAGGCGCGCACAGCTGCCCGTAACCCTTGCCCGGCTTGCCCGAAAGCGGCTCCACCACGCGGCCAAACGAAAGCCCGAGCAGGTCGGGAAGCATCTGCTGGGCCGCCGGCGACACGTCGAGCGCCGTATGGAAGTTCATGAGCGCGACGTCGTGCTTGATGGCGCTATAGACCCCCGCACCCGAGCTGAGCGCCACCGAGGGCGCCGGCTTGAACGAATCCGGGGGGTTAATAAACGCCGGGTGATGCGTGAGCAGGACGTTTGCCCCGGCGCGCGCGGCGGCTTCGATCGCGTCGATGGTGGGATCGAGCGCTACGGCAACACCCGCTATCGGCTTTGCCGGATCGCCCACCAAAAGCCCCGTGCGGTCCCAGTCCTCGGCGTCTTCGGCCGGGAAGCGCTTTAGGAGCGCCCGCTCCAAATCCCCGATACTGGCCGAGAAGCGTTGCTGGCGAAGCGTTCCCGTAAGCGCCCGCGCGAGCGCGTCGGCGCCGGGAGCGCCTTCGTTTCCCGACGGTTCGTCGGGGCCTTCGATCTTGATGATCCTCAATGTCATATCCTCACAACCTTCCAACGAATGATGCGGCCCGCCACGCGCCGGACGGGCGGCTAGACCGACTAGCGAGAGCCTAGCGAAGCGGGATCTCGCGGCGGTCGCCGTCTTTGGTAGGCACCGTCACGCAGCGGTATCCCGCCTCGTACAGTTCACGGTAGCCCTGCTCGATACCCCGCACCACCACCGCCGGGTCATGGGCGTCGCTGCCGATAGTGCAGGGAACTCCCGCGCGGCAAAACGTGCGGAGAAGCCCCGGCGCGGGGAACATCTCGGCGCACGGGTAGGTGGCGCCCGACGTGTTCAGCTCGACCATGCGCCCTGAGGCCAAGACCGCCTCGGCGCAGGCGTCGTAAGTGGCCTTAAGGTCATAGCTGGGGCGATAGCCGAACTTCTTCACCAAGTCGGGGTGCGCCATGACCGAAAACGGCGCGCCTTTGCAGCTTGCCGCCTCGCACCAGATTTCGAAATAGCGCCGCCACACGGCATCGACGCCCACATCGTGCCAGTGCTGCTCCTCGGCCGGGTCGTCGAAGGCCCACAGATCGACGAAGTGCACGCTGCCGAGCACGATTCCGTAAGGCGAGAAATCGCAGGCCGTAAGGTCGCGATCCTCGTCGGCGCCCAGCCAATCGACCTCGCAGCCCGCGATGACCTCCATCCCCGGCCACGCGGCATCGGCCTGCGCGATATCGGCAAGATAGGCGTCGAGCTTATCCCAGGGCATGGAAATCTCGTTGGTCGGGTCCATTGCGGCCGACAGCGGGAAGTGCTCCGTCACGGCCAGCACGGCCACTCCCGCCGTCGCCGCCGCGGCGGCCAGTTCGGCGACACTGCCGTGACCATGCCCGGTATAGTTCGTATGCGTGTGGGTGGTTATCAACTCCATCGCGCGTTGACCTTCTTTCCTTTACGTCCCAGTCGGCTGCCAGGGTGAATGTATCCGGTTACCGGTTTTCACCGAATCCCCCGCCAGCGCTGAAAACGAAAAGGGAGCCGCAACGGCGCGACCCCCTTTCCCCTTACTGCCAGTTCAAAACCCCGTCGATCGCATCGATGAAGGCATCGACGTCCTCGGCGGCCGTGTAGCGCCCCATCGACACGCGCAGGGCGCCGTGCGCGGCATCGGCATCGATGCCCAGCGCCCGCAGCACGTGGCTCGGCTCGAGCGAATGCGAGGAACACGCCGACCCGCCTGAAACGCCGAAGCCGCGCATGTCGAAGCGCAGGATGAGCGTTTCGCTTTCCAAATCGTCCACGAGCACGTGCACGATATTGGGGAGATAGCGGGCGGAACCGCTTTGCACCTCGACCGTCGCACGCACGCCCTTTGCGGCGACGAGCGCCTCATACAGCTTGTCGCGAAGGGCCCCGAGCCTTTTCTGCTCGGCAGGCTGCATGCGTACGGCGGCCTCGAGCGCCGCCGCAAAGCCGACCGCGCCGGCAACGTTTTGCGTGCCGCTTCGCCTGCCGGCTTCCTGCCCGCCGCCGAGCATAAAGGCGTCGAAGGGCGTGCGGCTGCGCAGGTACAGCGCACCGATGCCTTTCGCCGCGCCGATTTTATGGCCGGAGAACGACGCCGCGTCGCAATCCCATGTACGCAGGTCGACCTCAACCTTGCCGAGCGCCTGCGTGGCGTCGGTGTGGAACAGCGCCCCGCAGTCGTGGGCGACCTTCGAAAGCGCGGCCACGTCTTGGATGCTTCCCACTTCGGAATTCGCCGCCATGACGCTGACAAGGACCGTGTCGCCGTCGCAAGCGCGGGCAAGCGCCTCGGGCGTGATGAAGCCTGCCGCGTCCGGCGCAAGCCTCGTCACGCGCCAGCCCTGCGACGCCAAGTGGGCCGCGGGCGCGAGCACGGCGTCGTGCTCGATGGCCGACACGACGACATGCGGGGTGAACTCCCCCGACCCGGCGCGGCGACGCGCCGCCACCGCAGCGCTCGTCAGGCCCAAAAGCGCGGCGTTGTCGGCCTCGGTGGCGCCGCTGGTGAAGATGATCTCGTCGGGACGCGAGGCCCCAAGCGCGGCGGCAATCTTCTTGCGCGCCCCTTCAAGCGCGGCGAAGGCGGCGCGGCCCGGCAGGTGCAGGCTGTTCGCGTTCGCGCCTACCGCAAGGTTCGCGCGTCCGCTCACCTGGTACGGAGCCATGGCCTCGGCTGCCTCTTCGCACAGCGGCGCCGTGGCGGCGTAGTCGAGATAAATGTAGTCGGAAGGAACCATCGCCACCATGGACGCTACGCCTCCCCGCGCCCGGAGAGCACTGCGGCACGAGCATCCTCGGCGGTGCGCGTCACGGCCGCGATGGCGGCGGCGGGGTCATCGGCGCCGCAGACCGCGTTGCCGCACACGAGCACATCGGCGCCGGCGGCAGCCACCAGCGGCGCCGTCGCAGTCCCGATGCCGCCGTCAACCTCGATAAGCGGGCTAGCGCCCACCGCGCGGGCAAGTTCCACCACGCGGGCGACCTTGCGGTCGGACCCTTCGATAAAGCTCTGCCCCGAAAAGCCCGGCTCGACGCTCATCACGAGCACCATGTCCAGGTCGGCCATGACCGGCGAGAGCACCTCGACCGGCGTGCGCGGCTTCACCGACGCCGCGGCCTTGGCTCCGGCGGCATGGATGAGCTCGACGGCCCGCTCGAGCTGATAGCCCGGTGCCGCTTCGGCGTGCACGGTGACGATATCGGCGCCGGCTTCTAAAAACCACGGAAGCTGATCGAGCGGGTTGCTGATCATCAAATGGACGTCCAGCGGCAGCTTCGTGACCCTCTTCAGCTGCTTGACCACCGGAACGCCCATGGTGAGGTTCGGCACGAAATGCCCGTCCATGACGTCGACGTGCACATAGCCCGCCCCGCCCTCTTCGATGACGCGGACATCGCGCGCCAGGTTCATGAAGTCCGCCGACAGGATGGACGGAGCGATTTTCACCGGCTGGAACACGTCGGCCCCCTTCCTTGTAGGAATCGTTTGCACGCAGGTATTCTAACGCATGTAGGTTGCCTTGATACCCCGCCGCGAAAGACCCGGAACATATATACTGCTCTTACACGACCGAAGGGGGGGCAAGCAACCATGACCGCACCGGTACACTATTCCTACTACACCCCCGCAGGACCGATCACCATCGAAGCGCGCGGCGCGGACGTGACGCGCATCGTGCTGGGGCAGGCCGCCCTTGCCGGCGCCCGCGAACCTAGCGCGGCAACCAATCAAGCGGCGACGCAGCTGCAGGAATACTTCGCCCGCCGTAGGCGCACCTTCACGTTCGCCTATGCAACCGGCGGGAGCGCGTTCCAAAACCAAGTGTGGGCGGCGCTCGCGCAGGTTCCCTACGGGCAAACCGTCACAGCTGCGCGTCTGGCCGAGACGATCGGGCATGCCGGGGCGCATCGGGCCGTAGGTTCGGCCGTGCGTGCCAACCCGCTCGCCATCGTGGTTCCCGCGCATCGCCTGGTGCGGGCAGGCGGCCAGCCCTGGGGAGAGGGAAATCTTGCGCGCATACGGGGGGCGCTGCTTGGCTTTGAGCAGGCGGCGGTGGCCGCCGACGACGGCGCGGACGCCGGGAGCGCGGACGCGCGCGGCGCAAAGCCGGCCAAGGAGTAGCCCATGAGCAAGTTCTCTGTGCCCATCACCACCGCGGTTGCGCTGTTTCCCCTGATAGCGCTTATCATCACCGTGCCGTTCATGGTACGGAAATACCGCAAGCTGGGAAGCGTGCCGTTCTCGCATGCGCTCGTGGTGTACTCGTTCGTCTTCTATCTCATGTGCGCCTATTTCCTGGTGCTCCTGCCCCTGCCGCCCGACAGGACTGCCATCGTGAATTACGCGACGACGCCGCAGCTTGTGCCCTTCGCCTTCATCCACAGCTTCCTCGCCGAAACGACGGCGAGCGCAACCGACCCGTCCACCTGGGCAAGCGTCATCTTGGACCCGTTCATCTACGAGGCGCTGTTCAACGTGCTTCTGCTCGTGCCGCTCGGCGCCTACCTCCGTTATTATTTCCGAAAAACGTGGTGGCAAACGCTCATCATCGGGTTTCTGGTGTCCCTGTCGTTCGAAACCACGCAGCTCACCGGCATCTGGGGTATCTACGAGCACCCGTACCGCCTGTTCGATGTGGACGACTTGATCACGAACACCTTTGGAGCCATGGTGGGATTCTGGGCATGCGGGCCGGTGATGCGCGCGCTGCCCGACCCGCGCGTGGTCGCCCGGCAGGCGCGCCGGCGCGGGCAGTTCGCCTCGGCGACGCGGCGCGCGCTGTCCTTCGGCCTCGACGCCGTGCTTTCGCAAGGTATCGCCGCCGCCCTCTTCGTCGTCCTCGGCAGAACCGACGGGGCCGCAACGCTTTCCGATTTCGGCGTGGCCCACGCGCGCTTCTGGACGAGCGAGATCGTCGGTATCGCCATTGTCTTCATGCTCTTCGCGCTTGCAACGCGCGGGCAGACGCCCTCGCAACTGCTGTTGCGCATGCGCATCGTGAAACCCGACGCGACCGATGCCCATTGGTGGCAGATCGTCGCGCGCTACGCAACGCTGTTCGCCATCCTACTTGTTCCCGCATGGGCCTTCGGCGTCATCGCCGGCGCCAACGACCTGCCCACCACCCCCGGCGAGCTCAAGGCGCTCGCCTCAAGCGCCGTGCATGGGCGCACCGAGCTTGCGGCGCTGTGGTGCGTCGGCGTGGCAACCTGGGGCGCAAGCCTTATCGCTCGGGCTTGGAGGGCGCGTTGGCGCGGCGAGGAGTTCCTCATGCTCAACGGACTTGCGAGCAACACGCGCGTCATGACGCTTTCCGGCATCGCCGATGCGCGAGCGCGCCGGCGCGTGCTTTCCGTGGAGGAAGTGGTTGCCCTGGAGCAAAGCATCGCGCAGGGGGGCACCCCTCTTGACGAGCTGATGCGGCGCGCCGGAGGCGCCGTGGCCGAGGAAGTGGCGGCCTGGGTGCCCGACCCCGCGCAAGCGGTGGTGCTATGCGGAACGGGGAACAACGGCGGCGACGGCTGGGTATGCGCACGCGAGCTCGCGCGGCGGGGATGGCGCGTCGCGCTCGTGACGCAGCGCGCGCCCGGGGAGCTTTCCGCCTGGCCGGCGGCCGACGAGGCGGCGCGGACGATGGCGGCGATCGCCGAGGAGGGACTTGCCATCGAGGTCCTCATCGCTCCTAACGCCGCCATAGTAGCAAGCAAGCTCGAGGATGCCCAGGCAGTTGTGGATGCCATGCTGGGAACCGGCTTCTCGGGAGATGCGGTGCGCGAGCCCTACGCCTCATGGATAGACGCCGCGAACGCGCGCAGGAGCGGTACCGCCAGGCGCGGCGCCCATACGCGCGCAGCGCTGCGGCAGGCTGCGCGAAAGGCCAAGACGGCGCCTTTCGCCATCGCCATCGACGTTCCGAGCGGGCTTTCGGCGCAGACGGGAGCCGCCGCCCTTCCAACGTTTGTCGCCGACGAAACCGTGACCATGTTGGCCTTCAAGCCTGGCCTTATCGCACGCTCGGCCAAACCCTATACCGGCTTTGTGGAGCTAGCGGAATTAGCCGAGGAATCGGTCGGGGAAACGGCGTAGGGCCGCTCCCCGTTCGCTTGCGCGCCCGCGTCTGCGAACGGGCGCGCCGTCGAGTCGGCCAAGGCGCGCCCGAGGGCCGGATGCGTCCGGCCCTCGCCGGCTGTCGCACCCCGCACGTGCTGCGACAAGCGGGCGGCCCTACGCTTCCCCGAACATCTCGCGCAAAAACGACGCGACCGGCTCGAAGAGGGCTTGGCCATCCGTGAGCTTGAAGTACTTGAGCGGCAGCTGCAGCTTGCGCTTTTCAGCCAGGTAGCGCCCGCCGCTGCGCCGCAGGCCCGTCATCTTGTCGCGCGGGATGTCGATCGGCTCGACCACCAGCTTGCCCGCAACCACCGACACCGTCTTGATGTGATGTTCGTTGGCGAACGCCTTCACGCGCGCCTTCTCGAAGAGGTTGCGCGCCGCGGCCGGCATGTCGGGGCGCTTCGAGAGGATATCCGCATACAATTCGTCGACAAGACCCACGGTGGAGGCGGCGGCAATCTTGCGGTACCACAGCACGCGCTCGTCGGCGTCGGGAACGTATTCCTCGGGCAGGTACGTGTGCCCGGGAAGGTTCACCGTGATGTCGGACAGCGCCGGCGGCAGCGCGTCGGCGGCAAGGTCGCCCTCGCGCGTGGCGGTCACGGCGGCGCCGAGCATCTGGGCGAACAGGTCGAAGCCCACCGCCGACATGTTGCCCGACTGTTCCGCGCCCATGATCGATCCCGCGCCGCGGATCTCCAAGTCGCGCATGGCGATGCGCATGCCGCTGCCCAAGTCGGTGTGCTCGCCGAGGGCCGTCAGGCGCGCGGTCGCCTCCTCGGTCAAGGTGACGCGCTCGGGGAACATGAAGAAGGCGTAGGCCTGCGCAGAGCCGCGGCCCACGCGCCCCTTGAGCTGGTACATCTGCGCCAAGCCCAGGCGCTGCGAGTCTTCGATGATGAGCGTGTTGGTGTGCGGGTTGTCGATGCCCGATTCGATGATGGTCGTGGCCACCAGCACGTCGAGCTGCCCGGCCGAGAAGTCTTCCATCACGCGTTCCAAGCTGTCGCGGTCCATCTGGCCGTGCGCCACGCCCACACGCGCCTCGCCGGCGGCGGCCTGCACGCGCCGCACCGCTTCCTCGATGGAGCGCACCCTGTTCGACACGTAATACACCTGCCCGTCGCGCGCCAGTTCACGGCGGATGGCGGCCGAAACCAGGTCGGGATCCCACTCCCCCACGTGCACCTCGACCGGACGGCGCTCGTCGGGCGGGGTGAGGATGAGGCTCATGTCGCGCACGCCCGACAGCGACATCTGCATGGTGCGCGGAATGGGCGTGGCCGACAGCGTGAGGACGTCGATGGATTCGCGCAGGTTCTTCATCTGCTCCTTGTGCCCCACGCCGAAGCGCTGCTCCTCGTCGATGATGACGAGCCCCAAATCGTGCGGGTTCACGTCACGCGAAAGCAGGCGATGCGTGCCCACCAGCACGCTGACGCTGCCGTCGGCGAAACCGGCAAGGGCGCGGGATTGCTGCTCGGGCGTGCGGAAGCGCGAGAGCACCTCGACGGTGACGCCGAACGCCTCGAAGCGGTCCTTGAAGTTGGTGTAGTGCTGCTGCGCCAAAATGGTGGTCGGGCACAGCACCATCACCTGCTTGCCGTCCTGCGTGGCCAGAAACGCCGCGCGCAGGGCCACCTCGGTCTTGCCAAAGCCCACATCTCCGCATACCAGGCGATCCATCGGCTTCGGCGAGCGCATGTCGGCCTTCACGTCGGCGATGGCGGCCAGCTGATCGGGCGTTTCCTGATACGGGAAGCTCTCCTCCATCTGCTGCTGCGCAAGCGTGTCGGCGCCGAAGCAAAAACCCTGCGCGCTCGCGCGGCGCGCGTACACGTCCACCAAATCGAAAGCGAGCTTCTTGGTGGCGGCGGTGGCCTTCTTCATGGCGCGCGACCAGTCGGCGGTGTTCAGGCGCGTCAGGCGCGGGGACGCCCCCTCCGGGCCGACGTAGCGCGTGACGCGGTCGAGCTGTTCGACGGGCACGAACAGCTTGTCGTCGTCGGCGTAGGTGAGCAGCAAATAGTCGCGCGCCGTGCCGTCGATTTCGCGCCGGACGAGGTCTTTGAAGTAGGCGATGCCGTGCTGGGCGTGCACCACGTAGTCGCCCGGCTTGAAGGGGAAGGTGACCTCCGTGATATCGACGTGGCGGCTCGGACGCGCGCTTGAGGCGCCCTGCGTGTCGGAAACGCTGATCATGGCGATTTTCGCCTTCGGGATGATCATGCCGAGCGGGATGTCGGTATCGACCACGTTGACCACCCCGCGCCGCAGGCGGCGGCGCTTGATGCCGTCGATCTCGTCGGGGTCTTCCTCGGCGTCAAGCCATTCTTGGATGGGCAGGCCGTGATCGACGAACGCCAGCATCATGTCCGCGCGGCTGCGGCGGTTCGGGGCGCTGAAGGCCACCGTGTAGCCGGAATCGATGAGCGTGCGCAGACGCCCGAAGAGCTTGTCGGGGTGCCCGGCGACCTCGACGCGCTTGACGGGAAGCTCGGCGTCCACCCCGCCGCCGGCACGCATGATGGAGACGTAGGTGGCGCGCTGCCCGGTGCCGAAGCTCACCTGGGCGGGAGCTGCAACAAGCCCTTCGAGGGTGATGTTGGTGCCCTTGGCGCGCGCGGCAACCTCTTCTGAAGCATGGGTCATGTCGTCGAAGAGGCTGCGCGGCTCCACCAGCACCGAAAGCGCGCCAGCCGGCAGATAGGCCCCGAGCGTCGCCGGATTGTCGTAGAGATACGGCAGAAGCACGTCGCTTCCCTCGAAGCGCACGCCGCCGGCGAGGTTCTCCAAGTGCTCGCTCACCTGGCGAAGCGCGGGATTGCTGCCCGCCTGCGCGGCGATCTTCTTGCGGGCTCGCGCGATGCCCGACTTGCTGGCGGAGAATTCCACCACGGGATAGATTTCGACGGAGGAGAGGCTTGCGATGGTCTGCCCGGTTGAAGGGACGATGCGGCGGATTTCGTCCACCTCGTCGCCGAAGAAGTCCAGGCGCACCGGGTAGGTCAGATTGCCGGGATACACGTCGATGGTGCCGCCGCGCACGCAAAAGGTCCCCGGCCCGTCCAGCTCGCCGGTGTTCAGGTAGCCGCGCAGCTCAAGGGCGCGGGAGACGTCTTCGAACGACTCGACGCCCGCTGCGGCGAGCGCGGGCGTGTCGGCAAGCTCGCTCTCGGCGGTAAACCCAAGCGGAGCTGCGGCGTTGGCGCCGGCGGGGGCCAGCGTGCGGATAAGCGCCCGCGCGCTAGCGACCACCACCACCTCGCGCGAGGTTTGCAGGGCCCACGCCGCCTGCATGCGGCGCGCAACAACGGCGAGGTCGGGCCCCTTCTTCGAAAACGGCAGGTCGGCGCGTTCGGGGAAACGCAGCACCTTTTCCTCGCCCAGATAGCTCGCAAGGCTGCGCGCAAACGACAGCGCCGCGTCCTCCCCGGCGACGACGACGAGCGTGGTCTGGGGTTTATGCGAGAATCGCGCCGCAATGAGGAACGGGCGCGCGCTCATGGCCACGCCGAGCGTGCCGTCGCGGCCTTCGTCGAGGTTTCCCCAGAACGCATCGAGGCATTCCGACTTTTCCAGAGCAAATGTAAGCGAATCGATAAGCATTAAGGCGCTATCCCCTCACACGAAAAGCCGCAACGCAAAACGCGCGGCGGCTAGGTGTTCAACATAGCCAGAAGTGTACCACGCCAACCTTTTCA
>CAVGAF010000032.1:0-20615 GCA_963627055.1 Butyrivibrio sp. CAG:318 | reverse complement strand
ATTCGGGTTGCCGTATCTCTTATAGCTGGTACTGTAGGGCTAATCTCTTGGAAGACACCTTTTCGAAAGGATGAAGCATGAAGATTAGCATTGCGAGCGACCATGCCGGCTTTGAGCAGAAGCAGCTGCTGGCTGAATATCTGCAGAGCAAGGGCCATGAGGTGATTGACCGCGGTCCCGCTGATGATAATCGAGTCGATTACCCTGACTTCGCCCAGGTTGTTGCTGCGGATGTCGTGAATGGCACCGTTGAGAGAGGCGTTCTGGTCTGCGGCACGGGCATTGGCATGGCGATCGCGGCTAACAAGATCAACGGCGTCCGAGCCGCCAATATCGTTTCCCCCGCTTTCGCTGCGCTGTGCCGTGAGCATAACGATGCGAATGTCATCACGCTTTCGGGGCGCTTCGTCGACCCCTCGGCAAACAAGGAAATTCTCGACACGTTTCTCTCCACCGAATTTGGCGGGGGCAGGCATGCCGGTCGCGTCGAGAAGATCATGGCCCTGGAGGAGAATTAGCCGTTGCTTTTGCAGCGTCGTCTACCGTCGGCTTTCACCGCCCGTCTGTTGCGGGTTAGTTTCAGCAAGGTGAAAAGCAGATGGGCGAACTGGGCTTGTGCTACAGTAAACATCGATTCATTACCGATAGAAAGGTCGCATCATGGCAATTGAGCACGTGAAGGAAACGGATCCGGAATTGGCCAACGCGCTGGGTCAGGAGCTGGCGCGCCAGCGTTCGTCCATTGAGCTGATCGCATCCGAGAATTTCACGTCTCAGGCGGTCATGGAGGCCATGGGCAGCGTGCTAACCAATAAGTACGCCGAAGGCCTGCCGGGCAAGCGCTACTACGGTGGTTGCGAGAAGGTCGACATCGTCGAGAACCTTGCGCGCGATCGCGCTTGCGAGCTGTATGGCGCCAAGTTCGCCAACGTTCAGCCGCATTCCGGCGCCAATGCGAACCTTGCCGCATATTTCGCCACCGTTAAACCCGGCGACACCGTCATGGGCATGAGCCTCGACAATGGCGGTCACCTTACGCACGGCAGCCCGGCGAACTTCTCCGGCAAGCTGTACAACGTCGTTTCCTATGGCGTGGATCCCGAAACCGAGACCATCGACTACGACGAGATGGAGAAGCTGGCGAAGGAGCATCAGCCGAAGCTCATCGTCGGCGGCGCTTCCGCGTATCCGCGCGTTATCGATTTCGAGCGCATGGCGGCAATCGCGCATGAGGTTGGCGCTTATCTGATGATCGACATGGCGCACATCGCGGGCCTGGTTGCCACGGGTGCGCATCCCAGCCCGGTCCCGTATGCCGACATCGTCACCTCCACCAGCCACAAGACCCTGCGTGGCCCGCGTGGCGGCTTTATCCTCACGAATAACGAGGACCTGTTCAAGAAACTGAATTCGGCTGTGTTCCCGGGTAGCCAGGGCGGCCCGCTCATGCACGTGATCGCTGGCAAGGCCGTCGCGTTTGGCGAGGCTTTGAAGCCTTCCTTCAAGGAGTACATCGACCATGTCGTCGAGAACGCTGCGGCCATGGGTCAGGGTATGACCGACGGCGGCCTGCGTTTGGTGTCGGGCGGTACCGACAACCACCTGTGCCTGGTTGACCTCACTCCTGCCGACGTTACCGGCAAGGACGCCGAGAAGCTGCTGGAGAGCGTGGGGCTGACGGTCAACAAGAACACCATCCCCAACGAGCAGCGCAGCCCGTTCGTGGCAAGCGGCATCCGTGTGGGTTCTGCCGCTGCCACCAGCCGCGGCTTCACCAAGGACGATTTCTACGAGGTCGGCCAGTGCATCGCCGCGACCGTCTTCAACGCGGCTGACGAGGCCAAGCTCGCCGAGATAAAGACGAAGATCGACGCCATGCTTAAGGCCCACCCGCTCTATCCGGGCCTGGAGTACTAGTCGGGGGCATTCTGCGTTACACTACTGGCCGGGCAGGTATCTGCCCGGCCATTTTTTATGGGCATCGAATTGAAGCGAAGGGCGCACTATGGCTGAAACAGTCGACCATCGACCCAGTTGGGACGAGTATTTCATGACGCTGGCGAACGAGGTTGCCACGCGAACGACCTGTTTGCGACGCGCTGTCGGCGCCATCATCGTCAAGGATCGACGCATTCTGGCAACCGGCTACAACGGCGTTCCGACTGGCCTTGCCCATTGCGCCGAGACCGGTTGCTTGCGGCAGCAGCTTGCGGTGCCAAGCGGCCAGCGCCACGAGATATGCCGAGGGCTGCATGCGGAGCAGAACGCGATCATCCAGGCTGCCCGCTATGGCATCAATATCACGGGGGCATCCATCTACATAACCACTCAGCCATGCGTGGTGTGCGCGAAGATGCTCATCAACGCCGATATCAAGGAGATCGTCTATGCGAACCCCTATCCGGACGAATTGGCCATGTCCATGCTTTCGGAAGCGGGAATCGCGTTGCGGGTCTATCAACCGTAAAGGGTGATATGCGGGCGAAATATGCGATAAGGCTGCACGAATATACGTATTTGCGCAATAATACCGACCGTTCGCAGGGAAATTTTAAGTATTTGACTCTGCCGGGCGGCCGCGAATGAAAATTCGGATATCATCGGGATGTTTGCAATAGCGTGATAGGGCAAGCGGAAAGCGGGACATGGCAGTAGCAATAATCGTGGGAATCATCGTCGGCGTCGTGAGCGTCGTCCCATTCAACGTCGCAATCAAGAAGATTCGTACGGTTGATCCTACTTCGTCCTTAAACCTTCTCGGTCCTTTCCTGCTGACCATCCTGGTTTCGTTCGTCATGCTCGTTGCAGGCTTGATCGTCTGCAAGCTAGCGGCGCCCGACGTGGTGCTTCCGTTTGCTGCGGCTGAATTGTTGGCGTTCATAGTTGGTGTTCTCGCGTTCGGTGTGCTGATCGCGAAGCGCCGGTAGAAAAGGATAAAGGAGAGGTTCATGTCATTCGACCTTACGGGCAATCCGCTGAACGACATTTCCGCCCCGATCGAAGAGCTGAGCGAATCGTTCAACTCCACGTTCGTGGTGGATTTCGGCAATGGGTTCGGCATCACCCAGTACGTGGCGTGGTTGGTCGTCATCTGCGCCGTCGTGCTCATTGGCGTGCTGGTTGGCGTTCGCAAGATCAAGGTTCGCCCTTCCGGCAAGTTCGCCGGCCTGGTGGACTGGGGTTATGACGCCGTCTGCCGCAACATGGGCGAAGGCGCCATCGGTCATGGCTGGAAGAAGCACATGCCGTTCATCGCCACCATGTTCTTCTTCATCCTCATCTCCAACGTGATCGGTCTCATTCCGGGCGCTAAGACCCCGACGGGCACGCTGAGCGTCACCTTCGCGCTGGCACTCATCTCGTTCGTGTACTTCAACTTCTACGGTATCAAGGCCAAGGGCGGCTGGGGCTACATCAAGTCCATCGCTCCGTCCGGTCTGCCGGCCCCCATGGTGCCGATCATCTGGTTCTTCGAGTTCTTCTCGCTGGTCATCCGTCTGCTGACGCTGGCCGTTCGACTTTACGGCAACATGTTTGCGGGTCACATGATCCTGGGCATCTTCGCCATCATGACGCAGTTCTTCATCCTGGATGCCATCCAGTTCGCGAACCCGGCCGGCTTCGCCGCCATCGCATGGGGTATCTTCCTGATCGCCATGTACGCGCTCGAGTGCCTGGTTGCATTCCTGCAGGCGTATGTGTTCTCGGTGCTGTCTGCCGTGTACGTCGGCCTGGCCACGTCCGAGCACTAGCAGCGCGCGGGCCGCGCCCGCATTCAAGTTTGGTTTCGGCGGTGCAATCCTATGGCACCGTGGAAATATAGTATCGGTAGTTTTCGGGAAGGCCCGGAAACGAACTTAGGAGGAAAAGTGGAAACGACTTTCATCATCGCAGCCCTGAAGGTTGTCGGCTACGGTCTTGGCACCATCGGCCCAGGCATCGGTCTTGGCCTGTGCGGCTATGGCCTGTGCGTCGGCTCCGCCCGTCAGCCCGAGCTGGCCGGCAAGCTGTTCACCAACGCCCTGATCTTCGGCGCTCTGGCCGAGGCTCTGGCACTCATCGGCTTCGTGCTGACCTTCATCTTCTAAATCGGCTGACCGTACATTACTAACTAGCTGAGAGAAGGTGGAACGTGAAAGCAAACTTTAAGACAAAGCTGGCGAAGGCCGGTGTCGCCATGACGGCATCCGCCGCAAGCCTTGCATGCGCTTTCCCCACCCTCGCGTTCGCGTCTGAGAAAGAAGGCATCGCGGTACTCATCCCCGATATGAATGAGTTCGTGCCCATGCTGGTCGCCTTCCTGATCATTCTCGTCGTTCTGGCTAAATTCGGCTGGCCCGTGGTCGACAACATCATCACCACGCGCGAGAACACCATCAACGATGCTCTCAAGAAGTCCGAAGAGGCACAGGCCGAGGCCGAGCGCACACTCGAGGAGTACAAGCGCCAGCTCGAGGAAACCAAGGCGCAGTCCGCTCAAATCCTCGCCGAGGCGAAGAAGACGGGCGAGGCCGTGAAGGCCGACATCACCGCAAAGGCTCAGGCCGAGGCCGCTGCCATGATCGAGAAGGCTCATGCCGCTATCGAGGCAGACAAGAAGGCCGCCATCGCCGAGCTGCAGGGTTCTGTCGCCGACACGTCCGTCGCAGTCGCTTCCCGCCTGATTGGTGAGAACCTGAGCGACGACGAGCACCGTGCGATCATCGAGCGTTACGTGAACGAGGCGGGTAGCTTCAATGCCAATTAACCGCCATGTTCAAAAGGAGAAGGTAGCGACTTACGCATCCGTGCTTCTGGATGCCGCCCTTGAGGCTGGCGGCCAGGACAAGGTGCTTGAGATTCGCGACCAGGCCGAGCGCATCATTCGCATTGTGCGTTCGAACATGGATCTCTCTAGCTCTTTGCACGAAGGCTCTTATACGCCCGAGCAGAGGAGCGGTCTTGTGCGCAACGTGTTTGCGCAGGCCGATCCGATCCTCGTTGAAGTTCTGGCCGTCATGGCCGAACGCGGGGATTTCGCGTTGCTCTCGCGCGTATGGGAGAGCTACGGAGAGCAGGTCGAACGCAAGTTGAACGTCACGGTCGTCGACGTAACCACCGTCGTCGCCCTCGACGATCATTTGCGCGAGGTCATTACGAAGAAAGCTGAAGCCGACCTGGGCACTAAGGTTGTCTTGCGTGAAAGCATCGACAAGTCCCTGATCGGCGGCATTTTGATGAGCGCAAACGGCAAGCGCATCGACGCAAGCGTCGCTTCGCAGCTGGAGAACGCTCGCAACGTGCTTAAAGAAACCACAGATGGAGGTGAATGCTAGTGACTGAAATCACCGCACAGTCTATCGACGAGGCGCTGCGCAAGCAGCTCGACGCGCTGAACACCAGTGTCGAATCCCGCGAAGTGGGATCCGTCATCCAGGTGGGCGACGGTATTGCTCGCGTTGATGGCCTGAAGAATGCGATGGCAGGCGAACTCCTCGAGTTCACCAGCTCCACCGGCCAAGCCGTCTACGGTATGGCTCAGAACCTCGAAGAGGACGAAGTCGGCGCCGTGTTGCTCGGTGACGTCGCAGCAATCAAGGAAAACGACTCGGTGAAGACCACCGGTCGTCTGGTGGAGGTTCCCTCCGGCAAGGCCCTGCTTGGCCGCGTGGTCAATCCGCTGGGTATGCCGCTGGACGGCAAGGGCGACATCAAGGCCGAGGGAACGCGCCCCGTTGAGTTCAAGGCTCCGGGCGTTATCCACCGCAAGCCCGTGCATGAGCCCATGCAGACCGGCGTTCTGGCCGTCGACTCCATGATTCCGATCGGTCGTGGTCAGCGCGAGCTGATCATCGGCGACCGTCAGACCGGTAAGACCGCCATCGCCGTCGACGCCATCCTGAACCAAAAGGGCAAGGATATGGTCTGCATTTACGTCGCCGTGGGCCAGAAGGCCTCCACGGTGGCCAACGTGCAGGAAACGCTGGAGAAGTACGGCGCGATGGAGTACACCATCATCGTCAACGCTTCCGCTTCCGATTCCGCGCCGCTGCAGTACATCGCCCCGATGGCTGGTGCCGCTATGGGCGAGTACTTCGTCTACAACGGCGAGGACGGCAAGCCGGCCGGCCCCGAGAACCCGGGCCGTCACGTGCTCATCGTTTATGATGACCTGACCAAGCAGGCCGTGGCCTACCGTCAGATGTCGCTGACGCTGCGCCGCCCGCCGGGACGCGAGGCTTACCCGGGCGACATCTTCTACCTGCATTCTCGTCTGCTCGAGCGTGCCGTGAAGATGAACGAGGAGAACGGTCTTGGCTCCATGACGGCCCTGCCGATCATCGAGACGCAGGCCGGCGACGTGTCGGCTTACATCCCGACCAACGTCATCTCCATCACCGACGGTCAGATCTACCTGCAGACCGACCTGTTCTTCCAGGGTCAGCGTCCTGCTGTCGACGTGGGCATCTCCGTGTCCCGAGTCGGCGGCTCCGCGCAGATCAAGCAGATGAAGCAGGTTGCCGGTACCCTGAAGCTGGACCTGGCCGCATATCGCGAGCTCAAGGCGTTCACCCAGTTCGGTTCCGACCTGGACAAGGCCACTCAGGACCAGCTCAACCGCGGCGCCCACATGACGGAGCTGCTCAAGCAGAACCGCTTCTGCATGATGGACGTCTACGACCAGTCCGTTGCCATCTACGCTGGTGGCAAGGGTTATCTGGACGACATCCCGGTTGGCGATGTCGTGCGCTTCCGTGCCGAGATGCTGGACTTCCTCCATGCGTCCAAGCCCGAGGTGTTCACCGAGCTTCAGAAGGCCGGTAAGTGGACTGGCGACGTCGAGAACCTGACCAACGCTGCGATCGAGGCTTTCAAGCTTCAGTTCGCTCCGACGGCGTAAGGTAGGTTGCGATGCCCAACCTTCACGACATTGAAAGGCGTATCAACTCCGTCTCTTCGACGAAGCAGATCACGCGTACCATGGAAATGGTTGCTGCCGCGAAAATCCGCCGTGCCGGCGAACGCGTGGCAGCGGCTACGCCGTACGCCGAATCCATGGTCGAAATGTTGGCCAACGTTGCCAAGCGTGTAGGTGGCTCCGAGAATGCGCTTCTGCGCAAGCATGACGAGGTTAAGAACGTGCTCGTCGTTGTCGTCGTGTCCGACCGTGGTCTGGCCGGCGGCTTCAACAGCAACGTGCTGCGCCACGTTGATAAGCTGACGAAGGCGAAGAAGGCTGCCGGCGCGAACGTGAGCGTCGTGTGCTGCGGCAAGAAGGCCATCGGGTACTACACGTACCGTGGCATCGAGCCGAAACTCGCTTTCGCCAACCTGTCCGCCGACCCGACGATCGAGGAAGCCAACGAGATTGGCAACTTCGTTTCCGAGGGCTATGCGGACGGTTCCATCGACGAGGTTATCGTGGTGTATAACCACGCTAAGAATGCGGCAGAGCAGCAGCTTCGCGAGGAGATGCTGCTCCCCGTCGACACGGACAAGTTCGTTTCCGCGGACGAATCCGAAGGTGCTAGCGAGCACCTCGAGGGCGACGTCATTTTCGAGCCGAGCCCCGAGGCTGTTCTTGACCAGTTGCTGCCGTCGTATGTGCGTACCACGCTGTATCACGCACTGGTTGACTCGGCAGCTGCTGAGCAGGGCGCACGCCGCAACGCCATGATGTCGGCAACGGACAACGCCACCGAGATGGTTAACACGTTGACCAGATTGTATAACCGCGTACGCCAGGGCGCTATCACGACCGAGATTTCGGAAATCGTCGGTGGCGCTGCTGCTTTGGAGGATTAAATGGCTGAACATTTGTTTACTAAGGAGGAAGTCGAGGCCAGCAAGGGCGCTGTCGGTCGCATCGTGCGTGTCGTCGGTCCTGTCGTCGACGTCGAGTTCCCTCCCGCTCAGCTGCCGGCGATTTACAACGCGCTGACGGTTGACGCGAAGACCGAGGTGGGCGACGTTCATGTCGTCCTCGAGGTCGAAACCCACCTGCCGGGCAACATCGTCCGTTCCGTCGCCATGAGCTCGACTGACGGTCTGGTGCGTGGCCTGGACGTGCAGGACACGGGTCATGCCATCATGATGCCGGTCGGCCAGGAAACCCTGGGCCGCATCTGGAACGTCATGGGCGAGCCCGTCGACGAGAAGCCGATGCCCGAGGTTACCGGCTTTATGCCCATCCATCGTCCTGCGCCCGAGTATGACGAGCTGGTCACGAAGACCGAGATCTTCGAGACGGGCATCAAGGCCATCGACCTGATCGAGCCGTTCGTCAAGGGCGGCAAGACCGGCCTGTTCGGCGGCGCCGGCGTTGGCAAGACCGTTATCATCCAGGAGCTCATCAACAACCTGGCTCAGGAGCACGGCGGCACTTCGGTGTTCACCGGCGTTGGTGAGCGTACCCGTGAGGGTACCGACCTGTACCTGGAAATGAGCGATTCCGGCGTTATCAACAAGACCTGCTTGGTCTACGGCCAGATGAATGAGCCTCCGGGAGCTCGTCTGCGCGTCGGCCTGGCTGGTCTGACCGAGGCCGAGTACTTCCGTGACCAGGGCCAGGACGTTCTGCTGTTCGTGGACAACATCTTCCGCTTCACGCAGGCCGGTTCCGAGGTGTCCGCACTGCTCGGCCGCATGCCTTCCGCCGTTGGTTACCAGCCCACGCTGGCAACGGAGATGGGCGACCTGCAGGAGCGCATCACGTCCACGAACACGGGCTCCATCACGTCCGTGCAGGCCGTTTACGTGCCCGCCGACGACTTGACCGACCCCGCCCCGGCTACGACGTTTACGCACCTGGACGCCAAGACGGTTCTGTCCCGTTCCATTGCCGAGCTGGGCATCTACCCGGCCGTCGACCCGCTGGAGTCCACGTCTCGCGCTCTCGACCCGGCTATCGTCGGCGAGGAGCACTATCGTGTGGCTACCGGTATCCAGGAGCTGCTGCAGAACTACAAGGACCTGCAGGATATCATCGCCATCCTGGGTATGGACGAGCTGTCCGAGGAGCAGAAGCTGACCGTGTCCCGTGCACGTAAGGCTCAGCAGTTCTTCGGCCAGTGCTTCCACGTGGCTACGCAGTTCACCGGTCTGGCCGGTAAGTACGTCAAGATGGAGGACACCGTTCGCTCCTTCGCCGCCATTCTCGACGGCGAGTGCGACGATATCCCCGAGCAGTGCTTCCGCCTGAAGGGCGGCATCGACGACGTGTACGCCGCGTACGAAGAGATGAAGAAGGAAGAAGCGTAGTATGGCTAGCTTCATGTGCGACATCGTCACACCTGCTGCAAAGCTTCTTTCCTGCGAGGCCGAGATGGTCGTCGTTCCGGGCGTCGAGGGCGAGATGGGCATTTTGGCCGGTCACGCGCCCTTGGTGTCGGTGCTGGCTGACGGCGAGATTCGCCTGACGCCTGCCGGTGGCGACGTGCAACGCTTCGAAGTCAAGGGTGGCTACGTGCAGGTGACTGACAGCAAGGTGATCATCCTTGCCGACAGCGCTGAACCTGTGGCTGCTTAGTGGTCTGACTTGAGCAAGTAACAGCGGCCGTTTTCGACTGCTGGCAACGCGATGGTCGTACCGTAACGGCTGCACTTGCGGATCCCCCTGCCCCTTTCGGGCAGGGGGATTTTTGTATGGCTTCGTTTGGAAACCATCGTTTGTTCGGTGTGCGACGTTGATGGCGGCTGCTATCATGTGAGGCGAACACAACACGCGGATTCGAGGCACATCAGATGGCATTCGTACATTTGCACAACCATACCGAATATTCCCTGCTCGACGGCTTGACGCACATCAAGGACATGGTGCGCCGCGCCGCTGATTTGGACATGCCGGCAATCGCCATTACCGACCACGGCGTCATGTCCGGCGTTCCCGAGCTTTGCGACGCCTGCGCGGCCGTCGAAAAGGAGACCGGCAAGAAGGTCAAGCCCATTTACGGCTGCGAGGTCTACTTCACTATTGACGAAGAGCTTCGCAAGGACATCAAGCCGAAGCTGTACCACTTGCTGCTGCTTGCGAAGACCAACGAGGGTTATCACAACCTGTTGCACCTGGTCAGCGAATCGCACGTCGACAACTTCTACTACAAACCGCGCACCACGTTTTCCATGCTGCAAAAGTACGGCAAGGGCATTATCGGCTCGTCGGCGTGCATCGCGGGCATCATTCCGAAGCTTCTGGACAATCGCCAGTTCGACGAGGCGGTCGAATGGGCGAACAAGTTCGCCAGCTGCTTTGAGCCGGGCGACTTCTACATTGAGTTGCAGAACCAGGGCATCCGCACCGACGGCGGCTTGACGCAAACCGAGTTGAACCGCCAGCTCACCCAGGTTGCGCAGCAGGCCGGACTGAAAACCATCGGCACGAACGACTTCCACTACCTGCTTCAAGAAGATGCGAAGGCGCAGGACATCATGCTGTGCATCGGCACCGGTTCCTCGGTCAACGAGACGAACCGCATGAAGTTCGAGAACGACCAGTTCTACATGAAGACGGAAGAGGAGATGCGCGAAGCCTTGGCGGAATTCCCCGAGGCTTGCGACACCACCGTCGAGGTTGCCGAGAAATGCAACGTCGTGCTCGAGCGCGACTCCATTCTGCCGAAATTCCCGCTGCCGGAGGGCGAAACGGACGAGAGCTGGTTCCGCCATCAGGTTATGGAGGGCATGAAGGCGCGTTACGGCGACCCCATCCCTGCCGAGCCGCTTGAACGTGCGGAATACGAGATGAGCGTCATTATCCAGCAGGGCTTCCCGGCATACTTCCTCATTGTGCAGGAATACCTGGACTGGGCGCGTAGCCAGGGTATCGGCGTCGGCCCGGGCCGTGGTTCGGCTGCCGGCTCCATCGTCGCGTACGCCATGCGCATTACCGACCTGGAGCCGATTTCCAACGGATTGCTGTTCGAACGCTTCCTGTCGCCCGAGCGCGTGGAGATGCCCGATATCGACTGCGACTTCGAGGATGAACGTCGCCAGGAAGTTATCGACCATATCCGCGAGGTGTACGGCGCCGACCATGTGACCGGCGTTATCACGTTCGGCAAGCTGCAGGCCAAAAATGCCGTGCGCGACTCCGCGCGCGTGCTCGACTACCCTTACGGCGTGGGCGACAAGATCTGCAAGATGATCGGCGACGAGCTGGGCATCACCATCGACAAGGCCCTCGACACCAACCCCGATCTGGCCAAAGCCTACCAAACGGAAGAGGACGTCAAGGCGGTTATCGATGCGGCGCGCTCCATCGAGGGCCATGTGCGCGGCGAAGGCGTGCATGCGTGCGCAACCATTATCTGCCGCGACCCGATGGCCGACCACGTGCCGGTCAAGCGCGACACCAAAGGCGGCGGCATCATCACGCAGTACGACGGCCACTACACGCCCGACCTCGGCCTGTTGAAGATGGACTTCCTGGGTTTGCGCACCTTGGGCGTGCTGTCGAGGGCGTGCCGCAACGTCGAGGCGACCACCGGGCGCAAAATTCTTCCCGAGGAAATCCCGATCGACGACGAGGGCGCGTTCGAGTTGATGCGCTCCGGCAACATGGACGGTCTGTTCCAGGTTGAGGGCGGCCTGTACGTGAGCCTGTTCGCGCGGCTCCCACCGCGTCGTTTCAGCGACATCGTGGCTTCGATCGCCCTGAACCGCCCGGGCCCGTTGGAGTCCGGCATGGTGGACGACTATGTGGAAGTGGCAAGCGGCCGCACGCCGGTGCACTACTACGACGACCGCCTGCGTCCGGTGCTCGAGGAAACATACGGCACGATGGTCTATCAAGAGCAGATCATGCGCGTGTCCATGGTCATGAGCGGCTTTTCGGCCGGCAAGGCAGACAAGTTGCGCAAAGCAATGGGCAAGAAAAAGCTCGACATCATGCGCATGCTGCAGGAGGACTGGAACAACGGCGCCGTCGAGAACGGCTACTCGCTGGAGATCGCCAAGAAAATTTGGGACGATGCGGAGAAATTCGCCAAGTACGCGTTCAACAAGTCGCACTCGGCCGCGTATTCGATCCTGGTTATGCGCACGGCTTACTTGAAGGCGCACTATCCCAATGAATACATGGCGGCCGTGCTGTCCAGTTACATGGGCAACACCGACCGTTTGATTCGCTATATTTCGAGCTGCAACCACAACGGCACGCCCGTGCTGCCTCCGGACATCAATTCGTCGAATGCCGAGTTCACGCCGGTTGAGAGCGGCATTCGCTTCGGCCTGGTCGGCGTGCGCGGCGTCGGGCGCAACGTCGCCGACGAGATCATTGCTGAACGCGAGGCGAACGGCCCGTTCACCAGCTTGCACGACTTCGTCAACCGCGTGGATTCGAAGTGCTATAACCGCAAAACGCTCGAAGCGCTCATCAAGGGCGGCGCGTTCGATTCAACGGGGTACACGCGCAAGCAGCTGATGTACTTCATCGAGGAGACGCCGCTTCTGGAAGGCGCGGCCAAGCGTCAGAAAGACCGCGATCGCGGCCAGGTGAGCATGTTCGATCTGTTCGCCGACGACGATGACTCGGGCTTCCAGGAAGAAGTGCCTGCGCCCGACGGCATCGAGTGGCCCAAGCGCCAGCTGCTCACGTACGAGAAGGAGATCATGAAGATCTACGTCTCGGATCATCCGCTGACGCCGTACGAGAACTACATCTCGCATATCACGAAGTATCAGCTGGGGGATCTGGCCGAACGCACCAAGGAAATCAAGTCCGCGGTGTTCGTGGGCATGGTTTCCAATGTGGTTACCAAGTTGACGAAGCGCGGCACGAAGATGGCCACGTTCGAACTCGAGGACACCACGGGGCATATCGAGTGCATCTGCTTCAAGTACGACGAGAACGCCGAAGCGATTCAGGAAGACGCGATCGTCAAGATCAAGGGCAAGTTCGAGCATTCGGATCGCGGCAACCAGATCATGGCGTTCGAGATGGAGACGCTTGAGCTGAGCGAGGAGGACGCGCGTCCGCGCCGCCTTGAGCTGAGCGTGCCCATGTCGGCGTTCGATCAGTCGAAATCCCTGCGCCTGAATCGCATCCTGAAATCGTATCCTGGCCGTGACGGCGTGGTGCTGTTCGTGAACCAGGCCGACGGGCACAAGTTCCGCGCCGAGCTGCCGGTGACGGTCGATTCGGCAAGCCCCATCATGCGCTCGGAGCTGCGCGACCTGTTCGGCTCAAGCGTGATGATCGCGTAGGGCGTGCGGGGCATGGCGAAGGAATTCACGCGCGCATCGGATGCGGAAGGGTTTGTGCGGGCAACGCCGGACGAGACGTATTCGCTCACGGTGTCCTACAACGGCGCTCCCTTCAACGGGTTCGCGCGCCAGCCGGGGCAGTGCACGGTGCAGGGCGAGCTGGAGCAGGCGCTTTCGCTGGTGCTCCGTCGTCCGGTCGAGATTGTTTGCTCGGGGAGAACCGATGCCGGCGTGCATGCGCTCGGGCAGGTGGCGTCCTTCGACCTGAACGCCGGCGAGCTGGGCGGTCGTACTCTGCATAGTCTGCGCCGCAGCTTAAACGCGTTGACGCACGAGGGCATTACGGTGCGTGAGGTCGAGCAGCGTGCGGCCGGCTTTTCGGCGCGCTTCGACGCGCGTTGGCGCGAATACCATTACCACATTTGTTGCGGTGACGTGCCGCCGCTGTTCATGCGCGACTTCTGCTGGCATGTGACCGCGCCGCTCGATGTTGAGGCCATGCGCCGCGGCGCCGAATATTTGGTGGGCGAGCACGACTTCAAGAGCTTCTGCATGGCGGCGAGCGCCGTGGGCAAGCCGACGCAACGCAACGTGCTGGAGCTGTCGCTAGCGCGCGAGGCCGTCATGGGCGAGGATGTGCTGACCATCAAGGTGGTCGGCAACGCGTTTTTGCATTCCATGGTGCGCACCATTGTGGGCACGCTGGTGGCGGTCGGGCGCGGGCAGCGCGCTCCCGAATGGGTGGGCGAAGTGCTTGCGGCGTGCGATCGCAAGGCCGCAGGCGAGAACGCCCCGGCCGCTGGCCTGGTGTTTTGGCGGGTGGAGTACTAATGCGGCGGGAAGAGCGCGCCCCGGAGCGCGCGGAGGAGCTTGAGGACGGCATCGGTTCGCTGATTCGCGAGAAGCTGCATGACGCCCGCCGCGAGCGTAAGGAGCATTTTGCGACGTTCTCGCGCTATTACGAAAGCCGTGACAGGAAGCTGTGCGTGTTCGAGGACGAGCATGGCCACTTCACAAGCGTCAGGGCCGACCGCTTGGCGTAGCGTGTGAAAGGCCGCTTGTCGCGTCGCGCGAAAGTTCGCTTGGCGCGCGAAGGGTTGCAGGGCGCGGCGTCCGAACGGCAACCTGGCGTAACGTCCCAAACGAAACGGCCCCGCGAGTGCGGGGCCGTTTGCTGTTCCGTGGGGTTTCTAGCGCGCAACCGGCTTTTCCGGAACCGTCTTGTCCACGAAGTAGATCTTGTACCACATGAGGAACATGTAGACGATCCAGATCTTGCGGCTGCGGTCGGCGCCGGCCTTGTGCTCGTCAAGCAGGCGCACCAGCTCGTCGGTGTTGAAGAACTCGCGTGCAATGTCGCCGGTGAACCATTCCTTTACCTGGTTGTAGTACTTGTCCTCGCGCAGCCAATTCACCACCGGAACCGGGAATCCGAGCTTCTCCTTCTGCGCCCAATCGCGCGGGATGGCGCGCTCGGCGGCCTCGCGCAGGGTGATCTTCGTCTGCTGCTCGTTGGCCTTCAGCGGCGTGGGGATGGTGGCGGACACGTCGAACACGCGGCGGTCCAAAAACGGCACGCGCGATTCGAGCGAATGGGCCATCGACATCTTGTCGGTCTTCAGCAGGATGTCGCCCACTAGCCAGAAGTATAAATCGACGTACTGCATGCGCGTGGTTTCGTCCAGGCCGGCCACCTCGGCGTACACCGGCGCGGTCAGCTCCTGCGGGGTGGGGGCGCAACAGCCGCCGCGCAACAGCGCCGCGCGCTCGTCGGTGGTGAAGGCCACGCCGTTGGCGTTGGTGTAGTACCAGTCTTCGGGGGTTTCGCTGGCGCGCTCAAGGTAGTTCGCACCGCGGATGCCCAGCTTGCGCATGGCCCCCGACGCCCCGCGCAGAAGCCCCTTTGGCGCCCAGGAAAGCTTCGCGTTGGAAAACGGCGTCTGGTAGATGCGGTAGCCGCCGAAGAACTCGTCGGCGCCTTCGCCGGAAAGCACGGCCTTGACCTGCGTCGCGGCAATCTGGTCGACGAAGTACAGCGCCACCGCCGACGGGTCGGCCGACGGCTCGTCCATGTGCCACTGCACGCGCGGCAGGCTTTCCCAGTACTCCTCCTCGCCGATATGCTTGGACGTGTTGGCGATGTGCAGCTCGTCGGCAAGCTCCTCGGCCCAGGAAATCTCGTCGCGCATGGTTTTCCCGCCGGCGCCTTCCTGGTTGTTGGCCGCGGCGTTCTTGTAGCACTCGAAGCCCACGGTGAACGTCTTGATGTCGGGGTTCTCCTTCGCCAGGCACGCCGCCATGTAGCTGGAGTCGATGCCCGAGGACAGGAAGCTGCCCACCTCGACGTCGGCCACGTTGTGATAGCGCACGCTGTCGCGCATGGCCTCATCGATGGCGTCGACGGTGGCCTCGCGCGAACGCTGCTCGTCGAAGTGGTACTCCGGGCGCCAGTAGCGGCGCATAGAGGTTGCGCCGTCGGCGTGCACGGTCATGCAATGCGCCGGCGGCAGCTTGAAGATTCCCTTGAAGAACGTCTCGTCCAGGGCGCTGAACTGGAAGCACAGGTACTGCTCGAGCGCGGCGCGGTTGAGCTCGCGCGTGTAGGCCGGGTGCTCCAAGATGCACTTGATCTCGCTGGCGAAGATGAACTGGCCGTTTTGCTGCGTGTAGTAGAACGGCTTGATGCCGAAGAAGTCGCGCGCGCAAAAAAGCTCGCGGCTTGTGCGGTTCCAAATGGCGAACGCGAACATGCCGCGCAGGCGGTCGAGCATGCCCTCGCCCCAGTGCAGGTAGCTGGTGAGCAGCACTTCCGTGTCGGAGTTGGTCTTAAAGGACCAGCCAAAGCCCTCAAGCTCGGCGCGCAGGTCCTGGTAGTTGTAGATTTCGCCGTTGAACACGATGGCGAAATCGCCCTTGGCGGCCGCCTGCTCGGGCGTGGAGCACGGGGTGCCGTCAAGGTGCTGCGCCGGCGAGGTGATGGCGGCGTCGTGCTCGTTGGAGGCGCGCACCATGGGCTGATTGCCGCCCGCGAGGTCAATGAGCGACAGGCGGCGATGCCCGAAGGCGATGCCGCTTTCCGCGTCGAGGTACTGGCCTTCGCCGTCGGGGCCGCGATGCGCCATGATGTCGCACATGGCCTTAAGCGTGGGCAGGCTTTTCTCGTCAGCTTGGGTGAATCCGCAGATACCGCACATGGTGGGCTTCTCCAATCTTGTTGTCGTTGCGCCCATGATACCGAAAGCCGCTCTTGCGGGCCCATCTGCCGCGAAAAGCGCAGATTTGCGCATGTGCGTGTATACATGCAGTTACGTATAATGGTGCGAATCAAAATGCGGTGCGCTTCGCACGCCCCCACGATCAAGGAGGTTCGCCATGTACGCGGCCGGGAGCGACAACGGAAACGAGACGAACGAGGCTCGAAAGGCGCCTGCCGGGCTCGCCGGGCGGTCTGCGGGGCGCAAGGGAGCAAAGCCCGTGGCCCCAAAGGTCGCGGCGGCGGCCCTTTCGGTCTTGCTGGCGGCGTCGGCCGCCTCGGTAGCCGGTTGTGCGGCGAGCGACGGCTCGCCGACGAAGGGCTCCTTCACCGTTGAAGGCACCGAGTTCGGCAACCTCGATCAGGCCGCCATCATCGTCGGCACCGTCGTGCAGCAGGAGCGTTTTGACTCCGCGGTGACCGATTTCACGTCCGATGACCTCGCCGAAGCGGGCTTCGCCTTCGGCGATAGCTGCGACATTTCCTTCAGCAACGGTTACACCTTGACCGACGTGCCTTACTTCGACGGCTATTACGTGAGGAGGGGGCAGCCGGTTTTGGTCGCCTATCCCAAGGAGCCCTACATCACCGTGGGGCGCATGAACGGTACGCTGTGGTCCGCGGCTGGCCTGTCCGATGGCGACACGGTTACTGTCACGATGAACACGCCGGGAAAGTATCGCTCCACGTATGAGAACCTTTCGCAGACGTACTCGATGAATCGTTCCGATTACGCGAGCGACGAGCAGTTCAGCAATTTCAGGGCGCTTTCCGGTGGGAATTTGAAGGATGGCTTCCTGTACCGCGGCGCCTCCCCGGTGGACAACAGCCGCAACCGCGCCGCCATCACCGATGCGCTGCTTGAGAAGACCGGCATTGTCGACATTATCGACCTGGCCGACACCGAGGCGAACATGCAGAAGTACTTCGCGGAGAGCAGCTTCTCGTCCAGCTATACGCGTAGCCTGTATGAGCGGGGTGCCGACGCGTTGCTGGGCATGTCGGCCGACTATGACTCTGCCGCTTACAAGGAAGGCGTCGCGAAGGGCGTGCGGCATCTGCTGGCCAATGGCGGCCCCGCCTACATTCACTGCATGGAGGGCAAGGACCGCACCGGGTTTGTGTGCATACTCCTGGAGGCGCTGGCTGGCGCAAGCTACGACGAGTTGCGTGCCGACTACATGATTACCTACGCCAACTATTACGGCATAACAGCTGACGGTACGCCCGATCGCTACAACGCGGTCGTTTCGGTGTACTTTAACGACTTTGCAGGATATCTGAACGGGCTTGCGGGGGGCGCGGCCGATGCCGATGCCGCCACGCTGGAGTCGGCGGATTACGCGCAGCCTGCACGCACCTACTTTGCGAACTGCGGCTTGAGCGAGGACGAGATCGACCAGCTGGTGCGGCTGATCACGAAATAAAAGCCTTGGGCAATCGCCGATAAATCCCGCCAGTTCCCAACCGGCCTCTTCCCGGTTTGTGGCATTCCCATCGCGCGGCGGGGACGTTGGTTCCTTCTTGGTGCACGTTGGTTCCGCAAATAGATGGCGCTGCCTGCTTTGCGGGCACTTGTGATACGGTGGTAGTGCTCGGATGAGGTGATTGAGCGGCCCCGCCGTCAAGATCGCTCGTAATCAGGCTCGCCCGCAAGATGTCCGAGTGGCCTATAATCGTCAATCCGAAAAGCGTCGAGGAGGGATTCCCCATGTCCGACAAACCGTATCGTGAAACTGTTAAAGACGCCTTGCACGACCCCGTGTGGTGGATACGGCTGCCTTCCGCCATCGCTGCTTTGATCTTCCTTTTGGTCAAACTGCTCGGTTTCGATACCGCGGTCGGCGACGTGGCTTTCAATGTTTCGATGGTCTTGCTCGCCGTGACGTTCTTTCTCGAGGCCGTGCGCGGAAAGAGTGTGGGGGCGGACAGGCCCATGGGCACCGCCGAACGCGTCGTCTCCCTAGTGGTCAGCGCTTTTGTCGCGGTTGTCTTCTTCGTTGACCTGCTCCGTTCTTTCGGCATCGTCTCATGGTGAGGTGCGCATTAGCTTCGCGACAAGATAAAGTTGCCAGGTTGCTGCGGCGGGGAGCGGAAAACCGGGTATTATGGGGCTGTTGAGCTATTCGCGGATAGCAGTCCCCCCTGAAGAGAGGAATCATCATGAATACCGACTCCCTAGTCAACGAAATCGTCGCCCAGGCGCAGGCAGACGGCACGTACGTCTCGAGCGGAGATGTGAGCGCCGTTCTCGCCGGGATACTGGCGCTGTGCCTGATCGGCGTCATCGTCTGGGTGCTCGCCATCGTCGGCCGTTGGCGGACCGTCAGCAAGATGGGCGGCCATGGCTGGTCGCAGCTCATCCCGGTTTACAGCGAGTGGGAAATGTCTTCGAAGGCGGGCTGCGCGCAGGCGCTGTGCATCGCGTTCATCGTGCTTGACGCCCTCACGTACGTCGGCCGCATTCCCGTTAACGACACCGTCGCATATATCGCGTCTTTGTGCGCGATCGCCCTGTTCGTCATCCGCTGCATCGTGCTTCGCCAGGTCGCCCGCCGCTTCGGCAAGGGCGTCGGCTTCACCGTCGGCCTGGTCATCCTGCCCTACATCTTCTATCTGATCCTCGGCTGCGGCTCTGCGAAGGCTATCGAGGAGAACGCGGCTTAACCAGCCGTCTTCGCTGAAAGGTTGAAACGCTGATATGCAAAACCATGCCGAGGCGCAGCGCGCCGCCCATGAGGAGGTTGTCGAGTCGCTGAAGGTGCGCACGCGCCAAGGGACGCCGACCGAGAAGCTGGAAATTATCATGACGCGCGCCGGCCTTGAGCGGCTGGCAAAGGCCACGGTCATGGTGATCGGCTTGGGCGGCGTGGGTTCGAACTGCGTGGAGGCGCTTGCGCGCGGCGGCATCGGTCATTTGGTGGTGATCGACCACGACGTGGTGAGCGAAAGCAACATCAACCGTCAGGCCATCGCGTACCACAGCACGCTTGGGCGCAAGAAGCACGACGTGGTGCGCTCCATGGTGGCCGACATCAACCCGGCGTGCGAGGTCGAGGCGCTCGACATGTTCCTACGTGCCGACGACATCCCTGCGCTGCTGGATAAGTACCTCGGGCGGGTGGACATGGTGATCGACGCCATCGATTCGGTGTCCACCAAGCTCGCCATCGCCGCGTACGCCGACCGTACGGGCATGCCGCTCATTTCCAGCATGGGCGGCGGGAACAAGCTGCATCCGGAATGCATTCGCTTCGCCGACATTTCGAAGACGGTGAACTGCCCCCTGTCGCGCGTCATGCGCAAGGAATGCCGCAAACGCGGCATCCGCAAGCTGCGCGTGCTGTATTCGTGCGAGGAGCCGGTGAAGCGCCCGCCGTTGGAAGGGGCGTCGCGCAAGGAGCGTACCAATCTGGGCACTGCGTCGTTCATGCCGCCGATTTTCGGCCAGATGATCGCCGGGAAAGTTCTGTGCGAGATAGCGCAGGTGCCCGAGGCGTAGAGGCGTGCGGTTGGCGGTTGGTAGCCCGCTGTGCCGAAATAGGCGTCGCGCCTGAAGGCGCTCTCTGCAAAGGGTCGATCTTGCGATCGATCCTGGTGGTTGGCCGGCCGGTGGGGTTGTCCCGCCCCGCTATCGCCGGCGGCATGCCCGAGCTCTCGCTCGGGCCTACGAAATCTTGATGCGGGCGAGCCTCGCAAGAGAAGTTTCAATGCGGGATGAACCTTGCGAGAAACGAGGCGCGATGACCCCAACCCTGTTCGATATGCATTGCCATCTCGGGTTCTGCGATGATGCCGTGCGGGCCGCTGCCGACCTTGCCGCCAGCGGCGTGGGTGCATTTTCGAATACGGTGACGCCGGCGGAGTTCGCGACGCAACGGGCGGCGCTTTCGGACGTGCCGGGCATGCGTGTGGGCGTGGGGCTGCATCCCTGGTGGGTTGACGAGGATGGCGCCGGTGCGACGGGCGGGCCAACGCGCGGGTTCGATGAGCTTCGTCGGCTCGTCGCCGTCAACCGCTTCGTCGGCGAAGTGGGGCTGGATTTTTCTCCGCGACATGTCGTCGCACGAGAAGCGCAGCTGCAGGTGTTCGAAACCGTTGCGCGCGCGTGTGCCGAGGCGGGCGGCAAGGTTCTGTCCATTCATGCGGTGCGCGCCGTTGACGACGTCCTCGATGCGCT
>CAVGAF010000031.1:0-20639 GCA_963627055.1 Butyrivibrio sp. CAG:318 | reverse complement strand
CCACAAGGACGAGGGGTTCTATCAACACGCGGCGAAGGTGTTCTTCTAGCCGCTATCCACCTGCCGGCGAGGCGGGCCGGCGAACATTCGCTTCGAACCCCGCCCCTCGCGCGGCGCTCGGCCTAGCGCGCCTCGCTCAGGATAGTCCGAAAGCTGCGAAGATGCGCAGGCGGGCCGCGTCGTCGGGCCCGATGGCAACGACATCGTCCCAAGTGGGCTCGAGACGTGCGAGCGCGTCGTCGAGCAGCGTTTCGCGCACTACAACAAGCGCATGGGGAAACGCCCGAGTGGGGCCCCTATCGAGCAGCTCCATCGCCCGCACCAGCCCGCAGTCCCGCAAAAGCTCCAAGCGCCCCAGCTCATCGACGACCAGCAGCCCACCTGCACCGGCGCCTCCGCACACGGCGGCATCAACTTGGCAAGACGCCTGCCGCCCAAGCTGCGCGAAGTGATCGTTCACCACGTCAATGGCCTCGTCGGAGATGGCCCATCCAAGCCCAGCTGCGCGGGCCTGCCCCCCATCGGAAAATCCGTCGCCCGCGCTGGCCAAATCACGACGGCGAGCGAATTCGATGCGGCGGCCTTGCGGCAAGAGCACGTTGTCAATGCCGAGCTTCTCGAAGCGCCCCGCCCCATCAAGGCCGTGGCGACCCGGTGCCCGACCCGGCGCGCGGGCGACCCACTGCCCCGGCGCGATCACGCCGGACACGACGACTCCCCGGGCCGCCAGCTCGGCGCAAAGCGCCTCCAGCCAGCGCGTTTTCCCGATTTGCACATCGCCCGTCAAAACAAACAGCATCCAAGCCTCGCTTCCCTTAAGCCCAAGCAGTTGCCGAGGGTATATCATAGGCGAAGATAATTCGCTCGCGACCGTCAGGTCGCCACACGGAAGGAACACCATGACCAGCGCCAAAGCATGTTCCACGCTCAAAGCCCCCGAAGGGCCCATTTCGTTTCCCGGCACCTACGAGCGCGGGTCGAACTGGAAACTGTACAACCACTTAATCGGGCAGATTCCCGAAGGCATCATCGTGCGCGACTACTGCTTAGGCCTGCATTGGTCCTACGTCGAGGCCGACTGCGGCGTAGGCGTCGCCTTCACCACGCGCGGCGGGGCCAAGCGCACCTTCAAGATGGACCTGCGCGGCATGGAGCTGCGGCATGTGGCGGAACTGGCGAAGTCGTGGTGCTTCGAGGAGGCATCGCTGGGAATTGCCGCGCTTAACGCCTGGTATTCTCGACGCGAGCTGCTTGACCCGCTTGGCTGCACCTATGCCCCGCCCTCCGACCATCACGCCGAGGGCGAGAGGGGCAGCAACGGCCCCAAAGACGCGTTCCAGGCGTACCGAGGCGCGATAGGGGCCTTCGACGGGCGCGCGAACGTGGTGGTGGTCGGGCATTTCCCTCACGTGGCCGATATCGCCGAATACGCCAACCTCACCGTGCTGGAGCGCAATTGCCGCGACGGGCTGGACACGCCCGACCCCGCATGCGAATACGTCTTGCCGCAGGCCGATTTCGCCTTCATCACCGGCGTGACGCTCATCAACAAGACAGCCCCGCGCTTGCTCAACCTCGCCGAAGGCGCCTGCACCGTCATGGTCGGGCCGAGCGTCGTCATGACGCCGTTTCTGCTGAAGTGGGGCGTGCACGAGCTGGCCGGCAGCGTGGTCCACGACCCCGAGAAGGCGAAATTCGCGGTATGCAACGGCGCCGGCCCGCTTTTCGGCGAGGCGCTGGTAATGGCGAGCCTGAAAGAGCAGCAAAACGCCGGCTAGACGGAAAAACAACAACCAACCCTCAAGCGCAAGGAAGCCCCGCCACAACGTGACGGGGCTTCCTTTTCAGACCGGATTGGAAAGCGTAGGCGCTATTCAGCGGCCTTTTCCTCGACCAGAGCGTCGACGGCGGCCTCATCGGCAGCGGTCGCCTCGGGCTCGGTGGCCTCGGCGGCGGCAGCGGCCTCGGCGGCAGCGGCCTTCTCAGCCTCGGCGGCAGCCTTCTTGGCGTACTCCTCGGCACGCTTGGCCTTGGCAGCAGCCTTGGCCTCGCGCTCAGCCTTGCGAGCGGCCTCGGCCTCGGCGGCCTTGGCGGCGCGATCCGCCTTGCGGGCGGCCTCGCGAGCAGCCACCTGCTCCTTGGCGGAACCGAACTTGTCGGCGAAGCGCTGCACGCGTCCGCCAGTGTCGACGAAGCGCTGCTGGCCCGTGTAGAACGGATGGCAGACGTTGCAGATGTCGATCTTCAGCTCGGGCTTGGTGGAACGCGTCTGGAACGTGTTGCCGCAGCTGCACTTGACGGTGCAGTCAACGTACTCCGGGTGGATTCCCTGTTTCATGTCTGGTTACTCCTTTTGACCATGCCTTGGTTTCCGACCAAGGCGGAAGACAAGCCTTTGCATAATAGCACGGATGCTGCGGCGCGCCCGATGCGCAGCGCAGGTTCACGGTTTCTTCGCGAATCGGCGCTTCCGCAAACAGCTCTTTTGCGACAACCCAGGCCCCTAAGCCTGCTGCTCCCGCTCAACCACCTGGGCATGCTCGAGCAGCCAGCGGTTGGCCTTCAAGCGCTCCGCCGTTTCGCGCAGCACGAAGCCCTGGCCGTTGCCCTCCATCTGACGGCGGACGGACTCGGGGTCGGAGGGGTTCATCGCGCGGCACGATGCCAGGATGTCCTCGTCGGTCAGCTCCATGTTCTCGTGGCGGAACACCGCGTCGAGCGCATAGCCGGACACGAGCATCTGGCGCGCCTGCACCATGAGCATCATGCCGAACTGCTGCTCGCCGCCCTGCGCCTGCACGAACTGGTCGAACTGAACGCCCTGCTGGGCGAGGGACATCTTGATGTTAGTCAGTAGCGTCTCACGCATGGCCTCGTAGACCTCGTCGGCGATGCGGCCCTTGAAGCGGCGGCCCAGCTCCTCGGCGGCCATGGAGAGCTTCATCTCATTGTACTCGTTGGCCGCCTGGGCGCGCAGGCGCTCGGCGACGCTACCGCGCAGGGCTTTCGCGTCACGCACCATCGGCACGTTCTTCGCGACGAATTCGTCGTCGATCTCGGGAATCACCTTGCGCTGGAGCTCCTTGACGGTGACGGTGCACTTGAAGGGCTCCTGGGCGTCGTCGGGCATATTCGGCACGGTGAATTCGAACTCCTTCACGTCGCCGGCGGTCATGCCGACGAGATTGCGCTCGAATTCCTCGGGCATCAGCTGCATGCCCATGATGTAGGTGCGGCCGTCAGTGCAGAGGTTGTCGAGGCGTTTGCCCGCCTGACTCGCCTCGATGGCGATGAGCGCCGCGTCATGGTCGCCAATGGGGTGCGCCTCGTCCTTCTCGAAGGTGGCGAAGCTCTCCGCAAGGCCCTTCAGCTCGGCATCCACCGCGCGCTCGTCGAAGCTGAACGGCGCGACCGTGATGGTGACGGGCTCGTACGTATCCAGCTCGTACGCGGGCTTGGGAACCACCTGCAAGGTGAATTCGAACGTTTGGCCGCGCTTGATGGGCTCGGCGAACTGGGCCTTGGGCGGATAGGCCGGGCAGAGGTTGCGCTTGTCCACCGCGAACGGGACCAGGTAATCGACGGCCATCTGCTGCGCCACCGTGTCGAGATCCTTGATGCCGAGCGCCTCTTGGGCAGCTGCTTCGGGAGCCTGGCCGGGCTTGACCTGGATGCCCATCTTCGCGCAGAACGAATAGCGCGCCACGTTGAGCGCCTGCGCCACTTCCGCCGTCGCCGCGATGGCGTCGAGCTGGATGCGGCCGTCCTCGAGCTTCTTCTCGGATACCTTCATAGAATGATTCCCCTTTACAGCTGAAACGAGGCTGCCGAACTGCAGCCAGCGGCTATTGTAGCGCAAGGCCGCCGTGCTGCCCTAGCGGCCTGAGCGCTACTCGTTGGACTTCAGGCTTTCCACCATATCGATGCGGCGCAGCTTCCCGCGCATCGCAAGCGTCACCACCACCGAGAACACCATGGTCAAAAGGAACGCCACGATGAAGCTCGGCGCGTGGATATCGCGCCCGAACATCACCTGATCGACCTCGGCCGTGGTGATGACGTAGCCCTCCATGACCACGCCGAGGGCCAGCCCGACCACGGCTCCGATGACGGCCAGCAGCAGCGTTTCCCGATAAATATAGGCGTTCACCTCGTGCTGCGTGAAGCCGAGAACCTTCAACGTCGCTATCTCGCGCAACCGCTCGGTGATGTTGATGTTCGTCAGGTTGTACAGCACCACGAACGCGAGCAGCGCCGCCGCGACGACGAGCACCACGACCACGCTGTCGACGCTTTTGAGCATCGTTCGGTAACTGCCGATGGTTTCGTCGTTGAACGTGCAGGTTTTCACGCCGTCCATCGCCCGCACATCGCTCGAGAAGTCCTCGCGCACCTGCTCGTCGTCGGACAGGTTCGCATACAGCGTGGAGAACACCGGAGCGCTCCCCATTACCTGCTCGTAGAGCGCAGGCGTCATGATGATGGCCTGGCCGACATAGTTTTCCATGATGCCGGCCACCCGGACGCTGCGCGCCTGCCCCGTCACGTTGCCCACGGCGTCCTCGTCGTAGATATCGACTTCATCCCCCACCGCAAGTGAGAGCTGCCGCGCGAGCTTCTCGCTGACGAGCACGCCGGAATCGTCCAGCGACAGGGCCGCGCCGCTCACGCGCTCGCGCAAGACGTTGAAAGTGCCGAAGTTGTCCGGATCGGAGGGCACCGTCACATCGACGCGATGCTCCGCCGAGCCGTCCTGGCTGCGAACGATCTTGTTCTCCACCCGCACCCAGGCATCCTCGCCCTGCGCGTCCTGCTGAGCGCGGCTTGCAACCGCCTGACGCTGTTCGGATGTCGCCTCGTCGTCCACGCGCACGATGGTGTTGAAGCGATACAGGTCGCCGTACTGCTTGTCGATGATGTCGTTGATGGCATTCTGCAGGCCCAAACCCGTGAGCAAAAGCGCCGTGCAGCCCGCGATGCCGACCACGGCCATGAAGAAGCGCCGCTTGTAGCGGAACAGGTTGCGCGCCGTCACCTTCCAGCTGAACGACATCCGGCGCCACAGCGGGCGGATGCGCTCCAGCAAGATGCGCTTGCCGGCCTTCGGGGCGCGCGGCAGCATGAGGGCGGCCGGGCGCTCGCGCAAGGTGGCCGCCATGGCGAACCACGTGGCCGCCACCGTGATGCCCACACCAAGCCCTGCCGAGAGCGCCGCAAGGGCGGGGTCGATCGGCGTGGGACAACAGGGCACCGCATACATGATGGAGTAGGCGCCCATGATGAACCAGGGGAGGAACTGCGACAGCGCAGCGATGCCTATGACGGCGCCGATGCCGCTGGCGACGACCGCGTACACCACGTATTTCGACGTGATGCGCGCACCGGAATAGCCAAGCGCCTTGTAGGTGCCGATCAGCACGCGTTCCTCTTCGACCATGCGCGTCATGGTGGTAAGCGACACCAGAGCCGCCACCAGGAAGAACAGCAGCGGGAACACTTGCGCTATCTGATCGATGCGCCCGGCATCCTGCCTAAAGCTTTCCGCGCCGGCGTTTTTCGTCCGGTCGAGCACGTACACGTCGATGTCGGCATCGGCGATGGCGTCGATGTCGGCCTGCGCCTCGTCGATCTGCCGCTGCGCGTCGGCGAAGCCCTCCTTGGCCTCGGCGCGCTTCTCGTCCAGCTGCGCTTGGCCTTCAACCTGCTCGGCCTTGCCGCTTTCATACTGGGCCAAACCCGATGCGTACTGCGCCTGGCCGCTGGCAAGCTGCTGTTTTCCGCTGGCAAGCTCCTGCGATGCCGCATCAAGGCGTAAGCGCGCCGCGTCGAGTTCGTCTTGTGCGGCATCGAGCTGGCTTTGCGCCGCGGCCCGCTGCTCTTCAAGTTGGGTGCGGCCCGCGGCGAGCTGCTCCGAAACGCCGGCGGTCTGCTCGTCGATTTGCGCGATGGCCGCCTCAAGCTGGGCCGCCGCGTCGGCAAGCGAGGCGGCGCGGGCTTGCTCAAGCTGAACCTCGAGCTGGCTTCGCTGGCTCATCGCAGCGTCGTATGCGACCTGGCCCTCGTCAAGCTTCGCCTGAGCTTGCGCAATTGCCTCGTCGGCCTCGGCGCGCTTTTGAGACAGCTGCTCCACGCCCGATGCATACTGGGCCTCGCCGTCGGAAAGCTCCTTCTCGCCGGAGGCTATCTGCGACCGACTCGCGGCAAGCTGCGAAGCCGCGCTCGAAAGCTGGCTAGCAGCGGAATCGAGCTCGGTCTTCGCGTCGTTGAGCGTGGATTGGGCGTCGTCTAGCTCGCGCTCGGCGCTTTCCTTCTCGCTCGCGAACTCGGCCTTCTTGCTGTCAAGCTCGTCCTGCGCGGTCTGCCGCAGCCCATCTAGGCGCGATGCTGCGATATCGCCGGATAGGGCGTCGAGCCTTTGCGCCACCGCATCGACGCGTTCTTGATAGGCTTGCGACGGCCAGGCCTCCCCCGCCGCCCCCGCAACGGAAACGAACGCCTCGGTTACGGGAAAGTCCTCGGAAAAGGCGTCGTCGGGAACGTACATGAACGCCGCGAGCTGACCTGAACCGAGCGTGGTGGTTCCAGGGCTGGTGGAGCAGGTATAGTACGACGAGCGCACGAACCCGGAAACCGTATACTCTTTCACGCTGAAGGTGTCGTCGACGTCCTGCGTTCCCTCAACCACGCGCACCGTGTCCCCGACGGCAACGTCGGTCAGCCAGACGGTGTCGATGGACAGCAGGCATTCACTGCTGGAAGCGGGCCACGTGCCGTCTTCGAGGACCAGCCGGTTCAAGTAATCGGGATCATCAGAAGAAACATTCACGCCGTCTTCGCAGGTGCTCGCCCGCGCGGCCGCGACGTCAAGCGAGTGAACGCGCGTGGTGTACTGCTGCCCGTCCACGTCGGCGATAACGTCCGCCTCCCGGGCCGGCATGACCCCCGCAACCCCATCCACACAGCGAATCATGGCGACTTCGTCGTCGGTAAGTCCCAGCGTCGACACCACGCGCAGGTCGCAAAGCGCCGTGCCGTCGTAATACTCATCCCCCGCGAGACGCATATCGGGGCCCGTCATACGCAGGCCCGCATAGAAGCCGCAACCGAGTGCAGCCATTATCGCAATGGCGAGAAAGCGGCCCCATGATTTGCTAATGGAGCGGACGACATCTTTCGCGAATGCGCTGCGCATGCCCTACCACTCCACCGTTTCGGCCGAAATAGGGCATTCATTGACCGACATCGACGCCACGCGGCCCTCGCGAACATGGATGACGCGGTCGGCAATATCGCAGAATGCGGAATTGTGGGTGATGAGCACCACGGTTTTGCCCGTAGAGCGGCAGGTATCCTGCAAAAGGGCGAGAATGGCCTTGCCCGTCTTGTAGTCGAGCGCGCCGGTAGGTTCGTCGCACAGCAGAAGCTTGGGGTTTTTCGCCAGCGCGCGGGCGATGGCGACGCGCTGTTGTTCGCCGCCGGAAAGCTGTGCCGGGAAATTGTCCATCCGGTGGGATAACCCCACCTCGGTCAGCACGTCGGCGGCATCAAGTGGATGCGGGCAGATTTGGCTGGCAAGCTCGACGTTTTCAAGAGCGGTGAGATTTTGCACGAGGTTGTAGAACTGGAACACGAATCCGATATCAACCCGGCGATACTGCGTCAACTCCTTTTCGTTAAAGGCGCTGATTTCGCGTCCGTCCAGAAAGATGGTTCCCGACGTGCATGAATCCATGCCGCCGAGCATGTTCAAAAGCGTGGTCTTGCCGGCGCCTGAAGGCCCGACGACCACGACGAATTCGCCCTGCTCGCAATGAAACGACATTCCGTCGGCAGCCGCAACCTCCACCTCGCCCATCTTATACACCTTGCGAACGTCATTGAATTCGACGAATGCCAAGGAAACCACCCCCGACGCATCAATCTGCCTAAAGCGCAAATGCGATCTCATAATCCAAGGCGATTATAACGAAAGAGCCCCGGATCATTCCGGGGCTCTTTCAAAGGTTAACCCTATTCGTTACCGAGCGGCAACAGTTTTGAAGGGTTTAGCCGAACAGCTCGATGGTGTCGCCTTCCTTCAGCGTGACCATGGCCTTCTTCCAGGTGCGGGTCTTGCCCTGGGAGTAGCGGACGCGCTTGGGCTTCGGCTTGACGTTGAGGGTGTTCACCTTCACGACCGTCACGTCGAAGATAGCCTCGATGGCCTGGCGAATCTCAACCTTGTTGGAGTCCTTGGCCACCTCGAAGGTGTACACGTTCTTCTCCATCTGGTCGTAGCTGTGCTCCGTCACGATAGGACGGATGATGACCTCGCGGGGATCCTTCATTATGCGAGCACCTCCTCGATGCGCTTGAGGGCCTCGGACGTGAACACCAGTTGCTTGTTGTCGAGCAGCTCGTAGGTGTTCGCCTCGGCGACGGGAAGAACGTTGACCTTCTTGATGTTGCGGAAGGACAGGAACGTGTTCACATCGTCGTTGCCGATGACGATGGTGGTGCGCTGGTTCTCAAAGCCCATGGCGGACAGGAACGCGACGGCGTCCTTGGTGCGGGGCTTCTCGAAGTTGAACGCATCGACCACGGTGAACTGGCCGTCGGCCAGCTTGGCGGACAGGACGGAACGCATGGCCAGCTTGACTTCCTTGTTGTTCACGCGGAAGGCGTAGCTGCGCGGATGCGGGCCGAACACGACGCCGCCGCCGGTCCACTGAGGGGAGCGGATGGAGCCCTGGCGGGCACGGCCGGTGCCCTTCTGACGCCAAGGCTTCTTGCCGCCGCCGCGGACCTTGCCGCGGGTGAGCGTGTTGCTGGTGCCGCTGCGCCAAGACGCACGCTGAGCGCGCACAACCTGGTGCATGACGGGCACGTTCGGCTCGATGCCGAACACGGAAGCGGTCAGCTCGGCGTCGCCGGCCTTCTTCCCGCTTGCGTCCTTGATCTCGATAGTCGTCATGGTAGTTGAAACTCCTTAAAGTATGTCCAGGTTAGGCCATGCGAACGCGCACGATGCCGTTCTTGGCACCGGGGACGGCGCCCTTGACGATGATCAGGTTCTGGTCCTCGTCGACGCGCATGACGGTCAGGTTCTTCACGGTAACCGTGTCGCAACCCATGTGACCCGGCAGGCGCAGGCCCTTCAGCACGCGGGAAGGCGTGGCGCACATGCCCACCGAACCCGGAGCGCGATGGAAGTGGGCACCATGACCGCCAGGACCGCCGGCGAAGCCGTAGCGCTTCATGACGCCGGCGAAGCCCTTACCCTTGGAGGTGCCGGTCACATCGACGGACTTGACCTCGGCGAAAGCCGCCACGGTCTGCTCGTCGCCAACCTTGTACTCGGAAGCGTCCTCGACGCGAACCTCGCGCAGGTAGCGGGTCGCGGAAGTGCCCTGCTTGGCGAAGTGACCCGCCATCGGCTTGTTCACGCGACGCTCCTTGATGTAGCCGAAGCCCATCTGCACGGCCTCGTAGCCGTCGGTGGCCTTGGTCTTGACCTGGCACACCTTGTTCGGCTCAGCCTGGATCACGGTCACCGGGACGAGCTTGTCGTCTTCGGTGAAGATCTGGGTCATGCCGATTTTCTTACCGTAGATAGCGTTAATCATGCTACTTGACACCCCTTACAGCTTGATCTCGATGTCGACGCCGGCGGGGAGATCGAGACGCATCAGGGAATCCACCGTGTTCGGGGTGGGTTCGAGGATGTCGATCAGGCGCTTGTGGGTGCGCATCTCGAACTGCTCGCGCGAGTCCTTGTCCACATGGGGGCCCTTGACGACGGTGAACAGGTTGCGCTCCGTCGGCAGCGGGATGGGACCGGAAACCTTGGCACCCGTCTTCTGGGCGGTGTCGACGATGAGTTTCGTGGACTGGTCCACGATCTCATGATCGTATCCCTTGAGGCGGATGCGAATCTTCTGATTAGCCACTTTCATTTCCTCCGTTAGCTATCGGACTGACAGCGCGATTACGCGTTGCCGCCGGCCTTGCTGATAATCTCTTCCGAAACGCTCTTCGGAACGGGCTGGTACGAGTCGAACTGCATGGTGTAGGTAGCGCGACCCTGCGTACCGCTACGCAGATCGGTTGCGTAGCCGAACATCATGCCCAGCGGGACCTTCGCGGAGATGGCGACGGCACCGTTGCGCGTCTCCTGGCCCTGGATCATGCCGCGGCGAGACGGGATGTCGCCCATGACGAAGCCCGTGTACTCCTCGGGGGTTTCCACCTCGACGGCCATGACAGGCTCGAGGATGACCGGGTCGGACTTGCGCAGGGCGTCCTTGATGGCCATGGAACCGGCAACCTTGAAGGCGGCCTCGGAGGAGTCGACGTCGTGGTAGGAGCCGTCGATCAGCTCGACGCGCACATCCTCGACCGGGTAGCCGGCCAAAACGCCCGTGTTGAGCGCTTCCTGGATGCCCTTGTCGATGGACGGGATGTACTCCTTCGGCACAACGCCGCCGACGATCTTGTTCTCGAACTCGTAGCCCTTGCCGGCCTCCTGCGGGTACATGTTGATGACCGCATGGCCGTACTGGCCGCGACCGCCGGACTGGCGGACGAACTTGCCCTCGGCGCTCATGACCTCGTGGCCCGGACGCTCGCGATAGGCAACCTGCGGCTTGCCGACGTTGGCCTCGACCTTGAACTCGCGCATCAGGCGGTCGACGATGATCTCGAGGTGCAGCTCGCCCATGCCGGCGATGATGGTCTGGCCGGTCTCATGGTTGGTGGACACGCGGAAGGTCGGGTCCTCCTCAGCGAGCTTCTGCAGGGCGATTTCCATCTTGGTCTGGTCGGCCTTGGTCTTCGGCTCGACGGCGATGTCGATAACCGGGTCGGCGAATTCCATGGACTCCAGGATGATGGGGGCGTCCTCGTCGCACAGGGTGTCACCGGTGGTGGTGTTCTTCAGGCCCACGACGGCGACGATGTCGCCGGCGGAGCACTTGTCGATGTCGACACGCTGGTTGGAGTGCATCTGCAGCAGGCGGCCAATGCGCTCCTTCTTGTCCTTCGTGGCGTTGACCACGTAGGAGCCGGCATCGAGGGAGCCGGAGTAGACGCGCAGGTAGGTGAGCTTGCCCACGAACGGGTCGGTCATGATCTTGAACGCCAGGGCGCTGAAGGGAGCCTTCGGGTCGGACGGACGGCAGTCCTCCTCGCCGGAGCCGGGGATGGTGCCCTTGATGGCGGGAACGTCGGGAGGAGCCGGCAGGTAGTCGACAACCGCGTCGAGCAGTTCCTGAACGCCCTTGTTCTTGTAGGCGGAGCCCACGAACACGGGGTTGATCTTGCAGTCGATGACGCCCTTGCGCAGAGCGGCCTTGAGCTCGTCAACGGAGACTTCCTCTTCCATGAGGACCTTCTCCATGAGCTCGTCGTCGCAGTCGGCGGCAGCCTCGAGCAGCTCCTGGTGAGCGATCTCGGCGGCGTCGGCGAACTCGGCCGGGATGGCGTCCATCGGCTCGGGGTAGGTCATGCCCTTGTCGTCGGCCTTGAAGTCCCAAGCGGTCATGGTGACCAGGTCGATGACGCCCCAGAAGTTGTCCTCGGCGCCCATCGGCAGCTGAGCTGCGACGGCGTTGGCCTTCAGACGATCCTTCATGGTCTGGATGGCATGCTCGAAGTCGGCGCCGACGCGGTCGAACTTGTTGATGAACGCGATGCGCGGCACGCCGTAACGCTCGGCCTGACGCCAAACGGTCTCGGACTGCGGCTGCACGCCGGCAACGGCGTCGAACACGGCGACGGTGCCGTCGAGGACGCGCAGGGAGCGCTCAACCTCGGCGGTGAAGTCCACGTGACCGGGGGTGTCGATGATCTGGAAGCGATATTCCTGACCGTCCTTCTTCCAGAAGCACGTGGTGGCGGCGGCGGTGATGGTCACGCCGCGCTCCTGCTCCTGAACCATCCAGTCCATGGTGGCGGCGCCGTCGTGAACCTCGCCGATCTTGTGGGTCTTGCCCGTGTAGTACAGGATGCGCTCGGTCGTGGTGGTCTTACCGGCATCGATGTGGGCCATGATGCCGAAGTTACGGGTGAGCGACAGGTCGTTAGTCTTAGCCATTATCCGTCACGACCTAGAAGCGGTAGTGCGAGAACGCACGGTTGGACTCGGCCATCTTGTACAGGTCCTCACGCTTCTTCACGGAAGCGCCGGTGTTGTTGGCGGCGTCCATGATCTCATTGGCGAGGCGCTGCTTCATGGTGTGCTCCTTGCGCTTGCGGGAGAAGTCCACGATCCAGCGGATGGCAAGCGTGGTGGCGCGGCGGGAGTTGACCTCCATGGGCACCTGGTAGGTAGCGCCGCCGACACGCTTGGGCTTGACCTCGAGCGTGGGGCGGACGTTGTCCATGGCCTTCTTGAAGACGGTCAGGGCATCCTCGCCCGTCTTCTCGGCGACCAGCTCGAAAGCACCGTAGACGATGCCCTCGGCGGTGGACTTCTTGCCGTGGAGCATGATCTTGTTGATCAGCTGCGTGACAAGGCGGTTGTTGTAAACGGCGTCCGGCTGGGTTTCGCGGCGGACGGCTGCTGCACGACGCGGCATGTAAAACTCCTTCTTATTCCTGCGCGCTTCGAAGAGGACATCCCCTCTCATTAGGCTCAGGCACATCCGGCCCTTCCGGTTATGCCTTGCGCGAGCCCGCGCGACTTAGCGGTGAACTTATTTCGGGCGCTTGGCGCCGTAGCGGCTGCGAGCCTGCTTGCGCTTGTCGACCGCAGCGCAGTCGAGAGCGGCGCGGATGACCTTGTAACGGACACCAGGAAGGTCCTTGACGCGGCCGCCGCGGATGAGCACCATGGAGTGCTCCTGCAGGTTGTGGCCCTCGCCCGGGATGTAGGCGGTAACTTCCATGCCGTTGACCAGGCGCACACGGCAAACCTTACGAAGAGCCGAGTTCGGCTTCTTCGGGGTGGTCGTGTACACGCGGGTGCAAACGCCGCGCTTCTGCGGGTTGCCCTTCAGCGCCGGAGTCTTAGACTTCACGGCAGCCGTCTTGCGGCCCTTGCGGACCAGCTGGTTGATAGTAGGCAAAACATTCTCCTTCTGTACTTTGCCTTGGCGGGGGACGCTCCCCCGTACTTGCTGTTGTTTTCAGGTGCGTTCAGCTGATACGCACACGAAAACACGGCACCTCGTCCGAGGCGCGAGTTGGTACTTTACCAGCGGCATAGGGGTGTGTCAAACGCCACGCCACCGGGTGTGTCTATAGCTATTTTAGCGTAAACGCCCAGATGAAACAAGGTTTTCACTCCCCTTGCATCATAGGCTGCACACATTTTTGAAAAAACTTCTTGCAATCTTGCGGCGTTAGGGCGTAGCAGGCTGAAAGCGAGCGAGGCCCCGATCGTTTGACGGGCGATCGGGGCCTCGCAGAGCATATTTCGATAACTGCTTTCGGCGCATGCCTACAGGCGGGCACCCTTGATAAGCTCCTCGACCAGGCGGCAGGCGCCTTCCAAATCGGCGATGCCGATGTATTCCTCCGTGGAGTGGAAATTCGCCATGCCGGTAGAAAGCGTGATGGCGCGCACGCAGCGCGAGGCATGGATGTTCGCGTCCGCACCGCCGCCGGAATAATGCAACTGCGGGGTGAGCCCGGCCGCCTTCGCAGCCGCCACGACGCCCTGCACGAGCGGGTCGTCCTCGGCATAGACGACGGCAGGATAATCCACGCGCCACTGCACATCCACGCTTCCCCCCGCCCGATCCGCCGCCGCAGCGAGCGCGCCCGTGACGGCCTCGCGCACCGCGTCGGCGCGCTCGGTCGAAAGAGAGCGGCATTCGCCGGAAACCACGCACGTCTCGGGAACCACGTTGGTGGCCCCTCCCCCGCTGATGACGCCCACGTTGGCGGTCGTGTTCTCGTCAAGGCGCCCGAGCGGCATGTGCGCGACGGCGTCGGCGGCCATGAGGATTGCCGAGACCCCACGCTCGGGTTCAACGCCCGCATGCGCCGCTACGCCATGGAAGGTGGCTTCGAAGGTATAGTGGCACGGAGCCCCCTGGATAATGGTGCCGGCCGGGCCGTCGGCGTCGAGCACGTAGCAGGGCGCGCCTTTAGGGAGGCGGTCGGCGTCGAGGGCGCCCGCGCCGAGAAGGTGCAGCTCCTCGCAGGTGGTGAGCAGCACCCAGATTTCAGGAAGCGGCTCGCCCTGTTCGACGAGGCTGCGAAGGGCCTCGAAAATAGGCGCGATGCCGGATTTGTCGTCAGCGGAGAGGATAGTGTCGCCCGCACTGTAGATGACGCCGTCGCGAACCTCAGGCTCAATGCCTGCGCAGGGATCGACCGTGTCCATATGGGCGGAAAGGATGAGCGTCCCGGCCACCTCGCCTTTGCGCACGGCGATGAGGTTGCCCGTGTCAGAGCCGGTCAGCGGCGCGGATTCGTCATATTCGACGGCAAAACCGAGGTCGGTCAGTTCAGCCTCGCAGCGAGCGGCCATGGCGGCCTCATGGCGCGAGGGGCTTTCGATACGCACCAGTTCGCAGAACAAGTTCAACAGGCGGTCGGCATTCATGCGGGCTCCTTCGCTAACGGGCGCGATCCAAATCGCGCTGACGGTCGATGGCGCGGTTGCGGAAGTAGACGGCCCAGTTCGCGCCGATGCACACGACGTTGATGAAGTACACGGCCAAAACCCAGTTGATGGTGCCGGAAGCGAACTTCGCCGCTATGCCCGCCACGTACCCGAGCGATATGAGCGCGATGAATTGCCAGCTGGTGCCCGCAGCCGTGCGGGCCTTGAAGTTCTTGTACGCGTTCATCGGCCATGAAAGTCCGAAGCAGATAAGCATGATCGCTTCGAGCGCCTCCGCCATGAGGGGTCATCTCCTTCGCGCCGGGCGGCATGCCCCGCGCATCCATCCTTGCAGTCCGGTTCCGTATGGTAGCCCTTCCTGAAATAGCCCGACCTCCGTGGCCCTCGTATTCACAAGAACGTCCCAGTAGCGCCCGCGCCCCAACGCACGAAGGCCGCTCGAAAGCGGCCTAAGCTGCGCATTATGCGGTTATATCGGCTGATGAGGCGACGCCCACGACGCGCGGGCGATCGGCGCCATCAACAGCGCCGGGCGTTAGTGCGCCAGGATGGGAGCGGCCACCTGCTTCTTGCGGGAGAGCACGCCGGGCATCCAGGCCGACTTGCCGTTGAGGTCGACGTCGAACACGTCGGAGACGAACTGCGTGTCGCCCTCGCAAATGAACTGGCTGCCCTCAGCCAGGATGTCCGTGGCGAAGAACAGCACGAACTGATAGCCCTTTTCCGCGACGAGCGCCTTGATGGCCTCGCGGATTTCGGCCTCGCGCCCGAGCACGGCCTGAAGGTCGACCGTCTCGAACTGGCCGATGTAGACCTTGTTGCCGCTTGCGAGCTCGAATTCCTTGGCGTCGGCGTTGACCAGCTTGTCAACGGGCAGCTCGGCGGGGTTGGAACGGCACTTGAAGATGTCCATGCCGAACTTCACCGGATCGACGCCAAGGGCCGAAGCGGTGCGCGCGATGATGTCGCGGTCGAAGTCGGTGGTGGTGGGCGACTTCATGATGACGGTGTCGGTGAGCATGGCGCCGAGCAGCAACGCGGCGATGCCCTCGGGCGCCTCGACGCCCTCGATCTCGAACTCGCGGGCGACGATGGCGGCGGTGGAGCCGACGGGCTTGGCGTTGAAGCGCAACGGCTGCGCGGTCACGAGGCCGCCCAGGCGATGATGGTCGACGATTTCGACGATTTCGGCCTCATCGAGGCCGTCGGCGGACTGCAGGAGCTCGTTGTGATCGACGAGGATGACCTGCTGGCCCGCGTCAACCGATTCGATCAGGCGCGGGGCGGCGATGCCGTGCTCGGAAAGCAGCCACTCGGTCTCGGGCGGCAGGGCCCCGAGGCGGCATGCCTCGTAAACGGCTTCCTCGCCGGCGCGGCGCGCCAGCTCGTTTTTCAGGTACGCGTAGCCAACCGCTGCGCTGATGGCATCGTTGTCGGGGTTCTTGTGACCAAACACCAGGATGGGTGCCGCCATGTGATCGCTCCTTCTTGCCGGGATGCGCCCGGCGCCTCTTCCCTATTTGCATTTTCACGTCTTGCACCGCAACGGGCGTTGCGGCCGACAAAACAGTATAACGCGCGTTGGCGCGGGGTCGGCGAAATGCCAGCGAACAGCCACGAATGCCGGGCTTGCGGCGGGACGCACGGGACGGGAGCGAGGGGCAGGCGGCAATCCATAAACGCACGGGGACGGCGGTGCGCGCCGACCGCAGGCGCACGGGGACGGCGGTGCGCGCCGGCCGCAATATGAACGAAAGGTTTCCGATGCGTGTCCGCTCGCCTTTTGCATCCTGCGCACGGCGGCTTTTACGTTAGGATGGTTCGCTGCTAGACGCATAGTAAGGTGACTCGAAGACGAAATCGATCGCAGGAGGACGCGCATGGAAACGCTGGGGCTGACCGACATCATCGGGCCTGTCATGGTCGGGCCGTCGAGCTCGCACACGGCAGGGGCCCTGCGTATCGCCTTCATGGCGCGCAAGCTGGCCGGCGAGGCGCCCCGCCACGTGGAGTTTCACCTGCTGGGAAGCTTCGCCCATACGCTCACCGGGCACGGCACCGACAAGGCCATCGTGGCCGGCATGCTCGGTTTCGCACCCGATGACCTGCGCATTCGCAACTCCTTCGCGCATGCACGCGAGGCCGGGCTTACCTTCGAGTTCTTCTGCGAACCCGACCGCGACGATTACGAGCACCCCAACACCATCGACATGGTCATCGACGCCGCCGACGGCTCGCGCATGAGCGTGCGCGGCGAGAGCGTCGGCGGCGGGGCGGCCGTCATCCGCAAGATCGACGGCGTGGACGTCTATATCACCGGGGAGAACCACTCGATCGTCGTGCAGCAGCAAGACGAGCCCGGCGTGCTCGCGCATATCGCCACGTGCCTAAGCGAGCACGGCGTGAACATCGCCACCGCCCGCATGTACCGCGAGCAGCGCGGGGACGCGGCTTGGACCGTGCTTGAGACCGATCAGCGAATCGCCGACGACGTTCGCGAGTCGATTTTAGGCGGCGAGGCGATCCGCGGATGCCGGGTCATTCCCGCCGCAACCGTCGGCGAGGCGGCGCCCGCCGTCGACTCCGATGTGCAAGCCGCCGCGCTCGAACGCCTGCATGCGCTCGACTTTGCGAGCGGAGCCCAGTTGCTCGAACGCTGCCGGGCGCGCGGGGAGCGCATTTCGGAAGCGTTCCTGGCGCGCGAGAGAGCCGTGCAGGAAAGCCGCGGGAGGGTTGACGCGACCGCCGGCTATTTGCTGCACGCGCTGCAGGTCATGCGCGACGCCGCCACACGCCCGCTCGATACGCCGGCGCATTCGATGGGCGGGCTGCTCGGGGGCGAGGCCATGCGCCTGGCGAAGCTGCGCCATCATTCGACGAGCGTGCTGGGCGAGCCGGTCGCGAGCGCCGCGACCTACGCGATGGCCGTGCTGGAAACGAACGCGTCAATGGGCCGCATCGTCGCCGCCCCTACTGCCGGATCGGCCGGCGTCATTCCCGGGGTGCTTTTAAGCCTTCAACAGGAAAAGGGCTATACCGACGAGGAGCTCGCGCATGGGCTTGCCTGCGCGGCGGCCGTGGGCTACCTGATCACGCGCAACGCCACGGTTGCCGGCGCCGAGGGCGGATGCCAGGCGGAAATCGGGTCTGCCGCGGCGATGGCGGCGGCGGCTGTGGTGGAGCTTGCCGGGGGCACGCCCGAGCAGTGTCTTGACGCCGCGGGCAACGCGCTGACGAACATGATGGGGCTCGTGTGCGACCCGGTGGCGGGCCTCGTGGAGGTCCCCTGCCAGAAGCGCAATGCCTCCGGAGCGGCAACGGCGCTGGTGAGCGCGCAGATTTCCCTTGCCGGCGTGGGGAGCTTGGTCAACTTCGACCAAACAGTCGACGCCATGTACAAGGTGGGCCGCAGCCTGCCCTTCGAGCTGCGCGAAAGCGCGCTCGGAGGGCTGGCGGCAACCCCCGACGCCTGCGCCTGGTGCGAAAGCCACATGTGCGGAAAATAGACGGGGTGAAGGGTGACATTAGGGGTGTCCCTCTGTCACCTTGACAGTTCGTTCCCCTAGCCTACTTTCACGATGGGGGCGTAGTCCTTTAGCAGCTTCTTCGTTTGGCCGGATTTGGCGAAGCGCACGTGCAGGGTGTCGCCGTCCACTTTGATGACCTTGCCGCGGCCGAACGTCTTGTGGTCAACGGCATCCCCGATGGAAAACGTCATCTTGGCCGCCGCCTTCTTTTCCGCACCCGGGCGCACGTAGGCGCCCGACACGGCGCGGCCCGAGCCCGCACGGCCCTCGCGCGCCTCGCGACGCTCGCGATCGGAACGCCCGAAGGGAGAACTGGCGCTCGATCGGCCGAACACGCGGCCGCCGCCGGCTTCCACGCCGCTGCCGGAAATGCCGCGACGGCTTCCGCGCTTCTCCCAGCCGGTGCCGGAAAAGCCTTGGCTGCCCACGCCCATGGTCTGGCGCAGTTCGGCGGGAATCTCGTGCACGAAGCGCGACACGGGGTTCGACTGCGTCTGCCCGAAAATCTGGCGCGTGTAGGCGCTTGTCAGGAACAGCGTCTTGCGCGCACGCGTGATGGCCACGTAGGCCAACCGGCGCTCCTCCTCGATGCCCGCGGCGTCGTTTACGCTGTTCGTGTGCGGGAACAGCGTCTCCTCCATGCCGGCGACGAACACGCAGTCGAACTCCAGGCCCTTGCTGGCGTGCACCGTCATCATGGTAACCGCCTGTCCGTCCTCGCCAAGCGTGTCCAGGTCGGTACGCAGGCGCACCCATTCCAAAAAGTCGGCCAGCGAATCGCCGCGCAGCACGCGTACGGGCTCGGCGTCGGCCGCCTCGCCACCAACGCCGGGCTCGCCCGCCGTGGGAGCCGCGTAGTCGGCGTCTTCATCGTCGTGTGTATCGACGAACTCGTCGACTACCGACAGGAACTCCTGAATGTTCTCGATACGCCCACGCGCCTCGTCGGTTCCTTCCGCCGTAAGCGCGCCGATAAGCCCCGAGCGGTCCACCACGGCCTCGACCAGCTTGCGCAACTCGCCGGAATACGACTGCGCATCCTTCACCAGCTGCACGAACTCGCCCAGGCTGCGACGCGCCGTCGCGCGCAGCTCGGGGTCGGCCACGGCAAGTTCGGCGCCTTCCATGAACGTCATGCCCATCTCGCGCGCGAACTGTTCGACGCGCTCGACCGTCGACTTGCCGATGCCGCGGCGCGGCGTGTTGATGACGCGCTTGGCGGCGATGTCGTCGGCCGGGTTGATGACGAGCGTGAGGTAGGCCATCACGTCGCGGATTTCTGCGCGATCGAAGAAGCGCGTGCCGCCGACGATGCGGTAGGGCACGCCCGCTCGCAAAAGCATATCTTCAAGCATGCGCGACTGGGCGTTGGTGCGGTAGAACACCGCGCACTGGTTGTACGACAAGCCGGCGCGGCGCTGCTTCTCTATCTCGCCGGCGATCCAGCGGCCCTCGTCGCGCTCGTCGGCGGCCATGTAGACATGGATTTTCTCGCCATCGGGCTGATCGGTGAAGAGCTTCTTCGCCTTGCGATGCTGATTGTTGGCGATGACGGCGTTGGCCGCGGCGAGCACATTGCCCACGCTGCGGTAATTCTGCTCCAGCTTGATGGTGGTGCAGCTGGGGTAATCTTTTTCGAATTCCAGGATGTTGCGGATGTCGGCGCCGCGCCAGCTATAGATGGACTGGTCGTCGTCGCCCACCACCATGATGTTGTTATGACCCGCGGCAAGCAGGCGGCAGATTTCGTACTGCGCGTGGTTGGTGTCCTGGTACTCGTCCACCAGGATGTAGCGGAAACGCAGCTGATAGGCCTCGAGGATGTCGGGGTGGTTCTTCAGCAGCAGATACGCGTACAGCAGCAAATCGTCGAAGTCGAAGGCGTTGGCCTGTTTCAGGCGCTCCTGCAGGCGCTCGTAGACGCGCGCGGCCACCTTGCCCACCGGGTCGTTGGCCTCTTTGGCGAACGGCCCCGGCGCCTTCAGCTCGTTTTTCGCCGTGGAAATGCGGTTCATGAGGGCATTTACGGGGAAACGCTTCGGGTCGATGTCGAGATCGGCCATGATTTCCTTGTATAGGCGTTTCTGGTCGTCGGTGTCGTAGATGGTGAAGTTCTTGTCGAAGCCCAGACGGTCGGCATCGGCGCGCAGAATGCGCACGCACATGCTGTGGAACGTGGAAACCCACATGCCGCGGGTGCGTGGGCCGACCAAACCCTGCAGGCGTTCGCGCATCTCGGCGGCGGCCTTGTTGGTGAACGTGATGGCCAGGATCTCCCACGGGGCGACGTCGAGGTCTTCCAGAATGTGGGCGATGCGGTACGTCAGCACGCGCGTTTTGCCCGAGCCGGCACCCGCCAAAACCAAAAGCGGCCCCTCCGTGCATTCGACGGCGGCGCGTTGCGGTTCGTTTAGGGTTGAGATGTCGATGGGCATGGAGCTTCCTTACACGATGCTGCGATGAAACCGAAGTGGCGCCTTGGCGGCGCGACGTTTGATTGTACTCCCTGCGCGTCGCCGCACGCCCGGCGGCGAGCCGGTGTGCACAGCATGGGCAGA
>CAVGAF010000030.1:19547-20673 GCA_963627055.1 Butyrivibrio sp. CAG:318 | reverse complement strand
ATGCGCGGCACCAGCGTGCTGTCCACGACCACCAAGCCGCCCGGCTGCACGCTGTGCTCGAACTTATCCAGCGAGGGCTGGTTCATCACCAGCAACACGTCGGGCGCGAGCACAAGCGGGCTGCCGATGGGCTCGTCGGCGATGCACACGCTGCAGTTGGCGGTGCCGCCGCGCATTTCCGGGCCGTAGCTGGGCAGCCACGACACCTCGCGGTTTTCGATCAGCGCCGCGTTGGCGATAATCTTGCCCGCGAACAGGATGCCCTGACCGCCGAAGCCGGCGAGGACAGCCTGCATGGTGCGGCGCGGGGCGGCGGTGGCAGCGACGGTCGGGGCTGCTCCAGCGGCCTCGGCAGCGCCGCCCGTTGCGCCGGCGGCAACGCCACCTACAGTAACGTTCACTTCCCCACTCATCGCGCTCCCCCTTCCGCGCCGGCGCTCTTCTCCGGATGGGCCACCGGGCAGTCGGCATTGCGCGCCGCAGCCGCCTCGGCCGCGTTGGCAAACCCTTCGGCCACCACGTCGCGATAGGTGCCCAGCGGATAGTACGGCAGCATGTTCGTGCGCATCCATTCGAAGCTGTCCTGCGGCGTCAAACCCCAGTTCGTCGGGCAGGTGGAAACCACTTCCACGAGCGAATAGCCCACGCCGTCGATCTGATTCTTGAACGCCTTCTTGATGGCTCGCTTGGCCTGACGCACGTGCTTGGGCGTGTCCACCGTCACGCGCTCCAGATAGGCCGGGCCGTCAAGCGTTGCCAAAAGCTCGCACACGCGCACGGGGTAGCCCGCCGTCGAAACGTCGCGCCCGTAGGGGCTCGTCTGCGTCACCTGGTTGGGCAAGCTGGTCGGGGCCATCTGGCCACCGGTCATGCCGTAGATGGCATTGTTGATGAAGATGACGGTGATGTGCTCGCCGCGCGTGGCCGCGTGCACCGTTTCCGCCATGCCGATGGACGCCAGATCGCCGTCGCCCTGGTAGGCGAACACCACGTTGTTCGGCAGCACGCGCTTCACGCCCGTGGCCACCGCCGGGGCGCGGCCATGCGCCGCCTCGATCATGTCGCAGCCGAAGAAGTCGGGGGCCGTGACGGCGCAGCCGACCGGCGCCACGCCGACGGTGTCGCC
>CAVGAF010000030.1:13302-19299 GCA_963627055.1 Butyrivibrio sp. CAG:318 | reverse complement strand
GCCAGCACCTCGTCGGGCGTGGGGATGACGCCGCCGGTGCGCCCGAAGAACTCCACCGGGGCGCGTCCGGCGACCGCCAGGCGCACGTCGTCGACCATCTGGCCCATGTTCATCTCCACCGAAAGGAACGCGCGCGCCGTGCCCATCGACTGCTCGATAGCGTCGGTCGGGAACGGCCACAGCGTGATGGGGCGGATAAGGCCGGCCTTGATGCCCTCGGCACGGGCGCGCACCACGGCGCTGTGCGCGATGCGCGCGGTGGCGCCGAATGCCACCAGCACCACTTCGGCATCGTCGCACAGGAAACGCTCGGCGCGCTGTTCGCGGGCCTTCACCGCTTCATAGCGCTCGAAACGCTCGACGTTCAGGCGCTCCAGCTCCTCGGCGGTCAGATACAGCGAATCGACGATGTTGTGTTTGCGCGCATTTTTGTGGCCCGTGGTCGCCCAGGGCTTTTCCGGCAGAGTCTCGACCGGCTCGGGCAGCACCACCGGTTCCATCATCTGGCCGAGCATGCCGTCGGAAAGGATCATCGCCGGCATGCGGTATTCGTCGGCCTTCTCGAACGCCAGGTAGCAGAGATCCGCCATTTCCTGCACCGTCGAGGGCGCAAACACCAGCACCTGGAAGTCGCCGTGGCCCATGGCGCGCGTGGCCTGCCAGTAGTCGGACTGCGAGGGCTGGATGCCGCCGAGGCCCGGGCCGCCGCGCTGCACGTTGCAGATGACGCCCGGCAGATCGGCGCCGGCCATATAGGAGACGCCCTCGCCCTTAAGCGACACGCCCGGGGAAGACGACGAGGTCATCACGCGCGCGCCGGCCGATGCCGCGCCGTACACCATGTTGATGGCGGCCACTTCCGATTCCGCCTGCAAATAGGTGCCGCCGATTTTCGGCATGCGCTTTGCCATGTAGGCCGCCACCTCGGTCTGCGGCGTGATGGGATAGCCGAAGAAGAACCGGCAACCGGCGCGCAGGGCCGCCTCGGCCATGGCCTCGTTGCCTTTCATGAGGACTTTCTCGCCGCTCATCAGCGCATCACCTCTATCGCCACGTCGGGGCACATCGTGGCGCAGGACATGCAGCCCGTGCACGCGCCTGCGTCGAGCAGGCGCGCCGGGTGGTAGCCCTTCGCCGTGATGCGCGTTTTGTCCAGCTCGATGATGTGCTCGGGGCAGGCGTCCACGCACAGGCCGCAGCCCTTGCAGAAGCCATCATCGACGACGATTCTCGCCATGTTCCGCCTTTCTCGTCTTGGTCGGCCGCTTGGGTGGCCGGCGCGGAGCGACCGGGTTGGGAGCCGACCGCCTCGCGCGCTCGCGCGCTGCAGCCGCATTGGCGCGCCCCCGCGCTACTCCCAGGGCTTTCGCACCAGTATTCGAACAGGATAAACCACGCCGAGGTTGCGCGCAGCCCCCTCAAGGGAATGTTCAACCGTGGAGAAGGCGAGCGGCACGCCCGCGGCCTGAGCGACTTCACGGGCAAACTGCCCTCCGCGCTCAAGCACGTCGGGCGTGGTTTGGTCGGCCAAATGGGTGTTGTTGGCGATTGCCGTGACCGTCAGGTGCGAGGCCGCTTCAACCTCGCGCAGGACGGCCAGCGCCTCGGCCGGCGTGGCCGTGAGGTTGCGGCTGCGGTTGACCACGTGCAGCATGGCGTAGGAACCTTGCGAAACGCTGCGTGCGAAACGCCCGAGCGCGGTTGCACCCACGTCGTCGCCGCCGGCATCGATTATGAGCAGGCGGCGGGATGCGGGGGCGGCTGGCTGGTTGGACGCCTGGCCGGACTCCTGGCCAGCCGGCGGCCTGCCCGCCGGGCTGGCCCCTTCCCCAGCCGCACCCTCGCGCGCCCACTGCACGGCCGTCGCCACCTTGCCGGAAATGCCCGGCGAGTCGAGCGTGGTGCCCGCGAACGCCGGCGCAATCAATTTAATGCCCGCCTGGGCAAGCGCCGCCGCATGGTCGCTCGATCGGAAATAGGGGTTCACCACGTCCAAGTCGGCCAGAGCAACCTGAAAGCCTGCCGCGGCGGCGTCTAAGGCCAGGTTCAGGGCGAGGTTGGTCTTCCCCGCCCCGTAGTGGCCCGTCAGCACCACGACAGCAGGCAGCGAGAGCAAATCGAAGCGCGCGCCGCCAGTAGCCGGCCCAGCGTCGGCCACGCCGTCGCGGACGTCACCGTGCACACCGTCGCCTACGCAGCCGCCAAGCACTTCCCCGCCAGCCATTACACCAAGCCCTCGGGCACCTTCGTCTTCGGCTCGTGCGTGGTGCTCTCGTCGGCCTCGCGGATGGCCGCGCGGCGAATCTTGCCGTTGACGGTCTTCGGCAGCGCATCGACGTATTCGACGACGCGCGGGTACTTGTACGGTGCGGTGCGCTGCTTCACCCACTGCTGCAGCTCCTTGGTGAGCACCTCGCTGCCGGCAAACCCCTCGGCCAGAACCACCGTCGCCTTGACGGCCTTGCCGCGCACCGGGTCGGGCACGCCGGTGACGGCCACTTCGCGCACCGCCTCGTGCTCGAGCATCACGCTTTCGATCTCGAAGGGCCCGATGCGGTAGCCCGACGACTTGATGACGTCGTCGTTGCGCCCCACGTACCAGAAATACCCGTCCTCGTCGACCCATGCCGTGTCGCCGGTGTGATACCAGCCGTCGTAGACCGCGGCCTCGGTTTTCTCGGGGTTGCGGTAGTACTCCAGCATGATGCCGGGCGCCTTCTCGTGCACGTCGATGCAGATCTCGCCCGTCTCGCCCACGTCGCAGCGGCTGCCGTCGCCGCGCTGGATTTCAATGTTGAACGCCGGAGAAGGGTGTCCCATGGAACCCGGGCGCGGCGTGGAGTTCGTCAGGTTCGCCACGGTAAGCGGCGTTTCCGTCTGGCCGAAGCCCTCGTAGATGGTCAGCCCCGTGTGCTCTTTCCAGAAGTCGTACAGGTCGGGGTTGAGCGCCTCGCCGGCCGTGGTGCAGTACACGAGCGACTTCAGGTCGAAGGCGTCCACGTCGGCCTGCATCATCATGCGATACATGGTGGGCGGGCAGCACAGGGTGGTCACCTGGTAGCGGCCGATGAGCTCGAGGATTTCCTCGGGATGGAAGCGGTCGAAGTCGTACGTGAGCACGCAGGCCTCCATGAGCCACTGGCCGTAGTACTTGCCCCACACGGCCTTGCCCCAGCCGGTGTCGGCGATGGTGAAGTGCAGCCCGTCGGGCACCACGTTGTGCCAGTGCTTGGCCGTGACCAGGTGCGCGAGCGCATAGTAGCTGTCGTGCAGCACCATCTTGGGGTTGCCCGAGGTGCCGGAGCTGAAGTACATGAGCATCGGCTCGCCCACGCGCGTTTCCACGCGCTCAAAGCCCTCGGGGGCCTGGCGCACGCCGGTGTTGAAGTCGAGCCAGCCCGCGCGCGTGGCCGGGGCCGCGCAGATGCCCGCCGGACCGGAAAGCACCGCGCCGACCGGGCCGGCGTCGCAGACGTAGTTGCCCTCCGCGTCGGCCGGCGTGGTGCCGCCGCCGGCGCCGTTGACCAGGAAGAGCTTCTCGACCGAGGGGCAGGTGGCCACAACATTGTCGGTGACCTGGGCGATATCGCCGATGGAGGTTGCGATGACGGCCTTGATCGACGCGCCGTTCAAGCGGTATTCCAGGTCATGTTCTTTGAGCATGAACGTGGCGGGCACCATGACCGCGCCAAGCTTGGTAAGCGCCGTGGCCACGAACCAGAACTGGTAGTGGCGGCGCAGGATGACCATGACGTAGTCGCCCTTGCCGATGCCGTTGGCGGCGAGGTAGTTCGCCGTCTTGTCGGACCACTTCTTCATGTCGGCAAAGGTGAACAGATGCTCCTCGCCCTCGGGGTTTACCCACATCATGGCGCGGCGATCGGGGTCGGCCAGCGCGATGTCGTCGACCACGTCGTAGCCGAAGTTGAAGGTGTCGGGGCAGGTGACCCTAAAGCTGGTGAGCTGGCGGTCTTCGCTGTAGGTTTCTTCGCAAAAGCGTTCGTTAAGGTTTCTCATGGATCGATCGGCTTTCTAGATAAGGTCGCGCGGCTTGAGGACGACGGCCAGGAACTTGCACGGCTCGCCGCCGGTGGCAATCATGCCGTGGCCGCGGCCCGAATCGTAGAGCAGCATGTCGCCCGGGCCCAGCTCCTCGGTGTGCTCCTCGTACTGGAAGCGCATGTGGCCTTCCAGAATGTAGTCGAGCTCCTGGCCGGCGTGATAGGAAAGGTGGATGGGTTTGTCCTGCAGCTCTTCCTGATATTCTGCCGTGACGAAGAACGGCTCGGCGAGCTTGTTGCGGTAATGCGGCGCCTTGTGCAGGTATTCCAAGCCCGCGCGGCGCTTGATGGCCAAGCCCTCGTGCGCACGCGTGAGCGTATAGCCCGACAGGTGCGGCGCCTCGCCGGTGAGAAGCTCGATGGGGTCGACGCCGAGCTTCGCCGCGCTTTTATACAGGAAGGTGAACGACAGGTCCTGCCGCCCGGATTCCTGCGCCTCGTATTCGGCGAGGCTGCGCCCGGTCGCTTCGGCCATTTCCTGCATGGTCAGCCCCATGTCCTCGCGCAGGGCGCGAATACGTCCCGCCACCTCTTCGTAATTCGGTTCCATCTCGCCTCGACCCCCTTCTTTGTTTGCTTGTAACGAACTTTCTACAAACCGTTACGCCTCACGGACGAAGCGAACGGCGAAGTGCGCGTCCGACGAACCCGGCGCCAAGCGCGTGACCACGCTGCTGCGATCGCCTATGGGCGCGAGCTTGAAGGCGGCGCCCTCCTCGCTTTCCAGGAACGCCTTGATGGAGCCGGCGTTCTCCTCGCGCGTGACCGTGCACGTGGAGTACGCCAGGCTTCCGCCGGGCTTCACGTGGCGCGCGGCCGCTTTCAGCAGCTCCACCTGGGTATTCACGAAACGCGGAATGTCGCCCGCAGACGTGCGCCAGCGGATTTCCGGATGGCGGCGCAGCGTGCCCAAGCCCGAACACGGCGCATCGACGAAGATGAAGTCGAAGGTGCGCTCGGGCATGATGTTGTCGAGCTCGATGGCGTTGCCCGTGAAGGCGTCGGTGACGTTCACGCCGTAGGTTTCGGCGCGCTCGCGCAACAGGCGCGTCTTGTAGGCGTGATTGTCGATAGTAACGTATTCTTCAATTTGCGTTCCGTACTTACGGACCGCCCCGCTCTGCAGCAAGATGGTCTTCGTGGCACGCCCCGCGCCCACCTCAAGCACGCTTGCGGGCTTTTCCTCGGGAAGCACGCTTGAAGCCACCAGCTGCGCGGCGGCGTCGGACACGAGGATCTTGCCCTGCGCGATGAGGCGGGCAAGCGCCGGCACCAGAAGCGCGCGGCTTTCGGGCACGCGCAGGCAGCCGGGAACCTCGCCATCGCCGAGCGTGACCGGCTCGGCCACTTCCTCGGCGCGCTCGAAGGCGCGCTTGACCTGATCGTCGGTTGCCTTGCAGGCGTTGATGCCGATGTACAGCGGCGCCTGCTCGTTGGAGGCGCGCATGAAGTCGATGGCGGCCTGCGGGCCCATTTCCTCCATCAGCTTGCGGGCCATCCACGACGGGAACGCCTGCGTGCGGGCGAGCGCGTCGATGTCGGTGTTGGGGTTGCCGAACGGGAATTCCAGGCGCAAGCGCACGATCTTGTGCAACACGGCGTTGGCGACGCGCGCGGCCGGGCCGGGGCTGAACGACTTCACCATTTCCACGCCCTGATCGACGGCGGCGTGCGCCTCCTTGCCCAGGAAGAAGATCTCGTACGTGGAAATTTGCAGGGCGTCGCGCGTTTCGCGGAACACGTCCTCGGGGGTGTCGAGCGCGCGGTCGATGATTTCGTCGAGCGTGCCTTGGGCCGACACCGTGCCGAGCGCGAGCAGCGTGGCGAAGGAGCGATCCTCGACCGACATGGTCGATTTGTCGATCACCGTGGCGATGACGTCCTGTGCAAACGCGTTGCGCTCGCGCACGGTGCGCACGACCTCGAGGGCCGCCAG
>CAVGAF010000030.1:0-12696 GCA_963627055.1 Butyrivibrio sp. CAG:318 | reverse complement strand
GGTGTCGCCGCCCGCGCCCTGCGAGGATCCAGCTGCGCGATGTTCGTTGTTGTTACCCTGTTCAGCCACGGGGGCCCTCCCAAATCTTGTTTCCGTCCTTGATTCCCTGAATACCGGCGGCGAACGCCTTGGCCTCCATGGCCTGCTTGCCGTCGGGTTTGACGCTTAGTAGTTCCACGGCCCCGTCGGCGGCGCCGATGAAAAGCCGCTTGCCCGCGAAGCGGACCTGGCCGGGCGCGACGTCTTTGGCAAGCTCGGCCGCACGCGTATCGCCCGCAATGCCGTGCGCCGCAAGCACCGTCACGCGCTTGCCCGCCACCTCGGCGTGCGAGGGATGCGCCTCGCTCGATGCCTGCACCTTGCGGCACAGCACGCAAGCGCTATCGGCAGGCGAGAGATCCAGCTCGCCGCGCTCGATCTTCGCCGCGTAGGTGACCAGATCCGCCTCCTGCGCCGTCCAGCGGATGATGCCGGCCTCGGCCTGCGAAAGCGCGGTGAGCAGCGCGTGCGCGCCCAAATCGGCCAGCTGGTCGGTGAGCAACGGCGCCGGCGTGTCGGCAACGTCGATTGAGCGGCAGATGCAGTAATCGCCGGTGTCGAGCCCCTCTTCCATGCGCATGACGCACACGCCCGCCTCTTCGTCGCCCGCCAGGATGGCGCGCTCCACCGGAGCGGCGCCGCGCCAACGCGGGAGCAGCGACGCGTGCACGTTCAGGCAGCCCAGGCGCGGGGTGGCAAGCACCTCGCGCGGCAAGATCATGCCATAGGCCGCCACGCAAATGGCGTCGGGTGCGGCGTCGGCAAGTTCGCGGACCACATCGGCATCGCGCAGGGTGGCCGGCGTGCGCACGGGGATTCCCAAGCCCTCGGCCACCTCCTTCACCGGGCTGGGCACGAGCTTCTTGCCGCGCCCGCGCACGGCGTCGGCGCGCGTGTAGACCGCGACCACATCGTGCACCGGTGCTATCGCCTGCAGGATGGACGCCGCGAAATCGGGCGTGCCCATGAAAACAATGCGCATCGGCTACCCCTCGACAGACGTCTCGCCCGGACGTGCGCCGGCCGCGAGCGCCGCCTCGTAGTCCTGCAACGCCTGCATGCGCGCGACGGCGTCGGCGCGTTCGAACATGGTTATGCCGTCGAGGTGGTCGGTCTCATGCTGCAGGCAACGCCCGAGCAGGCCGTCCCCTTCGATTTCCCACTCCTCGCCGTCCAAGTCGAAGAAGCGGCAGCGCGCGAAGGGCGGGCGGGCGATGGGCACCGAGATGCCGGGGATGGACAGGCACCCCTCCCCCTCGATAACCGGATCGCCTGTGCGCTCAACGATAGTGGGGTTGAGCATGACGATGGGGTTGCGCTGGCCGTCTTCCTGGTCGCAGTCGATGACCACGAGGCGCTTGAGCACGCCCACCTGCGGCGCGGCTAAGCCGCAGCCGCCGTTTTTGTACATCGCGTGCGCCATTTGCTTCGCGAGGCGCTTGAGCGACTTGTCCTTGAAATCGCACGGCTCGCACACCGTGTTGAGCAGCGGGTCCGGCGATTGCACGATAGAAAGCATGTTGGATCCTTATGCGGTAAGCCTTGACGCGCCTCCCTGCCGGGCGGGCGCGCTTTTCCTGACGAATCATTGTCGCACGTCGCGGGCGCAAACAGGCAGGCGGCGCAAGAGAATCCACAATCGGGGACGCGAAGCGTCGGCACCCCTACCCGTGCGAGACTGCTGCCCGCTGGGCTTGACGACGGGCCGTGATGTCGCGCTGCAGGGAGGCGACGGCCTCGTAGAGCATCTCGTAGGTTTCCGCGTCGGCTGCGTCCGTGGCGGCCAGCTGCGCGCGCAACTGCGCCACCGCCTCTTCGGCATCCCCAATGGAAAGCTCCTCGACCAAATACGACGCCAAGGCATCGACGTCTTCCACAGCGGGAAGGCCGCGCGAGAGCAAATTCGCGGCGCGCATGTCGTCGCGCACGGCGGCGCTCAGGATGTCCGAAGCGCTCGCGAGCGGGTTTTCCGCAAGGATATCGAGCATGCTGGCGGCGATCGTTGCGGCCAGCGCATCGTGGAACTGCACCGACGCGAGCGCATCGGCGTGCGCAAGCGCCAGGTCGGGGCGCGCGGCGGCAAGCACCACCAGCTGCCGTTCCAGCTTGCGGCGGTTCACCTCCTCGGGCGGCAGCGCCCGACGCGCCGGAGCGCCTGCGGCCCCGGCAACACCATTGGGCGCCTGCCCGCCGGCAACACCGCCAGCTGCCTGCCCGCCGGCGCCCCCATGCGCGCCGCCAGCCGCGTCCTCGTCGGCCACGCGCGGCGGGCGCAGCGCGGCCAGCTGCGCCATGACGTCCTCTTCCCGCGCACGGCAGCGGCTGGCAATCTGGCGCGCGTAGTCCTTCGCCAGAAGCGAATCCTTGATGGGCGCGAGCACCGCAAGCGCATCGGTAAGCGCCGCGGCACGCCCCTCGGCGCGCGTGAGGTCCCAGGCGGCAAGCCTGCGCTCGATGCCGTATTCCAGAAGCGGCTTCGCCCCGTCGATGAGCGCCTTGAGCTCGTCCGCCCCGTGCCCGTCCAAAAACTCCGCCGGGTCGAGGTTGTCGGGCAGCGTGACGGCGGCAAGCTCGATGCGCGCATGGCCGGCCTCGGGCGTCATGGACGAATCGATGAACTGCAGCGCGCGATCGGCCGCCCGCTGCCCGGCCGCGTCGCCGTCGAACAAATACACGATGCGGTTGCGCGCGTGGCGCGACAACACGCGGATATGCTGGCGCGTGAGCGCGGTGCCGAGCGTGGCGACCGCGTTGGTGATGCCCTTCTCGTGCATGGCGATGACGTCGGTATAGCCCTCGCACACCACCGCCGTGCCGGTTGAGGTCATGGACGCCTTCGCCTTGTCGAGCGCGAACAGCACGCGCCCCTTGTGAAACAGCGGCGTTTCCTGCGTGTTGAGGTACTTCGGCTCGCCGGTGCCCACGACACGCCCGCCGAAGGCGATGCACTCGCCCGCCTCGTCGCAGATGGGGAACATCACGCGGTCGAAGAACCTATCGCGCAGCCGCCCGTCGCGCCCGGTGAGCGCGACGTTGGCCTGAATCATCTCGTCGGGCTTGAAGCCCTTTGCCGAAAGATGGCGCACGAGGGCGCCGCTGCCCGGCGCGAAGCCGAGCTGCCAGGTTTTCGGCACCTGCCCGCCGAGGCCCCGACCGCCGAGATACTGGCGCGCGGCCTGGGCTTTCGGCGATTTCGAACGCATGAGCTGCGTGTGGTAGAAATCGGCCGTCTCGGCGCAGGCCGCCTTCAGGCGCGCCTTGCGGCCCTGCCCCACCCCGGCCCGTCCGCGCGGGCCGTCGTCGGAAATCTCGATGTGCGCGCGTTCGGCAAGGCGGCGCACGGCCTCGGGAAACGTGAGGTCCTCGAGCTTCATGATATAGGCGAACACGTCGCCGCCCTCGCCGCAGCCGAAGCAATGCCAGCGCTGCTGCGCCGGGTCGATGTGGCACGAGGGCGTTTTCTCGTTATGAAACGGGCAGCACAGCCAGAAATCGCGCCCCTTCTGCTTCAGCGGGGTGCGCTCGCCCATGATGGCCACCAGGTCGCTTGCCTCGCGAACTTTCTGGATGTCCTCGTCGGTGATGGCCATGGGGTTCGGGAGCTCCTTCGCTGGGATTTGCGCGGGGCGGGCCCGCGGTGTGGGGGTTGCTTTCGTTCGTTGTGCGGCGGCGCGCCAACGTGGCCGCCGCCTGCTTGATGGGGAGAGAAAAGTATAGCGTACGGGCCGGGGCCGGGCGGGCGGGGTGCGCTACAATGAACGCGAACAACATGCGGGGCCGGCCCAAGGCGCCCGCAACCCGAAAAGCGCACGTCAGAAGGACCGACATGTCTTGCGAACCGCCCTATTTGGAACTTGACCCGCAAATCGAGCGCGCCATTGCGGCCGACCTCGCGCAGGGGCGTGAGCATCCCGGCCGCTTCGCCGACGAGAACGTCGTGCGCCGCGAGGACAACCCGCACGATGCGGCGACGCTTGCGCGCACGGCCTTTTCCCGCGACATCGACAAGATAGTCAACATGCCCGCCTACAACCGCTACGCCGGCAAGACGCAGGTGTTTTCCCTGGTGGAAAACGACGACATCTGCCGAAGGGGCCTGCATGTGCAGCTGGTGGGCCGTGTGGCGCGCAACATCGGGCGGCTGCTCGGGCTCAACGTCGAGCTGATCGAGGCCATCGCTCTCGGCCACGACCTGGGCCACACGCCCTTCGGGCACGCCGGCGAGCGCTTCTTGTCGCAGTGCTACCACGACCGCACGGGGCGCTACTTCAACCACAACGTGCATTCGGTGCGCGTGATGGACACGCTGTTCCGCCGCAACATCAGCCTGCAGGTGCTAGACGGCGCGCTGTGCCACAACGGCGAATTCGAGCAGCAGAAACTTGAGCGCTCGGGGCTTTCCACCTTCGAAGAGCTCGACGCGCAGGTTGAGTCCTGCATACGCGATGCGCGCGTCATCGCCACGCTGCGGCCGGCCACGTTGGAAGGCTGCGTGGTGCGCGTGGCCGATATGATCGCCTACCTGGGCAAAGACCGTGCCGACGCGCAGGATATCGGCGTGCTGGATTCGCTCGACGCTTTCGAGAGCCGCCGCATCGGGCGCGACAACGCGCGCATCATCAACAACATGACCGTCGACATCGTGAACGCCAGCTACGGGCGGGACTGCATCGCCATGAGCGAGGCGGCCTTCGCCGACTTGAAGCTGGCGAAGCGCCAGAACTACGAGCTCATCTACGACAACGAGGGATGGCGCGCGGGCAGCGGCAACGTGGTCGGCGAGATGTTTGCGCGCATGTACGCCCGCCTGCTTGACGACCTTGCCGCCGGACGCGAGGAATCGCCCATCTTCACGCACCACGCGCGCTACCTGGAGCGGAAATCGCGCAGCATTTCGGCCGAGGCGTATGTAAGGGACACCGAGCCTGACCAAGTGGTGGTAGACTATATGGCTTCCATGACCGACCGGTACTTCATGGCGCTGTGGCGCCATCTGTTCCCGGACGATAAGCACGACGTGATTGCGCGGGGCTACTGCGCTGACTTGGAGGAATAGCATGAAATTCGTCATCGCATCCGACCTGCACGGCTGCGCGCCGGCCACGGCGGCCTTAGCAAAGCGCATCGAGGAGGAAAGCCCCGACCGTATCGTGCTGTTGGGCGATCTGCTCTACCACGGCCCGCGCAACGACCTGCCGCAAGGCTACAATCCCAAAGAGGTGTTCGCCATCCTAAACGGCATGGCCGGGCGCATCATGGCGGTGCGTGGCAACTGCGACGCCGAAGTGGATCAGATGGTGCTGAAGTTCCCGTGCATGGCCGATTTCAGCATCATATCCGCCGACAACCATCTGCTTTACCTCACGCACGGCCACCTTGCCGGCAACAACCCCGACGACCCGCCGGCGCTGGCCGCGGGCAGCGCGTTTTTGTCGGGGCACACGCACATCAAGCGCCTGGAAATGATCGACGACGTCATCTACGTCAACCCCGGCAGCACGTCCATCCCCAAAGACGGCTGCGCGAGCTACGCCGTCTACGAGGACAACCGCTTCGTGCTGAAAACGCTCGAAGGCGAGGTGCTGCAGGCCGCCGGCTGGATGCCGCAGTTCAAGGTGGTTCACTAACGGAGAGGCGGCAGGCGGGCGCGGACGCGACGCGGCGTCCCCGCGCGGCGGCGAGGTGACGCCGCCAGGCGCCAGCGAACCGACGAACCGCCAGCCACCCCCTACGAAAGCCGGCCGCGCTCCACCGTGTAGGTCACGTCGCAGATGGCGGCCGTGGAGGCGCGGTGGCTCACCAGCACGATGGTGCGCCCGGCGCGGCTCTCTTCAAGCGCACGCAGCACCGCAGCTTCGTTGAGGCTATCCAGGTTGCTTGTCGGCTCGTCAAGCAGCACGAACGGCGCGTCGTGCAAGAACATGCGCGCAAGCCCGATGCGCTGGCGCTCGCCGCCCGAAAGCGTGTCGCCCAGCTCCCCCACCGGCGTGTCGAGCCCCTGCGGCAGACGCTCGATCAAACTGGTGAGCGCCGCCTTGCGGCAGGCCTCGGCAAGCTCCTCCGGCGTCGCGTCGGGACGCGCGAGCAGGATGTTCTCGCCCACCGTGCCGGCGAACAGGTGCGTCTCCTGCGTCATATAGCCCTCGCCCGCGCGCAGCGACGCCGTGTTCACGCGGCGGATGTCGGTTCCCGAATTGCTCACCACGCCGCGCGTGGTGTCCCAGAAGCGCATGAACAGCTTGCACAGCGTCGATTTGCCGCTGCCGCTCTTGCCGGACAGGTGAACGATGGAGCCGGGGGCGATGTCGAGGTTCACGTCCTTGAGCACCGGGGCTTCACCATAGGAGAAATCGACCCGATGGGCGCTCGCGCCGGTGAAGGCGCCAAGGTCGCTGCCGCAGGAAACCTCGGGCGTCTGCGGCGCCTCGTCGAGCAGGTCGAGCACGCGCGCACCGCAGGCGAGCGTCTGCTGCAGAGTGGAGCCCAAGTTCGCCACCGCGATAACCGGGCCGAACGACGACATAAGCGCGGCGGTTGCCACGAGCGCCTGCTCGGGACCGATTTCGCCCGCGAGGCAAAGCGCGCCGGAAGCCAGCACCATGCACACGTCGAGCGCGAGCACCAGCCCGTTGGTGGCCGCCATGAAGCGCGCGGTGCGGCCCTTCAGCTCGCGCTCGGTGTGCGCGTAGGCGGCCATGCGCGCGTCCAGCTCGCCGGCGCGGTCGGCCGCGCGCCCGAATTGCAGCGTCTCGCGCAGGCCGCGCAGGCCGTCGAGCACGAAGGCGTTCATGTCCCCCAGGCCATCGCGCAGCTGACGGGCGTAGGTTCCCGACGCCTTCGACGCCACCCACGGCACCGCCACGCCCACGATCAGGTAACTTGCCAGCGCCAGCAGCGCGAGCACGGGCGAAATCGTTGCGATGAAGGCCACCATGCCCACCGAGACGATAAGCGCAATGAGCGCCGGCGAAAGCGTATGCGCATAGAAGACCTCGAGCAGCTCCACGTCGGAGGTGACGAGCGAAACCAGGTCGCCCTTGCTGCGGCCCTCCAGCTTCGCGGGCGCCAAGGTGCGCAGCTTGCCGAAGACGCGGTCACGCACGAGCGCGAGGATCTTAAACGCCAGGTAATGGTTGCAAATCTGCTCGCCGTAATGCAGCGGCCCGCGCGCAATGCCGCACACCGCCACCAGCACGAGCGCCGCGGTGAGCGTCGGGCCCTGCGGCAAGCCGGCGGCGGTTACGAGCGCCTGCGTGCCGAACACGGTCAGGAAAATGGCGGCGAAAAATCCCGCCACGCCAAGGACCACGGCCGCGACCATCACGGGAACGAGCGTGCTCACCAGGCGCACGAGGCGCAGCATGACAGACAGGTTCGAACGGCGCCGCGCAGGCTCGGCGGGCGGGGTGGCGCCGGCGGGCACGTCGTCGTCGCTCGGGGCGACGTAGCCTTCCGCAGCCGCAGGAGAGGAGGCCACGTGCGCGCTTCCTTGCTCGGCCTTCGCCGCGAATCGCTCCAGCTCGGCCTGCTGACTCCACAGGCGCGCATAGGCTCCGCCGCCCTCCAGCAGCTCGTCGTGCGTTCCCGCCTCGGCGACCTTGCCCGCGGACAGCACGTAGATGCGATCGGCCGCGGACAGCGCCGACAGGCGATGCGAGATCATGATGACCGTGCGGGTTTTCGCCAGCTCGTGGATGACGCCGATGATGGCCTGCTCGCTTTCGGCATCCACGTTGGAGGTGGCCTCGTCGAAGATGTAGATGGGCGTGTCGTGCAGAAGCGCGCGGGCGAGAGCCAGGCGCTGGCGCTGCCCGCCGGAAAGGTTGCCGCCCTGCTCGGAAATGGGCGCGTCGAGCCCGCCCGAGGCGCGCACGAAGCCGTCGATGCGGCAGCGTGCCAGAACACGCCACAGCGCGTCGTCGTCGGCCTTCGGGTCGGCCATCAGCAAATTCGAACGCACCGTGCCGGAAAACAGGTAGCTGGAAAACGGCACCACCGTCACCGTGCGGGCGACCGAGGCGCGCGAGGCCTCGCCCAACGGCACGCCGCCGAGCTCAACCGAACCCGCATAGCCCGCATTGCGCCCGCACAGGATGCCCGCAAGGGTGGATTTCCCGCTTCCCGATTCACCCACGATGCCCGTGAACGACCCGGCCGGCGCATCAAAATTAACTTCGGAAAGCACCGTGCGCTGCCCATCGTAGGAATATGCCACGTCGCGGCAGGCCACGTCGGCGCACGTCGGGTCGATCACGCGCGTGCCCTGCGCGGGCTCGGGCGCGTCTAAGATAGCGAACATCTTGTCCGCCACGGCCATGCCATTCATGGCGGTGTGGAAATACGACCCCAAGGTGCGCATGGGGATGAAGAAATCGGCCGACAGGAAGATGACGGCGAAGGCGGCGAAGAACGGCACGTTGCCCGAAGCGTACTGCGTAAGCGCCACGATGATGCCGACCGCGGCGCCGCCGTAGGCGAAGACGTCCATGATGGTCACCGAGTTCAGCTGCATGGTGAGCAGCTTCATGGTGGCGCGGCGGAACTTCTCGGCCTCGGCGTTCATGCGCTCGTGGCGCTCGGCGTCGGCCTGGTAGATTTTCAGCGTGGTGAGGCCCTGCAGGTTCTCCAGAAACGCGCCGCCGAGGTCGGTATAGGCGCCCCAGTACTTCCCCATCACGCGGCGGGCGACCTTCTGAACTGCGACGATGGACGCGGGGATGAGCGGCACGCACACAAGCAGCGCCACGGCCGCCGGCAAGCACAAGGGCGCCAGGCAGCAGAACAGCGTGATGGGCGCGAGCAGCGCATAAAACAGCTGCGGAAGGTACTGGCCGAAATAGCTTTCCAGCTGCTCGCAGCCCTCGACGCTGACCTGCACGGCCTCGGACGTGGCAACCTGTTCCGTATAGGCCGGCCCCATCCGCACGAGCTTGTCGTAGACCGCGCGGCGCACCGTCCGCTTCGCGACGCTCGCCGACGCCTGACCCGCCCGCTGAGCGGCCGAGAGGCACGCGATGCGCACGACGATGGCGACGGCGGCCACGCATGCCAGGCGCACCTGGCCCTCGGCCTCGGCGGTGCCGTCCATCAGCTGCCCGACGAACAGCCCGATGGCGACCATCACGGCGATGTTCGCCAAAAGCGCGACCCACTGCCCCGCCACGCAGGCGGCGATGTATTTGAAAGCTTGCGGCACCATGGCCGTCAAACGTTTGCTGAACATGATTCCCCCTCACCTGGGCGGCATGCGCGGGCGGGACGCTCGGGCGGGCCCGATGGCCGCAATGCCCAATGCGCGGCCGCGCGGCGCTAGGTTGCGAAGCGGTTGATGCGTTCGTGCATCGTAGCATGCGCGGGCGCCGTCAGACGCGGGAAACCATGAGAAAAAGCACAGTGTTAAAGATGACTTATCTAATTCGCAAAGCTGTGAGCTGGGGTTATCGTTTTGCGCGTCCCGTGCGGTTCAGCTCGTAGAGCAAGGCGAGGCCCTTGAGCGTCAGGTGTTCGTCGGGAATTTCCATGCGCGAGGAAAGCGCCACCATCGCCGGCGCGTCCTCGCCGGTGGCCACCACTTTCGTCTTATAGCCCAGCTCGGCCCAGATGGCGTCGATGAGCCCGTCGATGCGCGCCACTTCCCCGATGACGATGCCGGCCTGCATGGCGTCGCGCGTGTTCTTGCCGATGACGCGCTTCGGCGCGCGCAGGTCGATGACCGGCAGCTGCGCCGCGGCCTCGGCCACCGCACGGGCCGCCAGGCGCAAACCCGGCGCGATGACGCCGCCCTGCACCACGCCGGCGCGGTCGATGACCTCGAGGTTGGTTGCCGTGCCGAAATCGACCACCACGAGCGGGAAGCCGTAGAGCTCCTTGGCCGCGGCGCAGTCGGCCACGCGATCGGCGCCGAGGTCGCCGGGGCTGGACATGTGCAGCTCAAGCCCCGTTTTCAGGCCCGGCCCCACCACGTAGGGCCGCTTGCCGGTAAGCGCATGCAGCGCCTCGGCCCACACGCCGGAGAGGCTCGGCACCACCGAGGACATGATGGCGTCGGAAAGCTCGGCGGCCGGCATGCGCACGCGCAGGTAGGACGCCACGCACATGAGGGCCTCGTCGGAGGTCAGGCGCTCGGGCGTGGTAACGCTCCAGGTGGCGATCAGGTCGCGCCCGCGCGCCAGGCCGAAGTTCGTGGCGGAATTGCCCACGTCCACGGTGAGCACGCAGGGGGCGCCGGGGTCGACGCGCTCGGCAGCACCCGCGGACGCGGCGGCGTTCGCGGCCGCCGATCGCGCGGCACGCGCCGACCCGCCGGCCGCCTTCGCCCCGTTCGCCCCGTTCGCCGCCTTCGCTCCGCTTGTCCCGCTCGCTGCCTTCGCCCCGCTCGCTTCCCTAGCCATCATGCGCCCCTGGCCCTAGTTGAACTTGAAGATGCGCTGGGCCACGTGATAGCCCGTGATGCCGATGGCGCGGCCGGCCTTGGTGGGCAGGTTCGTGCCCATGTTCAGCACGCTGCGGCGCACGCGGCGGTACACGTCGGGGTTATGCTCTTTGAGATAGGTCCAGATGGCCTCGCGCTCGTCCTCGGCCTCGTCGGTGCCGATCATGCGCAAAAAGATGCTGCAGATGCACATCATCATGGACAGGTAGTTCTCCATGTAGCGCTCCAGGCGCTTCTCGGCCACGCCGCCGGGCAGCGCCACCGCGTCGATCATGATGCGCGTGACGCGCAGCTGCTGGTCGATGCGGCTCATCATGACCGATTCGTTGACCGACTGGTCCTCGCGGCCGATGAAGTAGCGGTACATGTCCACGTCCAGGTAGTAAATGGTTTTGACCTGCGGCAAGGGCACGTACACGAAGATGTTGTCCACGTAGAAGGTGTGCTTGGGGAGCTGAAGGCCCATGCCCCGCAGCATCTCGGTGCGGTAGATGACCGAATGCATGAGCAAATACTGGCTCGGGCCGAAATGCCCCACTTCGGACCAGGTGAACTCGCGCCCTTCAGGGAAGACGTTGCGATAATGCATGACGGTGCGCGTGTTCTCGTGCACCTTTTCGTAAACGTAGTTGGCTACCACCAGATCGGTGGGATTATCGCGCCCAACCTGCGAGCGCACGTAGGCCATGACGTCCTCCATGGCGCGGCGGTCGAGCCAGTCGTCGGAGTCGACCACTTTAAAGTACAGGCCGGTTGCGTTGGCAAGGCCCGTGTTGACCGCCTGGCCGTGCCCGCCGTTTTCCTGGTGGACGGCCTTGATGACGCCGGGGTGGCGCTCCTGCCATGCGTCTGCTTTTTCAGCCGTGTTGTCCTTGGTCGAGCCGTCATCGACGATGATGATCTCGATGTCGTCGAGGCCGGCCTGCCCGCCGCATGCCAGCAGCGATTCTATGCATTTGTCCATGTATTCCGCGGAGTTGTAGCACGGAATGGCGAACGAGATGGTTTTCATGCGTGTCCTTCCAGGCGGTGCGCGGGCGCCGCGTTTGCGGGCGCTTGCTTGGCGCAGGCCGCCGCTTATGCGCGATGGTCGCCATTTTACCGGCAAGGGCGCGCGCAAGCTGCGCTATCATCGGACACTGCGGATAAAATCCAAGCAGGAACGTTCAAGCCGCCCGACGCGCAAGCGCCGCGCGGCACCACCGCCGGCACGGCACACAAGGCCTTGCCGAAACACGGAAGGAAGCGCACATGAGCACGTTTTTGGAAACCATGCTGGACCGCGCCGCGGCCGACAAGCAGACCATCGTCCTGCCCGAGGGCGACGACCCGCGCACGCTCGAGGCGGCCGAGACCATCCTGGCCAAGGGGGTGGCGAACCTCATCATCCTCGGCGACGTTGAAGCCATCAAGGCCTCCGGTCGCAACCTGGAAGGCGCCGAGCTCATCGACCCGGCCACGTCCGAGCTGGCCGAGGAGTTCGCCGGCGTGCTCTTTGAGCTGCGCAAACACAAGGGCATGACGCCCGAGCAGGCAGTCGAGAAGGTACGCGACGTGCTGTTCTTCGGCGTGCTGATGGTGAAAACCGGCCGCGCCGACGGCATGGTGGCCGGCGCCTGCCACGCCACCGGCGACGTGCTGCGCCCGAGCCTGCAGATCCTAAAGACCGCCCCGGGCGTGAAGCTGGTGAGCAGCTTCTTCATCATGGTGGTTCCCAACTGCGAATACGGCCAGGACGGCACCTTCCTGTTCAGCGACTGCGGCTTGGAGATTCAGCCCGACGCCGAAAAGCTCGCGCACATTGCCGTGAACTCGGCGAAGTCGTGGAAGACGCTCATCGGCACCGAGCCGGTGGTGGCCATGATGTCGCATTCCACCTACGGGTCGGCCAAAAACGACGACGCGAACAAGGTCGTGGAAGCGGCCAAGATCGCACGCGAACTGGCGCCGGAGCTGGCGCTTGACGGCGAACTGCAGGCCGACGCGGCCATCGTGCCGGCGGTCGGCGCGGCCAAGGCGCCCGAGAGCAAGGTGGCGGGCAAGGCGAACTGCCTGATCTTCCCCGACCTCGACGCCGGCAACATCGGCTACAAGCTGGTGCAGCGCCTGGCGCACGCCGAGGCGTTCGGCCCGGTGACGCAGGGCATCGCCGCCCCGGTCAACGACCTCTCGCGCGGCTGCGTGGCCCACGACATCGTCGGCGTGATCGCCATCACCTGCGTCCA
>CAVGAF010000029.1:0-21787 GCA_963627055.1 Butyrivibrio sp. CAG:318 | reverse complement strand
GCGGGGGGATTCGCGGAAGGCGAATCCGAGACGCGTTGGTACCGTTGCGGATCGATGCCGTTGCGGGCGGGTTTGTCGGTCGTGCAAGGTCGCCCCGATTCCCTTTGCGGCGGCGAAATTTGATGCCGGCCTTTCCCCCGCAAAACTTAACTCGCACTGCCGATCATAGGTCGGCGTACTTTCTCGCGTTGCCACGGGCCTTGTCCGCGGGGTACTTCCTGCCGTTGGCGTCTATCTTGTCGCTGACCGCGCTTGCGAGGTCGATACCGAGCGCGTCGGCCCGCCGCCGGCCGGCCGGCCCGCCGCCCAGCCGGCCGACTTCAACCGGAAGCGCTACTCGACCGTCACGCTTTTCGCCAGGTTGCGGGGTTGGTCGACGTCGCAGCCGCGCGCGACGGCGATGGCGCGCGCCAGCATCTGCAGCGGCACGCTGGCCGTGATGGCCGAGAACGCGTCGCGCACCTTCGGAATGTAGATGACGTGGTCGGCGTGCTTGCGGATCTCCTCGTCGCCCTCGGTGGCGATGGCCACGATCATGGCGCCGCGCGCCTTGCTTTCCTGCAGGTTGGACACCAGCTTGTCGTAGACCGGGCTCTTCGTCGCCACGGCGATGACCGGGAAGCCCTCGTCGATCAGCGCGATGGGGCCGTGCTTCATCTCGCCGGCGGCGTAGCTTTCCGCATGCAGGTAGCTGATTTCCTTGAGCTTGAGCGCGCCTTCCTGCGAAACCGCCGCGCCCATGCCGCGCCCGACGAACAGCGCGCTGTGCGCGTCCTTGCACGCCTGCGCCGCCTCCTCGACCGATGTCTGGCACTCGGCCAAGATGCGCTCCACCTGGTCGGCGGTATCGGCCAGCTCGCGGAACAACAGGCGGATCTGATTCATCTTCAACTTGCCCTTGACCTGAGCCAACAGCATTGCCAGAAGCGTCAGAGACACAACCTGGCCCAAGAACGACTTCGTCGAGGCCACGGCGATTTCCTTGTTCGCCTTCGTGTAGATGACGCCGTCGGACTCGCGCGCCACGGGGCTGCCCACCACGTTGGTGATGCCGAACACGCGGGCGCCCTTCACGCGCGCGTCGCGGATGGCGGCCAACGTGTCGGCCGTCTCGCCGGACTGCGACACGGCGACCACGAGCGTCGTCGGCGTGATGATGGGGTTGCGGTAGCGGAATTCGCTGGCGACCTCGCACTCGCAGGGGATGCGCGCCCAGCCCTCGATCAGGTTCTTCGCAATAAGGCCGGCGTGGTAGCTGGTGCCACAGGCGATGATGTAGACGCGGTCGATGAGGTTGAGTTCCTCGACGGTGAGGTCCAGCTCGTCGATGGCCAGCGCCCCGCCCACCAGACGTCCCGCCAGCGTGTCGCGGATGACGCGCGGCTGCTCGTGGATCTCCTTCAGCATGAAGTCGGGGTAGCCGCCCTTCTCGGCGACGTCGAGGTCCCAGTCCACGTGGGTGATCTTCGGCTCGGCGATCTCCTGGCCCGCGGCGGTGTAGTACGTCACGCCCGCGGGGGTCATCTTCGCCATTTCGCCGTCGTTCATGACCACCACGTCGCGCGTGGCGTCGATCATCGCGATGATGTCGCTGGCAACGTAGGCGCCGTCCGCGCCCTGGCCGATGACCAGCGGCGAGTCCTTGCGCGTGGCCACGATGGTGCCCGGCTCGTCGGCGCTGACGACCGCGATGGCGTAGGCGCCCACCAAACGCTCGGAGGCTGCGCGCACGGCCTCCAGCAGGCAGGATGCGCCGTCCGAAAACGCTTGCTCGACCAGGTGCGGGATGGTCTCGGTGTCGGTGTCGCTGGTGAAGGTGTGGCCCTGGGCGGAAAGCTCCTCGCGCAGCTCGGCGAAGTTCTCGATGATGCCGTTGTGCACGACCGCGATGCGCCCGTTGCAGCTGGTGTGCGGGTGCGCGTTGGCCTCGCTGGGTTTGCCGTGCGTCGCCCAGCGCGTGTGGCCGATGCCGCAGGTGCCGTCGAAGTCGAAATGCCCGAGCGTGTGCGCCAAGCTGGAAACCTTGCCCTTGCGATGGACGACCTCGAGCGCATCGGCCTGCTGAATGGCGACGCCGGCGCTGTCGTAGCCGCGATATTCAAGTCGGGAAAGGCCCTCGACCAAGATGCCCTGCGCCGGGCGCGTGCCCGTGTAACCAACGATTCCGCACATGCGATTTCGCTCCTCACGTTTAGTTGCTTAACGTTCGCGCGCCTTTTGGCGCTTCGTCTTGCCACCATGGTACGGGAAAGGAGCACCCGTCGCGCGAACCGCCGCACAATCTCCGGCAAGGGGCTGGGCGGGCGGTCATTCGTGGCGAAAAACCGCCCGCTCGCGACACGGAAACGAAAGGGCGGCCGAGCTTCACGGAGAAGCCCGGCCGCCCCTGTTCCGCCAGCAAGCGCCGACCGCCTGCCGCCAGCAAAAACGCGCCCTACGCGATCAGCGCGCCGATACGCATGCACTCGGTCGCGGCATCGTCGTCGGGGTAATCCTTCGCGATGGTGGTGTCCACCACGTTCAGGCCCGCCTCTTCGGCGCGCTGCTCCCACAGCTCCATCCATTCGCCGTCGTTCCAGTCATAGGAACCGAACAGCACCACTTTCTGGCCGGAAAGCGCCGGCTCCACCTCGTCGTACATGGGCAAAAACTCGGTGTCCTCAAGCTCCTCGTCGCCCATGGCCGGGCAGCCGAACGCGAAAGTGTCGTAGTCGGCGATGCGGTCGACGGAAAAATCGCCGCACTGGATGAGGTCGGCGCTGCCGCCGGCGGCGCGCACGCCCTGGGCCACCAAATCGGCCATGGCCTCGGTATTGCCGGTGCCGCTCCAATAAATGATCGCTGCCTTGCTCATGGTTTGCTCCTCTTCTTCGAAGTCTGGTTTGCTTGTCGGTCTGTGCCGAACGAGGGAAACGCCGCGAGCCGGGCCGGACTGGCGGGCCGGGGCTGCAGGCCGCACGGTCTTGCCGCAACTTCGCGGCCGCCGCGCCTCTGCACCGCCACACCGCCGCGCCAACGCCCGGGCGCGCCCCTCGTCGGGCGCAGCGCCTACCCGGCTTGCGCGAGCGCCTTGCGCCCCACCCGGCGCTCATCGACGGTGGCCAAGCACTCAAGGGAAACCCCGCCGTCGTAGAGGTCCTCATACGCGGCCGTCTGCGTCTTGTACCGGCAGAAGCACGCCTCGGCGTCGCGCTGCTTGCTGTACACCTTCCAGCACCCCACGCACAGGCAGTTTTCGCCCTTGTTCTTGATGAACCCCACCACGTCGTCATAAGGGTAGCCTAGGAAAAACCCTATTTCATGCGGAAACGTGCACGACCCCGAAAGCTTGGCCGCAAGGTCGGTGCCGCAGATGCGCCGGTGCAGCTTGACGATGCACGCGCTAAGGTCGGTCGGGTCGTAGCCCTCGCTGCGCAGGTAGGCGGCCACGCGGCGTTGCGCCAGGTGCGCGCGCAGCAACGCCGGGCGGTATACGTACAGCAGGATTCCCGACTTGCGCCGTGCAAGCACCTCGATGCGCACGCCGCACGGGGCCAGCTTGTCGCGGCAGGCGGAAAGCTCGGCGGCGAACGCGGCTTCGAACGCCTCGGGGCCCTGCGCGGCAATCTGCGCCGAGGCAAGCCCGCACGCGGCGTCGTTTCGGCAGGTGAACAGGCTGGCCGGCTTCAATGCGGCCAGCGTGGGCGCGCAGTGATGCACCAATTTCCGCTCAAGCCCGATGCGATACGCCCGTTGCTCCATGTTCGCTCCTGCCCTGCTTCAAAGCGTCGCCCGCATGCGCGGCGGCGCTGTAAGGTAATCTTCGGCTAACATAGTAGGCATAAGTAAGCCATAGTCAACAAGAGTCAACCCGCATTCGCAAAATTGTTACAAGTGGTGAACAACCGGAAAGAAGAAAGGCGGGCCGCAGCCTTGCGCCGCAACCCGCCAAAAGCTCGCGCCCTCTACAGCACCGCCTGCACGAGCTGCGTCTCGAAACCGGCGTCCTTCAGCGCGTCGATGATCTGATGCTTGTGGTCGTGCCCGAACGCCTCGATGGTCACGCGCAACTCCACCGCCGCGTTGCGGTTCGTGGAGACGAACTGGTTGTGCTCCAGGCGGATGACGTTGCCCTTGTTCTCGGCGATGACCTGCGCCACGCGCACCAGCTCGCCGGGGCGGTCGGGCAGAAGCACGCTCACCGTGAAGATGCGGTCGCGCTGGATGAGGCCGTGCTGCACCACCGACGACATGGTGATGACGTCCATGTTGCCGCCGGAAAGGATGGAGACGACCTTCTTGCCCGTGAAATCCAGATGGCGCAGAGCCGCCACGGTGAGCAGTCCGGAATTCTCAACGACCATCTTGTGACTTTCGACCATGTCCAAAAACGCCACGACCAGCTCGGAGTCGTCGATGGTGATGATATCGTCGAGGTTTTCCTGCAAATACGGGAAGGTCTTGTCGCCGGGCTCGAGCACCGCGGTGCCGTCGGCGATGGTGTTCGCGTGCGGCAGCTTCACCACATGCCCCGCCTCGATGGACGCCTTCATGCAGGCCGCGCCCACAGGCTCCACGCCGATGACCTTGATGTGCGGGTTGAGCAGCTTGGCCAAGGTGGACACGCCGGTGGCAAGCCCGCCGCCGCCGATGGGCACCAGGATGTAGTCAACCAACGGCAGCTCCTGGACGATCTCCATGGCGATGGTGCCCTGGCCGGTGGCGACGCCCAGGTCGTTGAACGGGTGGATGAACGTGTAGCCGTTTTCCTCGGCCAGCTTCACGGCGTGCTCGTAGGCCTCGTCGTAGACGTTGCCGTGCAAAACCACCTCGGCGCCGAGGTCCTTCGTGCGCTCCACCTTGATGAGCGGCGTGGTGGTGGGCATGACGATGGTGGCCTTCACGCCGTAGCGCTTGGCGGCGTAGGCGACGCCCTGCGCATGGTTGCCGGCCGACGACGTGATGAGCCCGCGCGAGCGCTCCTCGTCGGTGAGCGTGCTGATCTTGTAATACGCGCCGCGCACCTTGTACGCGCCGGTGCGCTGCATGTTTTCCGGCTTGAGGAAGACGCGGTTTCCGCTAATCTCGCTGAAGTACGGGCTTTCGATGAGTTTCGTCTCCAGTGTGACTTCCTTGACTTTGGCGGCGGCCTCTTCGAACGCTTCGAGCGTCAGCATGTCATCCCCTCATTTCGGTTAGCGGCGGTTTTATGTTGATAAACACTATAGCCCGGTCCGCGCTAAAATGAGGAACGTTCATAGCAGCGCAACAAATGAGGGCACGTCGAAACCGGGTTTTCGCCGGAAAACGACAGCCGGAAAGAAGGCATCATGAAGGTTATCGCAACGAAGAACGCGCCGGCAGCCATCGGGCCCTACGTGCAGGGCCGCGTGTCGGGCAACCTGCTGTTCGCCAGCGGCCAGATTGCGCTCGATCCCGAAACGGGCGAGCTGGTGGGCACCACCATCGAGGAGCAGACCGCGCAGGTCATGAAGAACGTGGCGGCCATCCTGGCCGAGGCCGGCACCGATTTCGACCACGTGCTGAAGGCCACGTGCTTCCTGGACGACATCAACGACTTCGCCGCGTTCAACGCCGAGTACGCCAAGTCGTTTAGCGACGCGCGCCCGGCCCGCTCGGCCGTGGGCGTGGCGAAGCTGCCGAAGGGCGCCCTCGTGGAAGTGGAGGTCATCGTCGAAGTGTAGGAAAATTCCCACCGCCACGGAATTCGTCCGAAAGTGCCCTCGGTTCGTTTTTGACCGAGCTTACGCTCGGCCCTACAGACAAATTCCGTAGCTCGCCATTCGGCCCTCGGGCACTCTCGGACGAATAACCCAAACCCAGCTAAAAGAAAGGCCCTCGCAACTGCGAGGGCCTTTCCGCATATTTAGGCGCCGCTAACTGTTAACCTTGCACCTTCTTGCGCTTCTTCTTGTTCGCGGTGCTCTTATGCGACGGGGCGGAATCCGACGCGCCTTGCGCCGCCTGCGCCTCGCCGGCAGCACCTTCGGTACCGGCGGCAACCGCAACGGCTGCGCCCTCGGCGCCGGCCCCGGCAGCCGCCGGGACGGCTTCGGGAAGGCGGTTCAGGAACCAACGCTGGATGTCCGTGCCGTACTTCTTCTGCAGCTTGGCGAACTTCGGCTCGTGCGTCTTCCACATCACGTAGATGGGCGTCGCGATGGCGTAGGACGAGTAGCAGCCGCACACCAGGCCGACCGTCATGGCGAGCGCGAAGTCGCGCAGCGTCTCGCCGCCGAAGATGAGCATGGCCACAACCGGGATCAGCGAGGTGATGGACGTGTTCAGAGAGCGCACCAGAACCTCGTTGACGGAGTGGTTCGCCATGGTGGCGAAGGTGCACTTCGGGGCGTCGCCCTTCATGTTCTCGTTGATGCGGTGGAACACGACCACCGTGTCGTAGAGCGAGTAGCCCAGGATGGTGAGCAGCGCGGCGATGGTGTTCGGGGTGACCTCGCGGCCGACGAGCACGTACACGCCGATGACGATGACCAGGTCGTGCAGCAGCGCGATAACCGCCGAAACGCCCATCTTGTAATCGCGGAAGCGGATGGAGATGTAGGCGATGATCAAAAGCAGGCTGACGACAAACGCGATGGCGGAGCTTTGGATGACGCTCGTACCCCAGTCAGGGCCGATGGTGGTCACTTCGAAGCTGTCCGAATCCCACCCGAACTCGTCGGCAACCTGGTTGGCCGCGGTGGCCGCGTCCTCGGCCGACGTGGTGGTGGTGCGCACCAAGAAGCCGTCCTGGCCGTCGGAATTGGTCGTCTGGATGACGGCGTCGGGCTCGCCCGCGTCGGCGAAGGCCTCGCGCAGCTGCTCGGTGGTCACGTCCTCGCCGCCCTGATGGAACGTGATGGACGTGCCGCCGACGAATTCGATGCCGAAGTTCACGCCGCGGATGCCCACGAGCGCGATGACCACGACGAGCGCGGCGCAGGCGATCGTCAGGAAGATCTTGCGGAAGCCCAACAGGTCGATGTCGAGCTTGATGAAGCGGCCCTTGACGTCCTTGCGGCTTTCGGCCGGCTTCTCACCCTGGAAGTACGGCGCGGCCTGTTCGCAGTCCTTCACGCCCCAGAAGCCGGGGTGCTTGGCGATGGCCTTCGGCGCGAGCAGGCGGATGATGGGCGCCTTGAACACGAGCATCATGACGATGTCGCAGATGATGCCGAGCGCCAGCGTCAGGCCGAAGCCCTTGACCGAAGCCGACGCCAAAAAGAACAGCGTCAAGGCGGAGACGAGCGTGACCAGGTCGGCGTCGATGGAAGTCATGATGCCGTGGCGCACGCCGGTGACCGACGCCGCGCGCACCGAACGGCCCATGCGGATTTCCTCGCGGAAACGCTCGAGCGTGAGGATGGAGGAGTCGGCGGCCATGCCGATGGTCAGCACGACGCCGGCGATGCCGGCCATGGACAGGCTGAACAGCCCAAAGTGCGAAAGCACGGCCAGAAGGCCCAGGTAGAGCACCGCGAACACGGCCATGGCCGCGGCGGTGAGCAGGCCCAAGCCCTGATAGAACACCAGCAGGTAGAGCATGACCAGCGCCAGGCCGATAATGGCGACCAGCACGCCGGAGGTCAGCGCATCCTGGCCCAGCGTCGGGCCGACCACCTGGGACTGCGCGTATTCGAAGCTCACGGGCAGCGAGCCGGACTCCAGCACCGTCTGCATGGAGGAGGCGCTGTCCTTGTCGTAGCCGCCGGTGATGGACACCTGGCCGCCGGTGATTTCGGACTGCACGGCGGGGGCGGACTGAACCTCGCCGTCGAGGATGATGACGATCTTGCCCTTGGAGCTTGCCAGCTCCTTCGTGGCCTCGGCGAAGGCCTGCGTGCCCTCGGAGTCGAGCGTCACGTTGACCGAGTAGTCGGTGCTGGTTTCGGAAGCGCGGCCGATGTCGACCTTCGTGATGTTGCTGCCGGTGATGAGCGGGGTGTAGGTGCCCGACTCGACCTTGAGGTGCTCGACGGTGCCGGAGGAGAACGTGTTGCCGAAGTCGTCGGTGACGGTGCCGTTGGTGCCGTACTGGCCGTTCTCGATTTTCGTCTGCACGTCGGAATCGGTGAAGGAGTCCAGGCGGGCGAATTCCAGCTGGCCGGTCTTGCCGATGGTGGCAAGCGCCGTCTCAGTGTCGGAAAGGCCCGGGATCTGCACGAGGATCTGGTCGGTGCCCTGCAGCTGCACGACGGCCTCGGACGCGCCGAGGGCGTTCACGCGCTGCTCGATGATGGAGCGGGATTTCTCCATGTCGTCGGTGGACACGGTGCCGCCGTCGGTGCTCTTCGCGGAAAGCACCACCGAAAGGCCGCCTTGGATGTCCAGGCCCTGGTTGATCTTGTCCTTCGGGGGCGTGAACATGAAAATGGAGCCGATGACCAAGACGGTGGTCAGCACCAGAAGCCAGACGTTGCGGCGGTTGACGTTGCCGCCCTTCTTCTTTTTGGCTTTAGCGTTTTGCTGCGCCATGCAAACTTCTCCTACCTAGATCGAACACGCAAGCGGCGGCCAGCTGCCGCCGCGTTTACGCAATAACCGTATTATTGTCCCACAACCGAGAAGAATCCGAAAGACAAAACGCTTCTTGAACTGAAAAGTTGTACAGGGCTGACGACGCCTATGCACTCCCCCTTTGGCCGGGCCTTTGAATTTATGGTTTAACGCGAAGCCCGGGTTATGATTTTGCCTGCAAACCTGTTTGAAATGAACGGGTTCTGACGCGCAGGCAAGTGACATCTTGGTAGAATTGCGTGATATTTTCGGCCCGAAGTTCCCAAAGTTAAGGAGCGTGCCAACCAGTGAAGCGTGTCGCGGCCATCGTATGCATCGTTATCGTGGGCCTTTTCGCCCTCGGATGCTCCGCCAATCCGGCGCAAAGCACGGGTTCCAACTCCGACAAGCCGGTGCTGAAAATCGGCATCGACATCTACGAGCCCTATACCTACTACGACGACAACGGCCAAGTCACCGGCGCCGATTACGAGATTGCCGTGGAGGCTTGCAATCGCCTGGGCTACACGCCCGAATTTATCGGAATTTCCTGGGAAAAGAAGAACGAGCTGCTCGCATCGGGCGACATCGACTGCATCTGGTCGTGCTACAGCATGACGGGCCGCACGGACAAGTACCTGTGGGCCGGGCCGTACATGAACAGCTACCAGGCGGCGGTCGTGCGCTCGGACAGCGGCATCACCTCGCTTGACCAGCTTGCGGGCAAGCGCGTCGCCGTGGAGGCGACCACCAAAAGCGAGGAGGCCTGGGTGAGCCACGGCGGCGACGTCGTCCCGCAGGCATCCAGCGTGCTGACCTACTCGACGATGAACGAAACGGTTTCCGCCCTGCGCCTGGGCTGCGCCGATGCGACCAGCGGGCACGTCGGCCCCATGAGCGCGCTTGTGGAGGCGTCCGACGGCATGCTCTCCCTGCTGCCCGAGGGCTTCTACGCGACGCAAATCGGCGTGGCTTTCGACAAGAACTATTCGAACACACAGCTCGTCGAGGCGCTCGACGGCGTGCTCGATGACCTGCTTTCCGACGGAACCGTGGCGCGCATCGTGGCTGGCTACGGGCTTGATCCCGATATGGTCGCGGGAGGGGTAACCAGTGAGCAGTAATTTCGAAACCGCCAATGCGACGGCGGCCGGCACCCCGGCTGGCGGCGCAACGCCTTCGACGAGCACCCAGGCGCCCGCCGCAAGCGCAACCCCCGCACCCGCAGGCAAGAACAAGTTGAGCAGCACCGCCGCCGGCGCCATCTGCCTTGCCGTCGGCATCGTGCTGTTCGTGCTCGCCTACGTGGTCTTGAGCGAGCGCGCCGTGGACGAGGCTTCGGAAGTCGCCCAGGACACCATCGCGTTCGCGCGGCAAAGCGTGCAGCGCAACGAGGAGAGCATCTCCAGCTCGAAAACCAAGAGCGCCACCGCCGTGTGGGAAAAGCTCAAGGAGTTCGAAAACCGCTTCGACCTCACCAGCGACGCGAACGCCGACGCCATCGGGCAGTACCTCGACTACATGAACCTGGACTCGGTGTTCCTCATCGACGCCGACCGCAAGATCGTGCGCTGCGCGGGAAACCAGAAGGTCGTCGAAGCCGTCGCGGACACGATAACGGGCAGCGACAACCTCGAGCACCTGGTCGCGCATCCTTCCAACAGCTACCTTTCGCGCGTCACCGCGCAAGACGAGTCCTACGACTATGCGGCCTTCAGCACCTCGATGCTTGAAGGGGGCGTCCTCGTCGGCGTGAAGCACGTCGAGCGCGGAGACGTGAGCAGCGGGCAGGCCATGTTCGGCGCCATGTTCGACAACTACGTCTTCAGCATGAACGGCGCCGTGGTGGTCGCCGATGCCGATGCAGTGCTCGCGACGAACGTCGCCGACGTGTCGGACTTCTCGCGCGAGGCCTTCGACGAGAAGCTCGACCTGGCAACCGACCACGCCACCGGCGGGCTTGTGAAGGGCTCCTTCGATGGCAACCCCTGCTACGGGCTGTCCACCACTACCAACGGCTACGACCTGTTCGTGATCTTCCCCGAATCGCAGGTAATGGCGCAGCGCAACACGCTTCTGGTCGTCGGCATCATCCTGTACGTGGCGATCGTCTTAGCGACGCTGGTCGTGCGCGCCAACGTGCAGAACTCCAGGCTGCGCCGCGAGCGCGAGTACACGGAAAGCCTCGAGCGCGCCAACGCGGCCAAGACCGACTTCCTGCGCCGCATGAGCCACGACGTGCGCACGCCCATCAACGGCATCCGCGGCATGCTGGCCATCGGCGACCACTACGCCGACGACATGGGCAAGCAGGCCGAATGTCGCGGCAAGATGTGGGAGGCGTCGAGCTTTCTGCTCGAGCTGGTGAACAGCGCGCTGGACATGAACAAGCTGGAAAGCGGCGAGATGCGCTTCGAGAACAAGCCCTTCGACCTGAAGCGGGCGACGCAATCGGTCGTCGACGTGCTGCAGATCCAGGCCGACAATTGCGGCATCGAGCTGACGTCGAAGATCGACATCGAGCACCCCTGCGTCCTGGGCAGCTCGCTGCACGTGCGCCAGGTGCTGCAAAACCTCGGCGGCAACGCCATCAAGTACAACCGCGCGGGCGGCACCGTGCGCATCGAGGCCAAGGAGCTGGGCGCGGAAAACGGCTGCGTGACGGTTCGCTTCGTGTGCCGCGACAGCGGCATCGGCATGAGCGAGGAGTTCCAAGAGCACGCCTTCGAGGCGTTCGCGCAGGAAGACTCCAGCTCGCGCTCGCAGTATCGCGGAACGGGCCTGGGGCTGGCCATCTCCAAGCAGATCGTCGACCAAATGGGCGGCACCATCGAGCTGGAAAGCTCCAAGGGCGCAGGCAGCACCTTCACCGTCGAGCTCACCTTCGAGATGGGCCCGAATGCGGGCGACGGCGCGTGCGCGCAAGCCCCGTCAAGCAACGAGCCGATTTCGGGCCTGAAGGTGCTTCTGGCCGAGGACAACGACCTGAACGCCGAGATCACCCTGTTCATGCTCGAGCAGGAAGGCATTTCGGCGGACGTCGCCCGCAACGGCCGGGAGGCGCTCGAGCTCTTCAAGAAATCGCCCAATGGGAAGTACGACGTGGTGCTGATGGACGTGATGATGCCCGTCATGGACGGGTACGAAGCCGCGCGCGCCATCCGCCTGCTCGACCGCGCCGATGCCAAGTCGGTGCCGATCATCGCCGTCACTGCGAACGCCTTTTCCGACGACCGCGACCTGAGCATGCAGTCGGGCATGAATTCGCACGTGTCCAAGCCGCTCGACGCCGAAAAGCTCTCAGCGGCCATCCAAGCCGCCCGCGCTTAGCGGCGCGCAAAAAGGGCCCCGTTGACGGGGCCCTTTTTGCGCCCAGATTCCCTCGCAGGGTCGCGCGCGAGCTCGACCAGGCCGTCGGGGGTATTGGGAGGCTGGCGACTTACCGGCCGGCAAAGCCTTAGCTGTACGTCGGGATGATGTACTGGTAATCGGGCGCGATGCCGGTGTAGTCGTAGAACGACGCCATGACCGAGGCGATAGACGCCGCCCAATTGGGGTCGGTCGCGTATTCATGGCTCGACTTTTGCCCCGTGGCGATGGTGTACTGCGGGTCGTAGCGCATCTCGAACAGCGTCTTCTGATCGCAGTTCAGCGCGGTGCCCGTCAGCGTGCGCCCGGAGTTGATGTAGTCATCGGCGATGAGGCGCGCGCCGCCCATGAGCGCCTTGCGCACCGACGACCAGCCGTTCATCTGCGCATAGTTCATGCCGCTTGAATACGGGCTGTCGTCGAAGGCGCCCCAGCCGAAGTAGTTGTAGTAGTTGCCGGCGGGGTAGGTGACGCCGTCGAAGGTGTGCTCCTCCCAGCGTTCGCCGCTGGAAAGCGAGGAGGTGCCCCAACCTGATTCGATGACGGCGTGCGCCAGCAGATACACGGCATCTATCCCGCAGGCGTCGGCGGCGTCGATGATGTCCTGCCCGTGGGCGCGCAGCGACCCCTCGCGCCCGGAGGCGGACGATTCGATGAAACGGTTGATCTGCTCGGCGGTCACCGTGTTCTTCGCCTGCAGGCGGCGCAGGTCGGCGAAGCGCAGCAGGTTGGTATTGCCCGAACCGCCGTTGTAGCCCTCGCTGTAGATATACTTCTCCTCAACGCCCTGGATGGCGGCGAAATCCGCGCGGGAGCGGCCCATCTCGTAGGTGTAGACCGACGCCTGCAGCGCGCCGGTCACCTCGTCGAAGTCGTGCTCGACGCCGTAGCGGTCGCTGAAGGCGCCGTAGCACATCGCGCCCTGCCGGTCGGGGTCGTAATAGACGAGCTTTTCCCCGTCGTCAAGCCACTTCCAGCCGCAGAACAGCTCGCCGGTAACCTCGTCGAAGTAGCGCCAGCCGGCGGGAGAGGAACCCTCGGCCGGCACATAGGCCTCGCCGTGGAGCATCTGGCCGCTCACATCGTCGTAATAGACGGTCTTCAGGCCGCCGGGAATCTGCCACCCATACTGCATGGCGCCGCTGATCTCGTCGAACAGGTACCAGCCGGTATGCTCCTCGTCATAGGCGAGCAACGCCTCGCCGTGCGCCATCTGGCCGGTGACGGCGTCATAGTAGACCCACTTCCAGCCGTCGCCGCCCTCGATGAGGCGCACGCCCTTGGCCATCTCCCCGGTTGCCTCGTCGAAGAAGTACCAGCCGCCGTAGCGGTAGTCCTCGCCCTTGACCATATGGCCCGCAGAATCGTAACGCACCCACTTGTTCGATGCGGGTAGGTAGACGTCCTTGTCGCGCGCCATCGTGCCGTCGGCGTCGAACCAGTACCAGGCGTTCGACGCGGGGTCGTAGGCCTCCTTGGAGGCGGCCATCACGCCCTCGTCGTACCAGTAGAGCCCGCCGTCGCTTTCCACCCAGCCGTTTAGGGCGGAAAGCTCCTGGTCGCCGTCGGAGCCGTCGGCTTCGTCGGCCTGCGCGGCGTCTCCGGCCGCAGGAAAGCCCGCGGAGGTGGCGGCCTTGGCGGCGGATGCGTCCGCGCCCGTAGCGGTGGGCTCGAACGCGGCGTCATCGGACGCGAGCGCGCCTTCGGAGGCGGCGGCCGCGCCGCCCGTTGCGTCGGCGGCGTCCTCGGGCGCAGCCGCGCTTGCAGCCGAGCCGGCGCTTGCAGCTGCGCCCGCATCGCCGACGGCGAGCACCTGCGCGGCCGCGATCGGCTCCTTTGCCGGGGCCGCCGCATCGTCCTGGGCAAACGCCGTCGCCGCCGGAACAGCGGCGAGCGAGGCCATGACGGCCGCGGCGACGATTGTCGCCCGCCCCCTCATGCGAAACGCGTTCCGTTCCATAACCCCTCCTATCGCTTTTTGCGGTGAAGTGCCGCCGTCGCAGCGCAGGGAAGCGCCGCGCGGCGCCACTGCCCCGCAAGCGCAAGGCCGCCTTGAGCTTGCGGGGCCTTCGCGCGTCAGTCCATCAATCGGGCACGCAATAGCCGCCCGTCCCCATGGTACCCGCGCAGCCGCCCGCGCCGCCTGCAGGCGCGCGAAACCACCAAGCCGCCGCAGGATGTCCACCATATCGGGGAGATGCTATGCAGACCTGCGCAAACACCATGATCGAATGCCCATCCTACCGTAAACTAGCAGGTTGGCAGCAACATGCTGCACGGTATCAACGAAGATTTTCACGGCATCGACGCCGCTAGTGGGGACGGATATGACGAAGAAGCGCATCGGATATTTCGACATCGCGAAATGCATCGCCATCCTGTTCATCGTCGTCGGCCACACCGGCATCATCTACCCCGAGGCCCTGCCGGGCGGCATGCCGCAGAAGCTCGTGCACTTCGCCTTCACGTTCCATCTTCCCGTGTTCTTCATCGCCAGCGGCTACTTCTTCAAGCTCGACACCGTGCTCTCCAAGCAGTTCTTCAAGAAGGCCTGGAAGAACATCCTCACGCCCTACTGGGTCACGTGCGTCATCATCCTCGTCGCCGCCCTGGCCGTGGCCTGCGCGATGGGCACCAGCCTGGTGGCCGAGGTGGCGCGCTGGGTGCCGGCGGCGCTGTACGGCGCGGGCGCGGAAAACCCGGGCATGCTCGTCCCCGTCTACCGCATCGGCGGCATCTGGTTTCTGCTGGCGCTGTTCTGGGCGCAGGTCATCATCCTCGCCGCCGAGCGCCTGCCCAAGCCGGGGCTGTGGATATGCGGCCTGTTCGCACTCGGCTGGCTGGCCGCCCAGTGCATCGAGCTGCCCTGGTCCATCCAGTCAGGCATCTGCGCGGCGCCGTTCGTCTACGCCGGCGCCCTGGCACGCAAGCATCGAATCCTGGAGAAGGACGGCCCGGCCGCGACGGCGGCGACCGCCGGATGCGCCGTCTTGTGGCTTATCTACATCGCCGCGGCGGACCTCGACATGTCCTTCGCCGTGTTCGCCCTGCCCAACGGCCTGCTCGACCTTGTCGGATCGTTCGCGGCGGCCTACGTGGTTTTCCGCGCCTGCCGCTTCATCGAGAACCATGCGCCGCAGCCGTCGAAGTTCATGGAGTGGATCGGGCGCAACACCCTGGTCATCTTCTGCCTGCATATCGTCGAGGACAACGCGATGGGGCCGGCCTGGCGCGCCCTCGCAGACCTCCTCGGCGCCGCGCTGCCGCACGCCGGCTGGCTCGCCTTCCTGGCCATACGCCTCGCGCTCATCGCGGCCGAATGCGCCGTCGTCTACCTAATCCCCCGCCTCAACGGGGTCTACTTCCCCAGCAAGCGACCGAAGCCGAAGGCCCCCGCGCGCATGGCGGGCCCGACCGCCGACGCCCGGTAAGACGAAAGGGACTGAAACGGCATGACCATCCGCAAGCCCAAGCCCAAACCCACGCGCCGCCGCCCGCAGCCCGCGGGCGGAATATCCGTCAACACCGCCACTAAGCCCGTCGCCGTCGCCGATGCGCTGCTTGCCGTCGCCCAGGTATGCGGGGTGCTCGCGCTCGTGATCATCGCGGGGCTGGCGCTGCTCGTCACCGGCAACTACGAGTTCGCCGAAGGCCTCGTGTACGAGGAGCGCGCGGACCTCACCACCCCCTCGACCTTCTGGGGATGCGCCTCGGCGGCGGCCTGCGTCTTAACCGCGCTGGTCATCGGGGCGCTGCTTTTCAGCATCTGGCGCACCCGGGCAGGCAGGCTCTCGCCGCGGGCGCTGCTCGGCGCCGTGATGGCGTGGGCGCTCCTCTTCCAGCTGGCCTGGGTGTTCTCGCTCAACGGGCAGTCGTTCATCTTCCCCGACACGCTCGGCCTCACGCAGGCCGCAGGCGCGCTCATCGACGGCGACTATGCCCAGTTCGCAAGCGACATTCCCATCGCGGACAAGACCGGCCCCGACCATTACTTCACCATGTACCCGTTCCAGGCCGGCAGCCTCTACGTGTTCGTCGCCGTCTTCTCCGTCTTCGGCGTGGGCAACTTCGCGGCGTTCCAGGTGGTCAACGCCGTGGCGAACTGCCTCGCGATCGCCTGCCTCGTCTGGATGGCGAAAAGCCTGAGCCGATCGGTGCGCGTGGAGAACCTCGCCTGCGTGCTTTCCGGCCTCTGCTTCCCGCTGCTGTTCTCCTGTTCGCTGGTGTACGGCAACTCGCTCGGGCTTTTGGGGTCGACGGCCGCGCTCGCCCTGCTGGCGCACGGGCTGGCGCAAACCGAGCGCACGCCGCGCCTGGTGTTCACGGCGATTTCCTTCCTCGCCATCACGGTGGCCATGCTCATGAAGAGCACCTGCATCCTGTTCCTCATCGCGATGGTGGTGCTGCTGCTCATCGAAGGCGTGCGCAGCCGCTCTGCCGCCCTGTGCGCCGTCACGCTCGTATGTGCGCTTGCCGCCTACGGGCTTTCCGGCCTGCCGACCAAGGCCCTGCAGGAACAGACCGGCGCCGACTTCGGGGACGGTATGCCGAAAACGTCGTGGATCGCCATGGGGCTGCGCGACGACAACCCGCTTGGCGTGCCGGGCTGGTGGGGCCTGTACCCCTACAACCTCATGCTGCAGACCGACGGGGACGCCTCGGCGCAGAACAGCCTCGCGCTGGCCTCCATCGCCGACTCGCTCCGCTCTTTTGCCGCCGACCCCGCCGCCGGCGCGAAGTTCTTCGGATGGAAGCTCGCCTCCGAATGGTCCGACCCCACCTTCCAAACGCTGTACTACTCCTCGCTCACCACGAGCTCCGACGGCGTCTCGCGCGCCTACGGCCACTTCGCCAGCAGCGTGCTCTACGGCACCGCGCACAAGCCCTTCATGCAGTTCATGGACGCCTACCAGGCCCTTGTCGCCACAGGAGCGCTGGGATACTGCGTGCGCGCCGTCCGCAGCCGCAGGCGTGGGATTGCCGACGCAGGCCGGGGCAAGGCGGTCAATCCCACGCTCGCGGCGCTTTTGCCCGCCAGCATTTTCCTGGGCTTTTGCGTCTACGTGCTGTGGGAGGCGAAGGCCGTCTACACGCTGCCGTTCTTCGTGCTGATGATCCCGTTGGCGGCCACCTCTCTCGGGCATGCATTCGCCTGGATCGAGAAGCGCCTGTACGGAGATGGGGCGGCAGCGGGCCGCCCTTAAACGGCGACGGGGCCTAAGCGCCCTTGCGCCCAGGCCCCGAATGAACTTGCGCGGAAATTCGCCGCACGCCGCGGAGGCGGCCGTTAGAACGTGATCTTGTCCACGATGAAACGCGGGCGATGCTTGCTTTCCAAGTAGATGCGGCCCACGTATTCGCCGATAACGCCCAAGGCCATCAGCTGGATGCCGCCGAACAGGCACACCACGCTCAGAAGGCTCGCCCAGCCCGACACCGAATGGCCCATCGCCTTCACCACCACGGCCCAGATGACCGCGATGAAGCTGAGCAGGCATATGACCAGGCCCAGCGTGGTGATGAGGCGAATGGGCTTCACCGAAAGGCTCGTGACGCCGTCAAAGGCCAGGCCGAGCATCTTGCTGAGCGGGTAGTGGCTCTCCCCCGCGATGCGCTCGTGGCGCTCGTAGTACACGCTGGTCGACTTGAACCCCACGAGCGGCACCATGCCGCGCAAAAACAGGTTCACTTCCTCGAATTCCGAAAACGCGTCGAGCGCCCGCTTGCTCATCAGGCGGTAGTCCGCATGGTTGAACACCACGTCGACGCCCATGGCCGCAAGGATGCGATAGAAGCCCTCGGCCGTGGTGCGCTTGAAGAACGTGTCGGTCTCGCGCTTCGAGCGCACGCCGTAGACGATTTCGCACCCGTCTTGCAGATACGCGTCGATCATGGCGTTCATGGCGTCCACGTCGTCTTGGCCGTCGCAGTCGATGCTGATGGTCACGTCGTAGGCGCGGCGGGCCTCCATCAGCCCGGCGAGCAGGGCGTTCTGATGCCCGCGGTTGCGGGAAAGCTTCAAGCCCTCGTAGCGCGCGTCGGAGGAGGCGAGGCTGTCGATAATGCTCCAGGTGGCGTCCTTGCTGCCGTCGTCGACGAAGAGCACCGAGCTGTCCGCGGCCACCCTGCCCGCCGCGACCAGTTCGTCAACCTTGTCCTTGAACAGGGAGCACGTGATGGGAAGCACCGCTTCCTCGTTGTAGCACGGCACGACGATGCACAGGCGCGGCAGGCCGGCGCCCTTCTCGTTGCCCGCATGCTGTTGCATTTCCGTCAAGCTATCCTCCCGCTTCACGCGCCCCCCGAGCGCTCTACCGATCCCAACGCCCAGGGGCGAAGCCGATCGTTCGTGAATCCTTCCGGCAATGAAGCATGCCCGCCTGGATGGGGCGGGCATGCCGGTAAAACGGTTGCGCTAGTCGATGCCGAGGTAGCCCTTCCAGAACTCCTCGGACGTGAGCCGCTCGCGCGCGGCGGCGTAATCCTTCTCCAGCTGCAGGCGGTTCTTGTGGTAGTAGGACAGGTCGTCGTAGTAACGCTTCATGATGGCGTTGAACTTGTTGATGTCGCGATGGCGCACGATGCCCTTGCGGCGATGCGTGTCGATGGCGATGATCGTGTCCTTGCCGCGGATTTTCCCCGGCGGGTAGATCCAGCCCTCCGACGGGATGACCGCGGCGCCCTTGTCGGTCGTGGTCATGACGCGCTGGCGGTTGAACGTGAGGAAGTCGACGAGGGCCTCGGAGCGCGTGCGCGGCTCGTCGCGGTAGATGCTCAGGCAGTCCTCGTCGTCCAGATCGAAGCCCTCGATATCCTTCGTGGCCTCGCGCAGCTCTTCGAAGCTGAGGTGTTTTTCCGCGTTGCGGTTGGCGCGCAGGAAGCATTCCTCCGCCACGGGCTGGCCGATGAAGTCGGGGCCCTTCAGGAAGTCCTCGAAGCCGTCGAGCAGAAGCGCCGCGTCGGTATAGTTGAACTTCTTCAGCTCGATCTGCAGGTTGCCGTGCAGCTCCTTCAGGAAGTCGGAGTTCTTCGCCATGCCGGTGGTCGCCTGGGCGATGAGCGTGTTGCGCGTGGTCTGGTAGCGCTCGACGGCGGCGTTATAGCGCGAATGGAACGCCAGATGCCAGATGCAGATGCCGTTCATGGAGATGACCTTCGGCTTGCAGCGGATGCCGTACTCGGCGTCGTCGCAGCGCACGAAGACCGGCAGCGGGTAGCCGTTCTTGCGGATGACCGACGTGGGGATGACGCAGTACCACCAGGCAGCGTACATGTTCTCGCGCTGCTCCTTGGTGGGGACGTACTGCTCGTTCATGACGATGTCGTGCAGCAGGCTCATGCGCAGGCCGGGCTTGCAGCCGCAGAAGCGGCCTTCCTTCGTCATGAAGCCGAAGTCCTCCCACTGGTCCTCGCCCACCTCGTAGTTGAGCATGGCGCCGCTGACGAACGCCTCCTTGTAGGCGGGCTTCAAGATACGCAGCAGCTGGTAGGTGCGCTTGATGGACTCGGGGGAAACCGCCACATCGTCGTCCATGAGCAGCACGTGGGTTGCCGGGACCGGCAGGCGCTGCGCCTCGATCATGCCGCGCGTGAAGCCGCCCGCGCCGCCGGCGTTGGGGTTCGGGAACACGATGATGCCGTCGCCCGTGAGGCCCTCGGCATCCAGCGTGCGGCCGTTGTCGATGACGAGCATCTTGAAGTGCTCGGCCATCTCCGGCTCGCCCTTCATGATGGAGGTGCGCACCAGCTCGATGTTCGGGACGATGAAGTCCTCTTTCTTGAACGTGGTGGTGGCAAGCGCCAGCTCGACGTCGGCGATGTCGTCGTCGGCGACGTCGATGGTGTAGTAGCTGTCCTTGATGAAGACGCTGCCCTCGGTTTCGATTTTAAAGCCGATGACAACGGCCGTGGGGTCGACGACCAGGTCGAGGTCCAGCGTCTGCCAGCCCTTCGATGCGGCCAGCTCGTGCTCGGTGCCCTCGACTTCCTGCGCCTCGGTGGCGTACGGGTCGGCCATGGTCTCGACGACCCGGCAGGCGTCGCCGCGCAGCTCGAGGTGCAGGTGGAAGCCCTGGGCCTGCGTGTAGGTCTTGAGCTTCTTGACGGACAGGGAGTTGAAGTACGTGGTGAAGTCGAACGACCCGGGCCCGTAGAGCTCCCACACCTTCTCGCTGCGCTCGAACACCACAGGACCGGTGGAGCGGCAGTACAGGGAGGGGTAGCTGAGCGAGCGGGGGTTGCTTTCCAGCAGCACGTTCGCGAACTTGATCTGTTGCATAGCCATCCTTCGCAGGTAAACGCCTTATAAATGCGCCGTTTTTCAGATTTGTCGATTTTACCCCACCGCCTAGCCGCGGGCGGGAAGTTCCACGATTTCAATGAAGGGGCGCTGCTGGCGGCAACGCGCCGGAGAAGGCCGGGCGGGCGGATGAGCGCCGGGGGCGGCCCGACCCGGCGCCCTCGCGGGGCTAAAGCGAAGCTACAGGCGAAGGACCTGCGCCATCGCCTGCCATAAAAGCTGCTGTCCGCGGTTGTTCAGATGCGTGCCGTCGGTGTACAGGCAGGAGGCGTCGAAGCCCTCCTGCTCGCGCAGCGCCTCGAAGGCCTGATAAAGCGACCCGAATGCCCAGCCCTCTAAGCGGCACAGATCGCCGAGCGCCGCGTCCGCCTCCCCCAGCGTGAAGTTATAGTCTTCCCAGATCACCGGCGCGCTCGACAACACGACGATGTTGCCGCCGTAGCGCTCGGAGAGCCTCGTCAAAAACGTGCGCGCGTACTCCACGTAATCGCCGAGGGTTTCCTGCGCGTCGAAGGCCCCGCGATCGTTGGTCCCCAACACCACCACGGCGAAATCCCGCGAACCGAGCTGTTCAGGCTCCACCTGCGAGAACAGGTTCATCGACCCCATGCCGGGGACGCTGGCGTTGACGAGGGAGGCGCCCGACGACTGAATGCGGGCGCGCAGGAAGTTCGCCGCGCAGGCTGCGGTGGGCAGCGGCTCGTAGTAGGTGATCCCCCGATAGGTGAGGATCGCCCTGGACCCGGTTCCCCCGTAGCCCGACGACCCAAAACCGGCCATGATGCTGTCGCCGAACAGGCGCACGGACTTCACGGAGCCGGACGCCAAACGCGAAGCCAGATCGGTCGACGAGACGCTCTGCGCGGGAACGGAGAGCGAAAACGTTTCCGCCTGATCCTGCCGCAGCGCTCCCGTTTCCTCGTCAAGGTAGTAGGTACTTCCCCCGAATTCCATTTCCCCGTAATCCATGCACCCGCTTATGCCGTCGTAGTGGACGATGCGCCCGTCGGCCAGGCGCTGCCAGCCGTAGCTGACGGCGCCGGTTGCCTGGTCGAGCAGGTACCACTCACCGTCGACGAAGCGCTCGCCGTAGGCCATGATGCCGGTCGCCTCGTCGTAAAACGCCCATTTTTGCTGATCGGCAATGTTGGCGAACCCGTGCGCCATGGCGCCGGACACCGTGTCGAAGAAATACCAGCCCGTATGGTCGGCATCATAGGAAAGCAGCGCCTCGCCGTGCGCCATCTGGCCGGTGACGACGTCGTAGTAGACCCACTTCCCGCCGTCGCCGTCCTCGACGAAGCGGACGCCCTTGGCCATCTCGCCGGTCACCTCGTCGAAGAGATACCAGCCGCCGTAGCGGCAGTCCTCGCCCTTGACCATGCGGGACTGCTCGTCGAAGCGCACCCACTTGCCGCTCGATCGGTCGTCGTTGGACACCGGGATGAACACGTCCTTGTCGCACGCGATGGTGCCGTCGGCGTCGGCCCAGTACCACGCGTCGGTGCCGGGGTCGTAGAAGGCCTTGTCGGCGGCCATGACGCCGCCCTCGTACCAATGGCGCGCGCCGTCGGCGCCGGTCGCCCAGCCGTCGGCCGCGGCGAGGCCGGCATCGCCGGCCGC
>CAVGAF010000028.1:0-22105 GCA_963627055.1 Butyrivibrio sp. CAG:318 | reverse complement strand
TTCGCTCGCCCCTACAGACGGATTCCGGAATAGGCGGTTTTCGGGCAGACAGATGCCGCGGCGGCTGGATTCAGGACGGGCGGGTTTCGTGGCGGGCGGACATTGCGTTTGCGGGTGATTATAGGGTTGGGGTAGCGGGTTTGCGGGCGTTAGCCCGCATTTCAAAGTAGGCCGCGCAGCGGGCGTCAGTGTTTTTTTGGTTGCGGGCCGCGTGGCGGGTTCAGCAGTCCGGCTTTACCACAAACGCGCCCTTGCGAACGCGTTTGCGTTACGCCGCCTTCCATTTTCATTTCCAATGGGCTTGGGCGTCTTCGTTTTGGGTCTCGTTTGCGTGATAGCATGATGCGAATCGTTTACTTGAAAGGGGTCGTATGGCGCGCACTCGGATTAGCACCTATTCGGAGGCTATGAGGCAAGCGAATAAGGAAGCCAAATCGACGGTTGTTGCCCTCGTCGCCATCATCGTCGTGTGGCTCGTCTGCGGGTTTGGGCTGTCCGGGCTGGACATTTGGGTTTTCCATACGCCGCTGTGGGTTATCGGAGGCTGCGTGGCTCCCTGGATTGCGGCAATCGTTGCAGCCGTTGTGCTCGGCTATAAGGTGTTCGCCGACTTCGACCTCGACGCCGTTGCCGACCCCGCTGCTCAGCACGACCCGAGCGGCAGTGCGCGCCAAGACGCACCTGCGGCAACGCCAGCCCCGGCAACGCCCCAATCCTCCTCCGCTGAAGTGATCGGGGGGCACCATGAATAGCCTGCTTGCCCTTATTCCGCTCGTTCTCTTTCTCGTCATCGCGCTATGCGTATCGGTGTTCGTGCGCAGTCGGTCCCGTGCCGAAAGTTCCAGCGGGTTCGTGAAGGAATACTTCATTGGAAGCCGCGCTTTGGGCGGGTTCGTCCTCGCGATGACGACGATCGCCACGTACGGTTCCGTGAGCTCCTTCGTCGGAGGTCCCGGCCAGGCCTGGCTGGTCGGCTGGGGCTGGGTCTACATGGCCGTGGTGCAGGTCACGGCGCTCGTGCTGCTCTACGGCATTGTCGGCAAGAAGCTTGCGCTGGTGTCCCGCCGCATCGACGCCGTCACCGTGATCGACGTCATCCGCGCCCGCTACCGCTCGGATGCCCTCGCCAATGCCAGCGCGGTCATCGTCGTGCTCTTCTTCGCCGCAACCATGGTGGCGCAGTTCGTCGGCGGCGCGAAGCTCTTCGAGGCGGTCACCGGCTATTCCTACCTGGTTGGCCTGGCGCTGTTCGGCGTTGCGGTCATTCTGTTCACCACCATTGGCGGTTTCCGCGGCGTCGCGGTGACCGATGCTTTGTGCGGCATCGCCATGCTCGTCGGCATCCTTGTTCTTGCAGCGGGCATTCTTTCCGCAGGTGGCGGCTATGGCAACATCATGGACACCATTCGCGCGAACCACCCCGAAATGCTCGAGCCCTTCGGCGGCGGGCAGATGCCGGCGACGCTGTATTTCACGCAGTGGCTTTTGGTGGGCGTGTTCACATTCGTGTTGCCGCAGTCCATGGTGCGCTGCATGGGCTTTAAGGACACGAAAGCCCTGCGCGGGGCGATGATCATGGGCACCGTCATCATCGGCATCATGATGATCGGCGTCACCTCGCTCGGCGTTCTTGCCGCGGGCGTGCTTGACGGCTCGCTTGCCGATTACGGCTCAAGCGTCGACAACATCATCCCCGCAACCATAGCCCGCACGTTGCCGCCGTGGCTTGCCGGCATCGCGATCATCGGGCCCATCGCCGCGTCCATCTCTACCGTTTCCTCGCTTCTGATCGCATCCTCGTCCGCCATCATCAAGGACGTCTACATTCACCATGTCGAACAGCGCGGGGGCCAGCCCCGCGAAAAGGTTATCGCCACCTCAAGCCAGGTCGTTACGCTCGGCATCGGCGTTCTCGTGTTCGTGCTTGCCGTCGTGCCGCCCGACGTCATCTGGAAGATCAACATGTTCGCGTTCGGCGGGCTTGAGACGGCGTTTTTCTGGGTGATGGTCTGCGGCCTGTTCTGGAAGCGCGCGGGCAAGACGGGCGCGCTGCTGTCCATGGTCGGCGGCACCGCGTCGTATTGCATCTGCATGGCGGCGGGTTTCAAAGTCTTCGGCTTGCATCAGATCGTCATCGGCATTGCCGTCGCCGGCGTGCTCATGGTCGTCGGCAGCCTGCTGGAGAAACGCTCCCCCGAAGAGGAATCGGCTATCGCGGAGGTGTTCTTCCCGAATTAGCGGCGTGTCCGGTAGTCCTCCTCGTGCCGTTTGCGATTGGCGCGCTCCAGGTTGATATGTTCCCGCAAAATGGTGCGGATATCCCTCGGCCGTTCAACGATTTCCTGTGCCGCCACGATAGGCTGCGCATCCACCACGCGGTAGGTGAGTGAGGCCAAAAAGGGCATCAGGAACACGGTGATGGCTCCGGCCGCTACTAACACGCCGGCGGTGTCCTGACCCATGGCACCCGTCTTGGTCGCGACGGAGGTGACCGCCACGATGATGGGCAGGGCCGTCGTGCAGTACAGCGCCACGGTGATGCGGTTGTGCAGGGAAAGCGTCTTCTTCTCGCGCCCGGTGGAAAGCGCAACTACGATGGGCACCGCGCGGATGAGCAGCAGGGCCGCAATGAATTCCACCAACAGCGCGGGCTGGTTGCTCACGTCGGCCAAGTCGATCTTGGCACCGGATACCACGAAGAAGAGGGGAATGAGGAAGCCGTAGCCGATGGCGTTGAGCTTTGCTTCCAACTCGTCGCTTCCCTCCGGGATGACGTAGCGCAAGATGAAGCCGGCGGCGAAAGCGCCGAGAACGATGTCGAGGTCGAATACCGCCGATACGGTCACCAGCACGATGAGCAGTAGCACCACGGTGCGCACGAACGTCTGCGAGGTGGTGTTGCGCTTGCTCAAGAGGAACTGGTATACGCGCCGCCCGCCCTTGCGCGCTTTCGCGGGAATGACGGCCATGACCACGCACAGCGCCGCGAATCCCAGCAAGATGAGCAGGGTTTTCCATTCGCTTCGGCTGGAAAGCAAAAGCGCCATCGCAACTACCGGGCACAACTCTCCCCAGGTGCCGAACGCCAGAATGCCTTCTCCGACCGGTGTGCCCTCAAGGGCGCGTTCCTTCAGTATGGGCATGAGCGTCCCGAGCGCCGTGGTGGTCATTGCGATGGCGACCGCAATGCCGTCGATTTGCGTGAGGGAGAATCCCGGCGAGGCGATTACCGCCAGCGCGGCGAGCGCCATGGTGACAAGCCAGGTGGCGAAGCCTTTCTTGCCGAGCGTTCCCGTGAGGGAACGGGGATTGATCTCGTAGCCCGCCAAAAGGAACAGAAACGCCAACCCCAGCTCTGAAAGCATGGTGATGGAGTCCGTCAGCTCGATGGCGCCGGCCATATTCGGCCCGAGCAGCGCCCCGAGCACCAAAAGGATGACCGTCTCGGGCACGGCTCCACGCGGGATGGCGCGCGCAATGAGCGGGGCTGCGGCCGCTATGACGGCGACAACCAGAAGCGATATGAAATCGGTTGGCATGTTCGTTCCTTATGAAAGGGTTCGACGAAGAAGGCGGCGGCGCCAATGAGGGCCGATGCTTAGCGTCGGCCCTCATTGGCGCAGTGCGGCTTCGCCCCGTTTCCTACTTCGCCAGGTATTCCTGGATGGCGGGCCACATGCGCGCCGCCTCGGCGTAGCCCTGCGCGTACAGGTCGAGCAGCTTTTCCTGGTCGTGCTCCATGCTCGAGATGGTTACCGGGCGCTGCGGGCGCACCACGACGATCTCGCCGGCCTGTTCCAGGCGCGCGATGTTGCGATAGGTGCGGTTGTATTCCACGTGCCGGTAGCGCAGTCGCTCCAGGTAGTAGGGGTAATCGGAATACGTGCGCTGCAGAAGCGGCATCAGCTTGTTCGCCGACTTTTCGTAGGTGGCGTCCTGCGTGAGCACCACGATGTGCTTTTTCGCGCCACAAAGACGGCTGTAGGTGATCGGCACGCTGTCGCACGTGCCGCCGTCGAGCAGCTTTTTCCCGTCTACCTCAACAGTGCGGCTCACGAGCGGCATCGAGGAAGAGGCGATCAGGTAGGGCAGGTCGCCTTCGTCGGAAAGATCGGCGATGACGTGATAATCGGCTTCTCCGGTGTCCAGGTCGCTCGACACCGCCGTCAAGGTGATGGGGGAGGTGCGGTACGCTTCGAAGTTGAACGGCTCCAGCGTTTCGGGCACCTCGTGGAAGGCGAACTCGCGTCCGCAGGCGTTTCCCGTGTTCACGAAGCTTTTCATGGACAGGTAGCGCGGGTCGTTGGCGTACTTCATGTTCAGAAAGCAGGTGCGGCCAAGGGCCCCCGCCGTGTAGCAGTAGCCGTTCAGGGCGCCTGCCGACACGCCTATCACGTGGTCGCAAAACAGGTTGTGCTCCATAAAGTAGTCGAGCACGCCGGCGGTGAACTGCCCGCGCATCGCCCCGCCCTCAAGCACCAGGTTCGCATGCGTGACCTCATGCCCGCGCCATGCCGGCTCCTGGGGCGCGGCCTGCTCGTCGTTTGCTTCGTCGGTATTCGTCGTTTGCTCGTCGGTCATGTTGTTGCTCCGTTTCGCTTTAGGTTCCTTGGCAAGTATAGCGTTGAGGGGCGCGCACGTGCCTGCGCGATGGTCGCCGTCAGCGTTTCGTTTCCATGAGCTTGCCATCTTGGTCAAGGCGGCGTTCCGGCAATGCTACTAAAAAGGTAGCATTATGACGAAACGGTAACGGTGCCTGCGTTTGCGCGGCGCTGCGACTACAATGCAGCCGAACTAAGAGGAGACGTCCGCTTAAAAGGTGCGGGCGTCGCGAACAAGGAGGTGGCCTTATGAGCCAGATCGTTTCTTCGGCCGATTTCGAATCCGTCGTGCTCAATGCTTCCGAGCCGGTGCTCGTCGATTTCTTCGCAACGTGGTGCGGCCCGTGCAAGATGCTCGCGCCGGTGCTCGACGAGGTGGCAACCGAAGCGGCCGGCCGCGCGAAGGTGGTCAAGGTCGACATCGACGCGTCGCCGGATTTGGCGCAGCGCTACGGCGTCATGAGCGTCCCGACGCTTGCGGTCTTCAAGGGCGGCGAAGTGGCCACCCAGGCCGTCGGGGTGCAGCCCAAGCAGGCGATTTACGGGATGCTCGGTTTGTAGCGTCCGCGCGTGTGATAGCATGCAAGACCGCCGGCCGTTTTTCGCGCGCGTATGCGCCAGCAACGGCTTTGGCTGCTTGTCCGCTTGATTGCCGGGTGCCCGCATGGGGCGCCCGGCCGCATACGTAAGGAGCCCGTCGCTTGATTCCGCTCTCGCTCATTCCCCGTTATCTCAAGTACGTCATCCCCACCATGGTGACGTTTACGCTGACGGGCATCTACAGCATTGTTGACGGCATCTTCGTCGGGCACGCGGTGGGCGATGCGGGCCTTGCGGGCATCAACGTCGCTTACCCGCTCGTGTGCCTGATCCTCGCGCTGGGAACGGGCATCGGCATGGGCGGCGGTGTGATCTCGTCCATTCGTCGCGGCAGGGGAGACGTCGCTGCGGAACAGGCGGTTATCGGCACTACGCTTATCCTGCTCGTCGCGGTGTCCATACCCGTTGCCATCGCCTACAACGTCGCCGCAGAGCCGGCGTGCCGCGCGCTCGGCGGGCAGGGGGAGACGCTTCATCAGGCGGTCCTTTACCTTGAGGTGATCGCGCTCGGCGTTCCCTTTCAGCTGGTAACCACCGGCTGCCTGCCGCTTATCCGCAACAAGGGCCAGGTCGCCTATGCCATGTTCGTGCAAGTGGTTGCCGGGTTGGTCAACGTGGGCCTGGACTGGCTGTTCATCATGGAATTCGGCTGGGGCGTGCAAGGCGGTGCGGCTGCCACCGTCGTGGCGGAAATGGCGGCTTTCGTCGGCATCGCGGTGTTCTTCACCTGGCGCGCCAACCGCATCCCGCCTCGCGCGCTCATCCCGAAGGCGCCGATTGCGGCGCACATCCTCAAGCTGGGGTTGGCTCCGTTCGGGCTGACGATGCTGCCCGAGGTGTCCACCGTGGTCAACAACGTGAGCCTATCGCACTACGGCGGGGAAACGGCGCTGGCGGCCTATGCGGCCATCGCTTACGTGGCCTACTTCGTGCAGGTGATGATTCAAAGCGTCGGCGACGGAAGCCAGCCGCTCATCAGCCTGTATCGGGGTTCGGACGACGCCGACGCCGTTCGGCGCCTGCGCAACACGAATTACGCGGTCGCCATAGCGTTCGGGGCGCTGGGGCTTGCGCTCATGTTCGCCCTGCGAAACGCCATCCCCCTGCTCTTCGGCGCATCCGATGCGGCGGCGGGCGTGATCGCCTTTGCGTTGCCGGTGTTCTCCATTTGCTACGTGTTCTACGGCTTCACGCACACCACGACCTCGTACTTCTATGCCGTCGACGACGCGCGTTCCTCGAACATTCTCGTCGTCAGCGAGGCGGTCATCGTGTGCGTGGTGGTGTTCTGCCTAAGCGCGGCCTTCGGCGTTGACGGCGTTTGGTTCTCGCCGACGGTGCTGCAGCTGTGCCTGTGCGTCATCGCCGCCGTGCTGCTGCGGCGCCGTCATACGGCTGCGGCTCGAGTTTCGAAAGGTTCGGTGCATCATGGATGCGAAAACTGATTTGAAGGCCGCCGCTTCGCCTGCGGAAGCGGAGTTGCTCGACGTCGCCGTGATCGGTGCGGGGCCGGCCGGGCTTGCCGCGGCGCTCTATGCCGCCCGCGCGGGGCTTTCCGTCGCGGTGTTCGAGCGCGCTTCGGCCGGCGGGCAGCTTGCGCAAACCGAGCGCGTGGACAACTATCCGGGATTCCCCCAAGGGGCGGGCGGCTTTGACCTCGCCTGGTCCATGAAGGAGCAGGCCGAGCGTTTCGGTGCGCGCATCATCTCGGAAGAGGTTACCGGCGTTAAGCTTGACGGCCCGGTCAAAACCCTCGTCACGCCCTTCGCCTCGTATCGGGCGCGCGCCGTCATCGTCGCCACGGGCGCCCGTGCCCGCAAGCTCGGCCTGGCAGGGGAGGAGGCGCTCGCGGGGCGCGGCGTGTCGTACTGCGCCACGTGCGACGGGGGCTTTTTCCGCGGCAAGCGCGTCGTGGTCGTTGGCGGGGGAAATACCGCCGTCGCCGACGCGCTCTACCTATCGCGCATCGCCTCGGAAGTCGTGCTCGTCCATCGGCGCGACAAGCTTCGCGCCACGGCCATCTACAACGGCCAGCTTGAAGCTGCCGAGAACATCCGCCTTGTCCTCAACGCGAACGTCATCGGCTTGCACGAACGCGACGGGAAGCTCTCCGCCATTGACATCGCGGGTGCGGACGGGTCCATGGAAACCCTTGAGGTCGACGGGCTGTTCGTCGCCATCGGAACCATTCCGAACACCGAATTCCTTGGCGGCGCGCTCGACCTGGACGAAGCCGGCTACATTGCCGCTGACGAGACGGGCCGCACTTCGGTTCCGGGTGTTTTCGCCGCGGGCGACGTGCGCGCCAAGGAGCTGCGCCAGGTGGTTACGGCGGTCAGCGATGGTGCAGTCTGTGCGGAGCGTGCTGCAAGCGAGCTTTCTATCTGATAAACTTTGAAAGTTCGAATACGCGTCCGATCGGCCTTGCCGCCTCGGGCGTCGGCGCCTGCGCTGCCGGGCGCACTTAAGCGTTGGCACTGCTTGTAAGAAGGATGCATCAACCATGCAAGATAACGATATGCGCGAGAAGCTCGAGAAGATCATCAAGGCCTACGAGGAGTTGCAGGCCAAGATGACCGACCCGGCCGTTCTCGGCGACCAGAAGGAATACAACAAGCTCGCAAAGGAATATTCCGACCAGGGTCCTTTGGTGGAGAAGGCGCGCACCTATCTTCAATGTTGCGAGGACATCGATGAGGCCAAGGAGCTGCTCGGCGACGCCGACATGAAGGAGTTCGCCCAGGAAACCATCGCCGAGGCCGAGGCGCAGATGCCCGCGCTTGTCGAGGACATCAAGTTCATGCTCATTCCTTCCGACCCTGCCGACGAGAAGGACATCATCGTGGAAATCCGCGCGGCAGCCGGCGGCGACGAGGCTGCCATCTTCGCGGGCGACCTGTTCAAGATGTACGAGCGCTTCATTTCCTCCCAAGGCTGGAAGACCGAGCTCATGGACGTCAGCCCCTCCGAGGCCGGCGGCTATAAGGAAATCCAGTTCAAGGTGAAGGGCGACAAGGTCTATTCGGTCATGAAGTACGAATCGGGCGTGCATCGCGTGCAACGCGTTCCCAAGACCGAGTCGCAGGGCCGCATCCACACCTCCACCGCCACCGTGGCCGTGCTTCCCGAGGCCGACGAGGTCGAGGTCGACATCAACGAGAACGACCTGCGCATCGACGTGTTCCGCGCCGGCGGCCCGGGCGGCCAGTGCGTCAACACCACCGACTCCGCCGTGCGCATCACGCACCTGCCTTCCGGCTTGGTGGTGCAGTCGCAGGACCAGAAGTCCCAGCTGCAGAACAAGATCGCGGCCATGGCCGTGTTGCGTGCGCGTCTGTACGAGAAGATGCTTGCCGAGCAGCAGGCCGCGGAGGGCGCCGAGCGCCTCGCGCAGATCGGCTCGGGCGACCGTTCCGAGAAGATCCGCACCTACAACGGCCCGCAGGATCGCGTGACCGACCACCGCATCGGCTTCAACTCCACCTATACCGGCGTGCTGCAGGGCGACGGCCTCGGAGCCGTCATCACGGCCCTGCAGGCAGCCGATCGCGCGAAGAAACTCGAAAGCGCGGTCTAGCCAACCTATACCGTACTTGATTCGGCCGAAGGCGCGGGCATGTTGCTCGCGCCTTCGGCCGTTCGCATCTTTTAGGGAGCCCTCGTGGAAGAAACCTGGACAATCAAGAAGGCGCTCGACTGGACGCAGGGTTATCTTGCGCGCAAGGGCGACGCATCGCCGCGCCTGTCTGCGGAATGGCTGATAGGGGAGGCCACCGGGCATTCCCGCATCGAGCTGTACACCTGCTTCGACGAGCCGCTCACGCCCGAGGAGCGGCAGCGGCTGCGCGGTTTCGTCACCCGTCGCGGGGCGGGCGAGCCGCTGCAGTACATCAGCGGGCATACGGCTTTCCGCTACATTACGGTGAAGGTGCGCCCCGGCGTGCTCATCCCGCGCCCCGAAACCGAGGTTTTAGTGAGCGAGGCGCTTTCCCTGCTGCCGGCGCCCGCGCGTCGCGTTGCGCTTGACAGCACCATCGATGCCTGGGCCGGCGACGTCGTCATGCATGCGACTCAGGCCGCCAAGGCCGATGCGGCCGGCGAAGGGAACGCAGGCGAAGACGCGCGTGAACAGGAGCGCCATGCCGTGGCGGAGTTTCTGCGCGATGCGCGCGAAGGCGCCGATGGCACAGGCGAGGCTGAGCCTTTGGCTTTTGCCAAGTCGGCGCGTCCCTTGCTCGTGGCCGATATCTGTACCGGCAGCGGATGCATCGCCTGCTCCATCGCCCACGAGCGCCCCGACACCCGCGTCATCGCCACCGACATCTCTCCCGAGGCGGTTGCGCTCGCCAAGGAAAACGCCAGCGAACTCGGCCTTGACGGGCGCGTGCGCATCGAGCGATGCGATCTTGGCGCGGGCGTTCCGAAAGCCGCCCTCGGCAGGCTTGACCTGGTGGTTTCCAACCCTCCCTACGTCCCGAGCGCGGTGCTGTCCTCCATTCCGCGCGAAGTCGCGGACTTCGAGCCGGCGCTCGCGCTTGACGGGGGAGCCGACGGCAACGACATTCTGCGCCGTCTTCTGCCCTGGACGATGTGCGCGTTGCGCCCCGGCGGCGGGTTTGCCTTCGAGCTGCATGAAACGCGCCTCGACGACGCCAAGCGTCTCGCCGTTGAAGCGGGCTTTTCCGAGGTGAGAATCGTGGCCGACCTCGCGGGGCGCCCGCGCGTGCTCGTTGGCGTCAAGTCGGTGTAAATCGGTTACTGACCCAGTTCGACAACCAGTTTTGCCATAGAAAGGGCCCGGTTGCGACGCCTGTCGCAACCGGGCCCTTCGTCGCGGCTTGCTCGCTATTCGTCGTCCGCAAGCGTGATGTGCGGGATGTTGCGGGGCATGTTCGCGCCGCTGATCAGGATGCCCTCGCGCTCCATCTGCTTGCCGGCGTCGATGTAGGTTTGCGCATCGACGTCGTTGACGGAGGCTTCCTCGTCGGTGATCGTGCGCAGCTGCTTGGCGGGGACGCCGACCATGACGGCGCGCGGCGGCACGACCTTTCCCTCGGGAATAAGCGCCCCGGCGCCGATCACGGCGCCCTCGCCGATGACGGCCTTGTTCATGATGACGGCGCCCATGCCGATGAGCGCGCCGTCTTCGATCGTGCAGCCATGCACCGTTGCGTTGTGCCCGATAATGACGCGCTTGCCGATGGAAAGGGGGCTGCCGAAATCGACATGCAGGCTGCATCCTTCCTGGACGTTGGTGCCCTCGCCGACGCAAATGGCCTCGCCGTAGTCGCCGCGGATGGCGGCGCCGAACAGCACGGTGACGTCTTTGCCCAGCGTCACGTCCCCGACCACGGCGGCGGTCGGCGCGATGCGGCATTCCGGATGCAGCTTCACGCGCTTGTAGGTTTCGATGGGCGGCTTGCGTAGCGTCAACATGGGCATCTCCTCGACTTTCGGGGCGTTATTTGCTTTCGAAGCCTATTGTGGGTGCTTTGTGCGCAATGCCCCGGTAAATTCAAATTCATACCAAAGAAGTGTTGCGCGCGCTCTCCGTCAGCGTATACTGTCCAACCACAAGTTCATAGACGAAATGCTATGACGAGGACAGTAGAGACGAACCCATCTTCAAGAGAGTCGGCGGTTGGTGCAAGCCGATGTTGGGCGGGCTCGAATGCCCCCTCCGAGCAGTTCCGGTGAACGTGCAAGCATGCAGCGAACAACCTTCGTGTGCGGTTTGCGCAAGTAATCTGAATCGGGTCGCTCCGTTACCGGCAGAACCGCGAAAAGCGGTCCTTTCGCAGAAGTCCTGATGCAGATTGCTTGCAGCAGGATTTTTTTATGCCCGCGTGCGGGCAAAGACGAGAGGGAAGAAGGAAGCTTATGCAACTTCGCAGCGATGCCATGAAAAAGGGCGTTGCGCGCGCCCCGCACCGCAGTCTGCTGAAGGCCGACGGCCTTACCGACGAGGAGATTGCCCGGCCGCTCATCGCGGTGTTCAACTCCCGCAACGATATCATTCCCGGCCATAACAACCTCGACAAGATCTGCGAGGCGGTCAAGGCCGGCATCTACATGGCCGGCGGCGTGCCGTTCGAAATCTCGACCATCGGCGTGTGCGACGGCCTGGCCATGAACCACGACGGCATGCACTATTCGCTGGTGTCGCGCGAGGCCATCGCCGACAGCTTCGAGTGCGCCGTGCAGGGCCATGCCTTCGACGGCGCGGTCTGCATCCCGAACTGCGACAAGATCGTCCCCGGCATGATCTTGGGTGCTTTGCGCGTGAACATCCCGACGGTGTTCGTCTCCGGCGGCCCGATGCTTCCCGGACATAAGCCCGGCTGCACCGACGGCCCCACCACCGACCTGAACACGCTGTTCGACGGCGCAGGCCAGGTGAGCGCCGGCACCATGACCGAGGACGAGCTCAAGTACTTCGAGAACACCGCATGCCCCACCTGCGGCAGCTGCTCGGGCATGTTCACCGCCAACTCCATGAACTGCCTGTGCGAGGCGCTCGGCATCGCGCTTCCCGGCAACGGCACCATCCCGGCCGTCTACTCCGAGCGCCTGCGCCTGGCCAAGCACGCCGGCATGAAGGTTATGGAGCTTCTCGAAAAGGGCATCTCCATCCGAGACATCATCACCGCGCCGGCCATCCACAACGCCATGGAATGCGACATGGCCTTCGGCGGCTCCACCAACACGGTGCTGCACTTGACCGCCATCGCCATGGAGGCCGGCTGCCCCATCACGATGGACGACTGGGACGCCGCAAGCGCCCGCACGCCGCATCTGGTGAAGCTGCAGCCCTCCGGCCCGCGCCCGCTCATCGACCTGTACGCCGTCGGCGGCGTGCCGGTGGTCATGCACGAGCTTGCCGAACTCGGCTTGCTTGACAACGAGGCGCTTACCTGCATGGGCCCGCTTCCCGCATACATCGCCAACTGCACCAAGCCGGCCGACGGCGAGGTGTGCCGCACGCACGACAACCCGTTTTCCAAGGTGGGCGCCCTGCGCGTGCTGCACGGCAACATCGCTCCCGCCGGCGGCATCGTCAAGAAGAGCGCCGTCGATCCGAGCATGCTCACGCACACCGGCCCGGCGCGCTGCTTCAACAGCGAGGAAGAGGCGTGCGACGCCATCTTCGCCGGCGAAATCAAGCCGGGCGACGTGGTGGTCATCCGTTACGAGGGCCCCAAGGGCGGCCCGGGCATGCGCGAGATGCTCACGCCTACCTCGGCCATCGTCGGCATGGGCCTGTCCAAGAGCGTGGCACTCATCACCGACGGGCGCTTCTCGGGCGCCTCGAAGGGCCCCTGCGTCGGGCATGTCAGCCCCGAGGCGGCATCGGGCGGCCCCATCGCACTGATCGAGGACGGCGATGAGATCACCGTCGATATCGAGGGCGGCAAGCTGGAATTGAACGTCTCCGATGAGGACCTCGCGGCCCGCCGCGCGGCTTTCGTGGCCCCGGCTCCCAAGCACAACCACGGCGTGCTCGCCAAGTACGCCAAACTCGTTTCCTCTGCAGATAAGGGGGCTTTCGTTTCATGAGTGAATGCAAGATTGACAAGCACGCCTCGAGCGCCGGGGAAGTGCGCGGCCTGGGCAGCAAGACGCCCAAGCAGAACACGCAGATGATCGGCGCGCAGGCCGTCGTCGCCTCGCTCGAGGCCGAGGGCGTCGATCTGGTCTTCGGCTATCCCGGAGGCCAGGCCATCAAAATCTACGACGCGCTCTACGACAGCGAGCAGCTGCACCACGTGCTCGCCCGTCACGAGCAGGGCGCCGTGCACGAGGCGGACGGCTACGCGCGCGCCACGGGCAAGGTCGGCGTCGTCATCGTCACCTCCGGCCCCGGCGCCACCAACACCGTCACGGGCATCGCCACCGCCTACATGGACAGCGTGCCGCTCGTGGTCATCACCGGCCAGGTCCCGCGCGGCGTCATCGGCACCGACAGCTTCCAGGAATCCGACATCGTCGGCATCACCATGCCGGTCGTGAAGCATTCCTTCCTGCTGCAGTCCACCGACGAGCTCACCTCCACGTTCCGCGAGGCATTCCATATCGCCGCCTCCGGCCGTCCCGGCCCGGTGCTGATCGACATCCCCTCCGACATCCTCTCGGAGTCGATGACGTTCAACTATCCCGACAAGGTGAACATCCCGTCGTACCGTCCCACCTACCGCGGCAATGCCAAGCAAATCCGCGCGGCCGTGGCGCGCATCGAGCGTGCCGAGCGTCCCGTTCTCTACGTCGGCGGCGGCGTCATTGCCTCCGGCGCCTCTGATGAGCTCGTGCGCCTGGCCGACGCGCTCAAGCTTCCCGTGGTCACCACGCTCATGGGCAAGGGCGCCTTCCCGGCTTCCAATCCGCTGAACTTCGGGCTCGTCGGCATGCACGGCTCCAAGTACGCCAATCTCGCCATGACCGAATCCGACCTGATCATCGCCTGCGGCGCGCGCTTCTCCGACCGCGTGACGGGCAAGCTTTCCGAATTCGCCCCGCATGCCGAGGTCATCCACATCGACATCGACCCGGCCGAAATCGGCAAGATCCGCGAGGTCCAAATTCCCATCGTGGGAGACCTCAAGGGCGTGCTCGCGGCCGTGAACGAGCAGGTTGAGAAGTCGGGCGCGGCTCCCATCACGGCTCCGTGGCTCGAGCATCTCGAGGAGTGGCGCCGCCGCTTCCCGTTCTATCACAGCGACCTGGTCGAGGAAGACGGCGCCATCGTTCCCGAAACGGTGCTGCAGAAGCTTTCGCGCAAGCTTGATCCGGAAAGCTCCATCGTCGTGACCGAGGTGGGCCAGCATCAGATGTGGGCCGCCCAGTTCGTCGATCGCGAGCGTCCGCGCACCTTCATCTCTTCCGGCGGCTTGGGCACCATGGGCTTTGGCTTCCCGGCCTCCATCGGGGCTGCGTTCGGCTGCCCCGACAAGCAGGTCGTCTGCATCGCCGGCGACGGCTCGTTCCAGATGAACAGCCAGGAAATGGCCACCGCCGCCATCAACGGCGTGCCGGTGAAGGTGCTTATCCTCGACAACCGCGCCCTTGGCATGGTGCATCAATGGCAGAAGCTGTTCTACCGCGAGCGCTTCAGCTCCACGGTGCTCGCCGCCAACCCCGACTTCGTGAAGCTCGCCGACGCCTACGGCTGGTCCGCCAAGCGCATTACCGCGCCCGAGGAAGTCGAGGCCGCCCTCGACGAGATGCTCGCGAGCGAGGTGCCCTACCTGCTCGACGTGGCCATCTCCGAGGACCAGAACGTGTTCCCGATGGTCGCTCCCGGTTCGGCGATGAATGACGTGCTCGGCGCTATCGACGTGGCCGTCGGCGCAGTGCGCACGGCCATGCCGACCCCGAGCGCGCCCGCGCCTGCGAAAAGCCCCTGCGCCACCATCGACGCGCAGTTCGGCGGCCGCTGGCAGAACGATCCGGCCGACAAGGCGCCCCGCATCGGCGAAGCGCCGGCCAAGGAAGGGGAGTAGCGATGAGGCATATCCTGTCAGTTCTGGTTGAGAACAAGCCCGGCGTGCTTTCGCGCGTCACCGGGTTGGTGTCGCGCCGCGGTTTCAACATCGACTCGTTGTCGGTCGGTCCCACCGAAGACCCCACGATGTCGCGCATCACCATCATCGTCAACGCCGACGAGTTGGGCTATGAGCAGCTCAACAAGCAGCTCAACAAGCTCATCAGCGTCTTCAAGATCACCGACCTCACCGATCAGGCCGCCATCGACCGCGAGTTGGTCCTGTTCAAGGTCAACGCCGCTCCTGAGCGCAGAAGCGAGCTCATCGAAATCGCTTCCATATACCAGGCCAAGATCGTCGACGTCGGACGCCAAAGCCTCACCATCGAGGCGACCGGCACCGACGAGGCGCTCAAAGACTTGGAAGACTTGCTGCGCGCCTACGGCATCAAGGAAGTCACGCGCACCGGCATGATCGCCATGTCGCGCTCGCCAAAAGACGTCTAAGGAAGACGTCGTGGTCGCCCATCGGGCGGTTCTATGGTTGCATCGGCTGAGATGCTGGTCAACGCCATAGCTCCGCGCTACCATGCTCGCCGCGGCGAAAAACCCGCCCGGCGCAATACACCAGGAAAGTCAGCCAACGAAGAAAGGACATCATCACCATGGCTGTTACGATCTACTACGAAAACGACGTCGATCCGAAGATCATCCAGGGCATGAAGGTTGCCGTCATCGGCTACGGCTCGCAGGGCCATGCCCATGCGCTCAACCTCATGGACTCCGGAGTCGACGTGCGCGTCGGCCTGCGCGAGGGTTCCTCCAGCTGGGCTAAGGCCGAAGAGGCTGGCCTGAAGGTCACCACCATGGACGAGGCTGCCGAAGAGGCCGACCTCATCATGATCCTCGTGCCCGACGAGATTCAGCCCAAGATCTACGAAGAGCATGTGGCCGCCCATCTCAAGCCCGGCAACACGCTCGCCTTCGCTCACGGCTTCAACATCCACTACGGCTACATCAAGGCTCCCGAGGGCGTCAACGTCATCATGTGCGCCCCGAAGGGCCCGGGCCACATCGTGCGCCGTCAGTTCACCGAAGGTTCCGGCGTGCCGGATCTGGCTTGCGTCGCGCAGGACGCCACGGGCAACGCCTGGGACATCGCACTGTCCTACTGCTGGGGCGTCGGCGGTGCCCGTTCCGGCATCATCAAGGCCACGTTCGCGCAGGAAACCGAAGAGGACCTCTTCGGTGAGCAGGCTGTTTTGTGCGGCGGTCTCGTCGAGCTGGTGAAGGCCGGCTTCGAGACGCTGACCGAGGCGGGCTATCCGGCCGAGCTCGCGTACTTCGAGTGCTATCACGAGATGAAGATGATCGTCGACCTCATGTACGAGCGCGGCATCCACTTCATGAACTACTCCATCTCCAACACCGCCGAGTACGGCGAGTACTACGCCGGCCCGAAGGTCATCAACGAGCAGTCTCGCGAGGCCATGAAGGAAATCCTCAAGCGCATCCAGAACGGCGACTTCGCCCGCGAGTTCGTCGAGGACTGCAACAACGACCACAAGTGGCTCCTCGAGCAGCGCGAGGCCATCAACTCCCACGAGATCGAGACCACCGGCGAGCGCATCCGCTCCATGTTCTCCTGGACGAAGTAGTTTAGCGTCGTACGCATTCGCAAAGAACGCGTGCCCGCCTCACCCGCGGGCACGCAAGGGGACGGGCGAGTTCGTCCGTTCTCCGAGAATTAACCTGTCGCGCCCCCGCGCGGCAGGTTTTTTCGTATCATGGGAGCATCTACGGAAATCATGAAGGGTGGTAGAGCGGTATGCCGAAGAAGGTTCTCGTCACTGAAAAGCTCGCCGAGGCGGGCATCGAGCGCTTGCGTCAGAAGGGCTTGGAAGTCGATGTCAAGCTCAAGCTGTCTTCAGATGAGCTTACGGGCATCATCGGCGCCTACGACGCGCTTGTCGTGCGATCGGCCACGAACGTTTCGGCCGAGGTCATTGCGGCCGGCAAGAACTTGCGCATCATCGGGCGTGCCGGCGTGGGCGTCGACAACATCGACGTGGACGCCGCAACCGAGGCCGGCATCATCGTCTGCAACGCCCCCACGTCAAACATCGTATCGGCCGCCGAACAGACGCTCGGCCTGATGCTTTCCTGCGCGCGCAATACCTGCCAGGCCAATGCCAGCATGCATGCGCACGAGTGGTCGCGCGGCAAGTTCTGCGGCTCGGAGCTGTACGAGAAGACGCTGGCCATCTTCGGCCTGGGCCGCATCGGCGGTCTTGTGGCCGAGCGCGCCCGCGCCTTCGGCATGCGCCTGGTGGGTTACGACCCGTACTGCAGCCCCGAGCGCGCCGACCAGCTCGGCGTGGCGCTCTACGACCGTCTGGAAGACATCCTGCCCATCGCCGACTTCATCACCGTGCATTTGCCGAAAACTACCGAGACCATCGGCATGTTCGGCCCTGAGGAATTCGCGGCCATGAAGGATGGCGTCATTCTGGTCAACGCGGCGCGCGGCGGCATCTACAACATGGACTCGCTCGCCGATTTCGTGGCCGCCGGGAAAATCGGTGCCGTGGGCATCGACGTGTTCGAGGAGGAGCCCTGCACCGACAGCCCCCTGCACGAATTCCCCAATGCCGTTCTCACGCCGCATTTGGGAGCCTACACCGCCGAGGCGCAGGCGCGTGCGGGCATTCAGATCGCCGAGTACGTCTCGTCCGGGCTTGAAGGCTCCATCGTGCCCACGGCCCTGAATATGGCGCCCGTGCCGCCCGAGGTCATGGATGCCGTGGGTCCCTACGTCCCGGCCTGCCAGATGATGGGCAGCATGCTCGCGCAGCTCGGTGGGGAAGTGCCCACGCGCTTGTCCCTCACTGCTGCCGGCAAGGCCGCTCCGGCCGATCCGACCATTCTCGTGGCCGGTGTTATGCAGGGGCTTCTGTCCTACAAGAACCTCGCCACCGTCACGCCCGTGAACGCCGAGGCCGTCGCCCGGCGCCACGGCATCCGCGTCGACACCGGTGCGCATGCATCCGCCGGCGCCTACGCCTCGTCGGTGTCGGTCGTCGCCGACGGCTGCGAAATCGCCTGCACGCTTTCGGGTGAGGACCAGCACGTGCGCCTCATCAACCTGCTCGGCTACAAGGTCGATATCGCCCCGGGCCCGCAGGCGCTTATCTTCGAATACGTCGACCGCCCGGGCCGCGTGGGGACCATCGGATCCATCCTCGGCGCCGCAGGCATCAACATCACCACGATGCAGATCGTGAACAATCCCGCCGAGCAGCAGGCGATCGTCTACATGAACGTCGAGGGCGACGTCGCCGCCTCGGTACTTGACGACTTGCGCGCGCAGCTTGACGACCTGAAGAACCTCTGGCACGTGAAGCTGTAGCCCTCCTTCGCATCCATAAGGGCAAGGGGCACCGTCTGCTGGAGACGGTGCCCCTTGTTGTTGCGTTCGTCTTTTCGGCAGGCGGCGCGATTTGGGCGGATTGCCGGTGTGCAACTGGCAAAAACACCTGCATTTAGAGGGCATATCCCGGCAGGCTGTACTAGAATATGCCACTAGGTTGCAAACGAAAACGAAAGGACCTGAAATGACGCGCAAGATCGCAATTTTCGACACGACGCTGCGCGACGGCGAGCAGTCGCCGGGCGCATCCATGAACACCGAGGAGAAGCTCGTTGTCGCGCGTCAGCTGCTACGCCTTAACGTCGACGTCATCGAAGCCGGTTTCCCCATTTCTTCCCCGGGCGACTTCGAGAGCGTGCGTCGCATTGCCGAGCTTGCTGGCGACGATGCCACCGTCGTCGGCCTCACGCGTGCCGTCGCGAAGGACATCGACCGTGCCGCCGAGGCGCTCAAGTACGCCAAGCGCCCGCGTATCCACACCGGCATCGGCGTTTCCCCGTCGCACATGCATGACAAGCTGCGCATCACCGAGGACCAGTGCATCGAGCGCGCCGTCGCGGCCGTCAAGCATGCCAAGTCCTACGTCGAGGACGTTCAGTTCTACGCCGAGGATGCCGGCCGTGCCGACTACGCCTTCCTGGCCAAGGTCATCCAGGCGGTCATCGAGGCGGGTGCCACCGTCGTGAACATCCCCGACACCACCGGCTACAGCCTCCCCGACGAGTTCGGCCGTCGCATCAGGTACCTCATGGAGAACGTCCGCGGCATTGAAAACGCCACGGTCTCCGTCCATTGCCACAACGACCTCGGCATGGCCACCGCCTTGTCGCTCGCTGGCGTGCAGAACGGCGCGACGCAGGTCGAGTGCACCATCAACGGCCTTGGCGAGCGCGCGGGCAATACCGCCATGGAAGAGGTCGTCATGGGCATTAAGATGCACGGTGAGGAGCTTGACGCCCACACCGACGTCAACACCCGCGAGTTCCTCAAGGCAAGCCGCCTCGTGTCTTCCATCACCGGCATCAACGTGCAGGTGAACAAGGCCATCGTCGGCGCCAATGCCTTCGCGCACTCCTCCGGCATCCATCAGGACGGCGTGCTGAAGAAGCGCGACACCTACGAGATTATCGATCCGGCCGAGGTCGGCGCCGGCCAGTCCCAAATCGTGCTTACCGCCCGTAGCGGCCATGCAGCCCTCAAGCATCGCCTCGAGGAGCTTGGTTACGAGCTCGACAAGGACAAGCTCGACAAGATGTACGACGCCTTCCTCGACTTGGCGGACAAGAAGAAGGAAGTCTTCGACGAGGACCTTGAATCCCTCATGCATGAGAGCCAGCGCCATGAGACGGCGCTCTACACGCTCGAGTCCGTTCAGATTTCCTGCGGCTTCCCGCTCAAGCCGACGGCCACCGTCACGCTGCGCACTGCCGCCGACCAGGTGGTTACCGCGTGCGACTGGGGCACCGGCCCGATTGACGCCATGTGCAAGGCGGTCGACAAGATCGTGCAGGTTGACAACGACCTGACCGAGTATGCGGTGCAGTCCGTCACCCGCGGCATCGCCGCGCTTGGCGAGGTCACCATCCGCCTGAAGGCCCCCGACGGTGAAATCTACACCGGCCGTGGTGCCGACGGTGATATCGTCGTTTCCTCCACGAAGGCCTACGTGAACGCCCTGAACCGCCTTCTGAGCGACAAGGCCGCGCATCGCAAGTAGTTTTAGGCATTCGCCATAAGCCTAGCTCAACGCCCGGGATGTAACGTTCCGGGCGTTTTATTTTGTCTGCAATAAGAAAGCGCCATGCAAGCTGCACGGCGCTTTCTAGTGAGTTGTTCTGCCTGTGAGGACTTAGAAGAACAGGCTCTCGATGTAGGGGATGTCCATCTGCTTGCCAGTCCAGATTTCCTCACCGATGGCAGCCTGCCACATCATCATGCCCAGGCCCGGCACGACGGTGCAGCCGTGTTCTTTCGCCAGCGTGATCATCTTGGTTTCCAGGGGGTTGTAAACGGTGTCGGCAACTACCAGGTCGCTGCGCATCAAATCCTCGGGAAGCAGATTGCCGTCCAGATCAGGCGCCATGCCCACGCGCGAGGCGTTGATGAACATGAAGGACTCGTTGACGCTCTTGGCGAGGTCGGCGGCATCGGCGAGGTCGTGCATGGTGACCTTCGCGCCCGTGCGCTCGGACAGCACGCGACAACGCTCCTCAGCGGCTGAGAAGAAGTCGTCCTTGATGTTGAAGACATCGATCTCGGCAACGCCGTCGAGCGCGGCCTGCGTGAAGATGGCCGAACCGGCGCCGCCCGCACCGGCGAGCGTGATCTTCTTGCCCTTCGGGTCGATGCCATGCTCGGTGACGTTGCGCCAGAAGCCCGCGCCGTCGGTGTTGTGGCCAACGGCCTTGCCCGTGTGCAGATCGACGCAGTTGACGGCGCCCATAAGCTCGGCGGCGGGCGTCAGTTCGTCAAGATACTTGTGGATGATGGTCTTGTTGGGCATGGAGACGTTGTAGCCCAAAAAGCCCATGGCGCGCATGCCCTCGCACGCAGCCTCAAGCTGCTCAGGGGCAACGTCGAAGCACAAGTAGACGATATCCTCGCCCATGTGGGCGAATGATGCCGTGTGCATCGCGGGGGACAGCGAATGCCTGATGGGCGTGGCGACCAAGCCGACAAGCTCGGTGTGGCCGGTGATGTTGGGGAGTTCCTTCATGTCTGCCATTGCATGCTCCAATCACGAAAACGGATATGGCTTATTTTCGTCCTCTGAACCGTGATTGTCTATGCAAACGGCCCGTTTCCGGGCCGCATTTGACATTGTCCATTTTAATCATCCGGGCATTGAATAGTTGTTTGGATGAATAATGTTCGTCCGTTATTTAGGCTACGCAGGGGGAGTGCTTATCGGCGATTCGTGGGTCCGACTCCTTTGAGCCATCGTCGTTTGTAGGCGTATTCTCATGACGCGGGGAGTCATTCCAAGTGAACGTTTTTGCAAACGAGATGAAGTTCTCCAGCGCGCGTGATTTAAAGGCGCTCGTCTTGTACACCATGCAAATGGGGTGGAAGTCGTCCTTGATGCCCTTAACGCGTTTGCTGACGATTTTGTCTTTGAAGGGGAGCAGGCCGATGGTGTTCAAGGCAAGCCCGACAGACGTGCGGTCGGACTCAACCATGCTTGCCAGGGTGATTTCGTCGTTGTAGAACGGGGCTACGGTGGTCATGCCTTCCGGCTTCAGCGTAGCCTGTACTTCCGAACCGATAGGTGTTTCGGGCGGGTATGAGTACAGTCGATTGACTGATTGCAAGTCTTCAAAGGTGAGCTCGGATTTTTGCGCGAGCGGATGCTCGACAGACATGATGGCCACAAGCTGCTGGCAAAACACGGGAATGAACGTGAGGTCGCTCTTGCCCTTTACTTCCGCGGCGAAAACAATCTCGTAGCGGTCCTTTTCCAGGTCCTCAACCAGCGGCAGCGTCAGGCCTTGGTAAATATTGGTGGTGATGCTGGTGCCGTATTCAGCGCGGTATGCGGACATCAATGCCGGTAGATAATCACCCTGAATGGTGTAAATGGTGCCGATCTCGATACTGCCCGAAAGCGATCCCGCGTGTTCGTGTGCAATGTCGATGCCTTTATCGAGCGCATTGAGCGCCTCAGTGATGTAGTGATAGAACTCTCGCCCGTAGCGGGTGAGCTTCACATTTCGATTTTCTCGCTCAAATAGGGGGATTTCCAATTCCCGTTCCAGCTGTGAAATGGAATTGGATAGCGTTGGCTGGGTGATGTAGAGCTCTTTTGCTGCCTTCGTGTAGTGCTGTACTTCAGCTAGTTTTTTGAAATAGTACAACTGCGGCAGATTCATGCACACCTCCACGATAAGCAATACCCGAAACATAAGGAACGCTATCAGAACAGTGTAGCGGTTTCATCGCGATTTGTGTATGCAAAAATATGAGTTACGGAATCCGGAATCCGTCCGCCCTGGAATC
>CAVGAF010000027.1:0-22212 GCA_963627055.1 Butyrivibrio sp. CAG:318 | reverse complement strand
AGTGCACCACCTGCCACAAGGCGCACCGTGCGAGCGTGAATTACTGCACGCAGTGTCACACCGATGCCATCGTGCCTGATGGCTGGCTTGATTACACCAACAGCAAGCTGCTCGAGGAAGCGGCCGGCGTAAGCGAATAATGCGCCTGCGGGGGCGGCAACGGAAATCGTTGCCGCCCTGTTTTGCGTGATGAGCGATTTCAGCGTAAGCGAGCTTTTGAGGGCGCGCTTCGCGCGCAAGTTTGTGTCGCGCCTGGCGGCGCTCTCTTATGCTGTTCGAGCTGTCGCTCGAACCTACGAAAAAGTCCAGGTCGAAGTTCACTTTCTGCGAAAATTCGCAGACGCGTTCGCAAGGACGCGAACCGCGTGTCTTAGAAAGAAGTACATGCTACAGGCGCCAGGTTGACGATTCCTTCTGCAGCGCGAGCATGTGTGCGAATTGCCCGCCAGCAGCCTTGAGTTCAGCCGGTCTTCCCTGTTCTGCCACTATGCCATCCTTAAGCACGACGATCCTGTCGGCCTGCTCCACTGTGCGCATACGGTGCGCGATGACGATGACCGTCTTGCCCGCGAGCAGGTGGGAAAGCGCCTGCTGCACCTTTGTCTCGCTCTCGACGTCCAAGCTGGCGGTAGCTTCGTCCAAAAGCACGATCGGCGCGTCTTTGAGCAGCGCGCGGGCGATGGAGATCCGCTGACGCTCCCCGCCGGAAAGCTTCGAGCCGTTCTCCCCGATCATCGTCTCGTAACCTTGGGGCATACGGCTGACGAACTCGTCGCAGTTCGCCGCTCGGGCCGCGGCCAGCACCTCATCGTCGGTCGCCCCATGCCGGCCTAAGCGGATATTGCCCATCACGGTGTCATCGAAAAGCAGTACATCCTGGAACACGATGGCGTAGTCGCGCAGCAAAACTTCGGGGTCGATGCCCGCCACGTCCACGCCTCCGACGCGCACGGTGCCGGCCGTTGCGTCCCAGAAGCGCGCCGCCAGGCGGCTCACCGTCGATTTGCCCGAACCAGACGGGCCGACGAGGGCCGTGACCTCGCCTTCCCGCGCCGTGAAGCTCACATCGGAAAGAACTTTGTCTCCGGCCCGGCCGTCCGCGCCGGCGCCATAGCTGAACGCCACATGCTCGAACGTCACATCGTGGCCATTTGGCGCGAAATCGGATGCTCCCTCGGCAAGCGGCTCCTCCATGATCGAGCGCATGCGCTTGGCCGACCCTTCTGCCATGAACAACTCGGCGATAAGCGCAAGCGCCTGGTCGAAGGGCGTATAGATGCGGCTCACCATAAGCAGGTAGGCGAACATCACCATAAAGTCGATTTGCCCGCCGGCCACCATCGAAGCGCCGACGACGAGCGTGGTGGCGATGCCCAGGCGCAGCACGGCGTAGGCCGAGTTGACGATAAGCCCGTTTGCCAGCTCGCCCTTCGCGGTCTCGGCTTCCGACGCATCGATCACCGCCGCAAGCCCTGCTAGGTAGTGCGCCTCCTGATTCGTCGCGCGAATCTCGCGGGCGCACTCGAGCGTTTCCTGAATGGCCTCGGTCACGCCCACCTTCGATGCGCGCACGCGGTCGATGACGGGAGCCATGGCGCCGCGCGTAGCGAAAACGAGCGCGAAGGCGACTGGAACGCTCCAGAACGCGGCGAGCGAGAGCTGCCAGCAGAAGAAGAGGGAACCTACGAACACGATTGCGCTCGCGATAACGGCGCCCCACAGTTCGCCGAGCACATGGCTGTAGGCATGCTCCATGGTCTGCACGTCGCCGAGGATCGTTTCGGTGAGGTCGGCCAGGTCGCGACGACCGAAAAACGACAACGGCAGGCGCCGCAGGCGCTCGGCGATGCGTATGCGCTGATTGCCGCATTCCTCGTAGAAGACGCAGTAGGTGTTGTTGTACTGCTGCCAGTTCGAAACGAACAGCAGCACCAGGAATAGAGCCAGGCCCGCGCAAAACGGAATGGCGTCGGGAAGTGCGTCGCCGCCGGTCAAGTGCGCGGTGAAGCCGTCCATGGCGAAGAAGAGGAACGCCATGCCGCCCATGATCACAAGATTGGTAACGCTCGTCCAGAATATGCCGCGCTTCACGCCGGCGATGCCCTTGTCGGACAGGAAATACTTCTCTTTAAGCGAGGCGAACATCATGCCTCACCCCCTTTCAAGGTTTCATCGCGTCCCGCGGTGGAAGCGGCGGTATTCGTCGCTGACCCGGCGCAGGCACCGGTCGCGGTTTCCCCGTCACCGCAAGTCGCGCGGCCAGCCTCACCGACGCCGGAAATCTTCCAAGTTGCGGCCTTCTCGTAGTCGGCCCACATGGACGCGTACAACCCGTCCGCGCCCAAAAGCTCCTCATGCGTACCGGATTCGGCAACACGGCCGTGATCGAGCACGACAATGTTGTCGGCGCCCACGACGGTGGAAAGCCGATGCGCGATCATGATCACTGTGCGTCCAGCTGCCAGGCGCGTGAAGGCGCGCTGGATGAGCGCCTCGTTTTCCGGATCGGCGAACGCCGTGGCTTCATCAAGCACCACGATCGGCGCGTCCTTCAGAATCGCGCGGGCAAGCGCCACGCGTTGCACCTCGCCGCCGGAGAGGTACGCACCGCCGGCGCCGAGCATCGTATCCATTCCCTGTGGAAGCTTCGCCACGATGTCGTCGCACTGGGCCTCATGCAGGGCGGCGGCAACCTGCTCGTCGGATGCATCGGGCCGTGCCGCACGTACGTTGTCGGCCAGGCTTTTCCGAAATAGGCGATTGGTCTGGAAGACGAAGGCGACTCGCTTCATCAGCTCGTGCGGATCCATTTCGCGCACGTCCACGCCGCCGATGCTCACGCTGCCTGCGCACACGTCCCAAAAACGCGGCACGAGCGAGGCGCAGGTGGATTTCCCGCCGCCCGAGGGACCTACGAGCGCGAGCGTCGAAGTGGCCGGCACCTCGAAGCTGACGCCTTCAAGCGCAGGCGTGGATGCGCCCTCGTATGTGAAGCTCACGTTGTCGAAGCGCACGCCGCCACCGCGCGGGCGTTTCGGATTCGCGGGCGCAGGCAGGGGCTCTTCGTTCAGCACCGCCCGAACGCGACCAAGCGAGTCGCCCGCCATCTGCGTGGCTTCCGAGGCGAACATGAGCTTGGCCATGGCCGTGGGGATGACGGCGGAGAAGATGGCGTAGAAGGCGAAGTTCGTCATGAAGCGCGCGAAATCCGCCTCGCCCGGCGCCAGCAATAGCGCCACCGGCAGCAGGAAGGCCACCAAGCCGTTAAGCGCCGTGAGGTTCGTCACCTGGGGCGCACGGCAGAACGTGCCCGCGTAATCCTGCGCCATGCGCGCGTAATCGGTGATGCTGTCGTGAAACGCCTTGAGCGAGTAGACCGTCTGCTGGAATACCTTGACCACGGGGATGCCGCGCACGTATTCGGTGCCGGTCTTGTTCATGCGCACGAGCGCGCCCATGTACTGCTTCATGAATTCCATGCCCTTGCCGCTCATCATGATTGCGAGCGCGGCGAAGCTCACCACCACGGCAACGAGGCAGGCGGCCCCGAGGCGCCAGTCGAAGGCGATGAGCATCACGAGCATTCCGGCCACCATGGCGAGTGACCCGGCGGCATCGGGCAGCATATGGGCCAGCAGCGTTTCAGTGGACGCGGCGCAACCGTCCACGATGCGGCGCAGCTCGCCGGTGGCGTGCGCGTCGAAATACCCGAGCGGCAGTTTCAGAAGATGCTCGGTCACCTGCTTGCGCATGTTCGACGCGGTGCGGAACGCCGCCAAATGCGCGCACATGAGGCCGAGGAAATACGTCGCGATCCCCGCGATCGCGAATCCGATGGCCCACCAGCCGTACAGCGCGATGTTCGTCGCTTCGGTCCAGTTCGGAGCCGCCTCTATGAGATCGCACGCCGCGAACCAAATGCACACGAAGGGCCCGAATCCCAGCAGCTGCGAAAGCGCGCTCAAGGCGCATCCCAGGTAGATGAGCGGCTTGCGGTCGCCCGCGAAGGCGAGAAGCTCGCCGATGTCGGACCCTTTCTTCTTTCCCTTTTCTTCCATTTGCGTGCCTTTCCTCGAGTTACGACCCCCCACCGGGTGCGTAGCGTGCGCCGGATGCGCACGAACGTTGAGGTCTTGAAAGTTAGCTGTAACGAATTTATCATGGGGGCATACGGGCTTTCGCACCAAGGCGCGAGGCATGGACGTTTTCGAAAGAAGTTAGGACGGTTTCGCACGTGATGAGCGCAGCTGAGAGGCGCATAGCCCAGCTTTACCTGCCCCAGTTCGAGCAGTTCGGGCTTCATCTGGAGCCGGCATGCGGTTTCGCGCACGTCGAAACCGAAAACGACATCGCTTCGGGCAGCGGCTGGGTAATGCCCCTGTCAGAGCACTGCCTGGTTGTGGGTCATGATGTGACGCCCCGGCGCGACATGAATCTTCTTGAGCAGACATCCGAACCTTACGCGTGCGTGTCCGAGATGAACGTCGAAACGCTCTCCTGCATGCCGGAAAACGGGATAACCCCTGGCTTCCTTTCGCCGCAAAGCGGGATGCGGTCCCAAGAAACCATCTGCACTTTCGTTCAGAGCAACCTGGGCAACCAATACAGCCCGTTGCGGGCGGGCGTGACATACCGCTCCCGCTCGATTCTGTTTTTGCCCGGATTCTTCAGCGAGCTTGAGCGGCAATGGCCGGGCGAATTCTCGGGAATGTTCGAGGCGTTCGACAAGAGCTGGCCCGACGAGGCGCTCGACGTGATGACCTACGCGCTTCGACAACTTTCGTATCCGCGGGTGCTGCGTCCCGGCGCGTATCTGCGCACGCGATCGACCGTGGACGCGATGGTAGCCGAACTTGCCTGCGTGCGGGCAGAAGGGCGGCGCGCACACGATGCACAGGGCGGCCGTGCGTCCGCGCAATTGGCAAAAGACGCGGCTGCGTTGGTCGAGCGCGCGCTCGACCAGGGGATACGCCTTGGCGTGGACGAAGCGGCGGCGAGCCTGTACGTAAGCCGCTCAAAGCTCTGCGCGGTTTTCAAAAGCGAGACGGGCGAAGGATTCGCCGCCTATGCGCGCAGGCGGCGCATCGAGCGGGCCTGCGAGCTGCTTGCCGACGATCGGCTTTCGATAGCGCAGATAGCGGCCCAGCTCGGTTACCCACGGCAATCAGCGTTCTCGCAAGCCTTCAGGGAGTTGCGCGGCGAAAGTCCCAAAGCTTGGCGAGAGCGGTGCCTGAAATAGCGAACGAGCACTTCTTGCTCGAAAGTTTCCCCTGGTTGAGTGGAAAACCGCCCAACCAGGGGAACTTGCTTAAAACAGCGAAAATTTGTGTCGCGCCTAGCGGCGCTCTCTTATGTTGTTCGAGCTGTCGCTCGAACCTACGAATAATTCCAGGTCAACGTTGACTTTCTATCGGAATTTTCGTCACATTCGCAAGAGCACGCATTCCGACGGTGCCGGAACATTTGCTGGCCGCCAAGTCGCTCGCCTCCGTAACCTACCTCAACCCATCGCTCTCTGCTTCGGCTCCGTCATCTTCCAGAGAGCAACGGCGAGCGCTGTATCCGACGAGGGCAGCACCGGCTGCAACGGCCGCCACGGCAGCCGCCCCCGCAAGCCCGAGTCCATCTCCTGTGCTCGCAAGCGAGCTTCGCTTCGTCGCCGAAGAGCCGCCAGGTTCCCTCTCGCCGGGATCGTCCTTGCCCTGCTGCACCGTCATCGGGGCGTCGCGGAGCCTTTCGGCTGCGGGCTGCATGCTCACCCCAATCATCACCTCGCTACGCTCGCAATCGGCATCGGGAATATGGTGCACGTCCAGCATGGAGCCGTCCTCGGCATTCGCCCCGGAACGTATTTCCTCAAGGGTGACCGGGTCAATCGCCACCAAATCTCGTGCCTTGGCATAGAGTTTCACATACGTTCCGGCATCGTTTTCCCAAGATGCCGGGATGGAGAAGGATGCTCGGAACTGGGCGGTCTTGCCCGGCGCAAGAACGGCATTCTCGTTATCGGCGACCAAGGGGTGGCTGGCGAAGCTCTCGCCTATCACCTCAAGTGCGTATTTCAAGCTCGAAGGCGCGCTTGATTCCTCGCCATCGTCAAGCTCGGGGTCATGCACCGACGCCATGCGGTTAGACGAGCCGAATCCGATCTCCGCGCTTGAAAACGGCTGGTCGGACCCTTCCCTATACAAATCGATGACTCCTGCAGACAAGAGCGTGTTGCCGTCGTTGCGCAACGACACCATGAAGTCTTCCGACGAGGACCCCGGCACAACCGCGCCGGACATCGGCACCGCACCCATGGGGGTTGCGCACGCCACCATCGGAACTTCGATGCCGTACAGGTCAGCTTCGCTGGTGTCGCCGTTCACAATGCGCGATGAAAGACAAGACAGCATTCCGCTGGCGGCCGTGGCCGTGGCAATCTGATCGACGGCGTGATCGAGCTCGCATAAAACGAACGGCTCGGTGAACAGACCACCCACCAGCGTTGACGCGAATATCCTAAAGCAGGTGCCGTCGATCGGCATGGGGTTGTCCTTGTAGTCGAATTCCTGCCCCACTTGCCCGTCGGTGTTCTCGGCGTACAGGACGCAGGCGCCGTTTGCGCTCACCCCGAACATCGAGGGGGCGCAATCGGCCGCACCAACCGGCTCGATGGCAAGCCCGACGCCGCGCGTCCAAGTAATATGCTGCAACCGGTCATCTTTGGCGGCAAGAAAACCCCTATGAGCGCGCCATGGTTCCAGATGCCTCAGCGAACCATTCGGAGGCGTGTACCCCCAACCTGCAATACCGTTATTCCCGTCAGCATAGGAAACCACGCCGCACCCGCTTGCACATTCATACGCAACGGGAACCACCATCCAACTACTCTGCTTTTCCGGGGCACCTATCTCTATATTCGTGGGGGCGACGGAGAAGCGATGCAACTGACGGAAGCGCAGACTTTCACTCGAAACGTTGCTCCAGACGGTGAAGCATTCCAGCCAAACGGTCGCAGCATCCCCAATCGCCTCTTCGGCCGTTTTGGCCTGGCGATGCAGGTATGCGCCGGTCACGCGACCGTCGACAAGCGATTTCCCAATCGTTATGCGGGGACACTGCAAGCAATGATACCCTTCATCCTTCGCCTTGCCGCCCGATATGCTGCGCCAGGAGGTATGGTACCTCACCGACACGCCGTCACCGCTTACCTCCAGCGACAGTACGGAAAGAACTCCCGAGGTGGACGCGACCGCAAAGCCCGTGTCGTCCCCACTCGGGCGATCGCCCGACATTAGGAGCACGTAGGCCCTCTGAACGCCCGACTTATAGGTGTAATCGACCACGTCGAAATCGTAATCATAGCTGTCGGTGCGATCGATATCCCCCTTGCCGAAGCCGAACGAGAAGTCAATCACCTGAGGATTCGACCATACGCCTCCGGTCTTCGTATGAACCACCAAGCGCGAACGCGCCTCGCCCCCATAGGCAACCGAGGCGATGCGGAACAGGCAGGGGATGCCATTGACGCTAACCATCTTCATGCGTGTTTCGCTCAGAACGCCTTCATAGAGAACCTCGTCAACCGAGGGGAATAACCCGCCGCGATCCGAGTTCGACACACCCTGAACAAGTGCCGCCTCATCGATGGCGGCGCCTGTTGCATGTCCTATGTAACGGTATTCGAAAAGCGGCGCATCGTTTTCAACGGAAACCATTTGGTGCACGTAGTGCTCCACCGGCCCCTCATCAAGGCTCTCGGGATCGGGATCACTCACGAAACGCGTGACGACCTGCGACCAATCGCGAACCAGGGGCGCAGCATCGGTTGCCGTCGCGGCAACCTCCGCGCGATCAAGAAGCTCGCTGTTAGTTACGATCGTCGCCGCATCGACGAGGTTGCTCAACGCGTCGGCGTTGGCGCCAGCGATGCTCCCCACAACCGCATCCAGCGTATACGGGTTATCGCCGCTTAAGGCGAACTCCGAACGTCGCATCGGGGTGTCGCCGTCGGAAAGATCGGTCGACATCTTCCAGGAATCGAGCAGAGCCGGCCAGTTTCCCCACCAAATTTTGCTCGACCATTTGAACAGAAGCGCCTGCATGAACGCGTCAACACTGACGCTCGCCCCCACGCGCAGGCGCGGGAGCTGCTTTCCCTCCGCATGCTCGTAGCTAATGAACAGGGTAAGCGCCACGGCGCCGCGAAGGCCGATTGCCACCACGCCGGCAATGCCGAGGCCCGCCGAAAGGGCGAAACCGAATTGAATGGCGAACGACGCTGAAGTGTGGGAGAAGTCGAAGGAAAGGTTCTTGAAGAAGTCGGTTCCGCGGCCGTGCGTCATGGCGCCAAAGCCGAACGCAAGCTTCGTCAACACCCATGGGTTGATGGTGATGAAGAACGGAACCGGCCCGAGCGTGATTTGCTCAGTCCAAATCAAATCGGTTTTCACTTGGAACAGGGCGTTGAAGCTCGCCTTGGCGGGATCCCCGTCCCCGGCCCATTTTTCGTTGACCCAATCGTAGGCGAGGGTTCCGTAGGTTTGCAGTGCGATATCGAATGAAAAGTTGCGCGAACATTTATGTTGGAGATACTTGCTATGATTTGGGTCGGTGCCCGCCCCGGCGCTCATATCCCGATACGATTCATACTTGCCCTTCAAATCGGAAACATGCTTTCTCGCCTGCTCAGCACCGGATTCGCGCGGCGACTTCTTCCAGTAGTCTTGATCGAAAACACCCTGGTCGTTTCGGTAGCTGATGGGGGCGGTTCCGACACCGAACAAAACGTAGCCCATGAATGAAAAATTGAACAAGACCGGCAGCTCAGGCATCCAGCACGTGAATTTGCTTCCACCGAGGACGGGAAACGCTTCGGGAAAATCGAAGGGGGCAACCTCGGAATCCGTCGTTGACGGGACTATGGTCGCCGAACCGGATTCGGCGTTAGCGATAGGCGACACCGCTACTGCCATCGCGGAATCGAGATGATAGGTAACATCCTGATACGTGAGCGAGAAACGCAACGAACATCCCTCCTCCAACAGGCCGGAAGCCTGATCGAGGAAGTAATCCTCGAACGAGAACACCGCTCTGTTCGAAGAAGCGTCGGCGACGGCATGAGCTTGGGCGATTTGCGTAACTTGCTCCGGCAAATCCCCCTCTGCGGGGATAACCTTACTTACGGCAAGGGTTGCTTCTCCGCCTTGGGGAAGATGCGCTTCCACGGTAACGACATGGGTGTCGGGAGCGACGTTGGCGGAAAGGTCATCGTCGGGAGGCATGAGGAACGTTCCGGTGGAATACTGGATATCCCATTCATCGAACGTAAGCTGGCGAAAATACGGAAGGCCGTCCGAAAGCGGACGCGTGGGGGCGCACACGGCCGTCCCACCTTGAATGCGCGCGAGGGGGATCTCGACATCTCTATAACCGGAAGCACTCACGGAGATTCCGCCGTTAAAGTCGTAGGAATCAAGCTGGGTGGAAGGTCCGACGTAACCCTCGGAAAGCTCGGCGATTTCGAAAATGGCCGTTCCCCGACTGTCGGTGGTTGCCGTAAGCGTTTTGCCGGAAGCGTAGCGCGACTTCAGGATTACCTGCGCATTGGCAACAGGCGCGTTGTCGTTGGAGACGTCGGCCAACACAACGGCAAACATGGTGCGCGACAACACCAACACCTCGAACGATTCATCCTCGTCGGCAAAAGCCGCATCGGGAGAAAACGGGAATTTGAAGGCATAAGCTTTGCCCGGAACCGCAGGCAGCATAATGCTCGCGAGCGACGTGGTCCCCAAAGCAATAAACGTACGACGATCGATCATGAGCCCTCCCATCAACAGGTGCCGAAAGGCACATAAGTGCATCGAAATGCCTTCAAGGATGCAGGAAGACAGGCGCGGGCGGTAGTGCCATTCCGAAGGAAAATCGGCTAAATGGCTGGTCGGGGCGTTGTCAGCAGATGCAATCAGCGAAGCATGTAGCGGGACAGATCGGCGCGGCTCGAGATCCCCAGCTTTACGTATGCGCTGGACAGGCGATTTTTCACGGTTCCCGCGGACACGCCCATATGACGCGCTATTTCGGCGTTCGTCCACCCGCGGCACGCCAGCATTGAGACGGTAAACTCAGTGGTGGTGAGGTCGTCCGCAACGTCTTCGCCCGATTCGGGGTTATGAATGCGCCGCCAACCATAGCTGAAACGGTAGGTTATCTCGATGATTCGCGCGAAGTCGTCAGGATAGTCGGGCTTAAGGCGCGCTTCGATAAGCCCTTGTAAAAGTCCGTGATGCTCGCCGATCAGCTCGATGAGGCCGTCAGGGCGAGCGATGTTCCAGGCGGCATCGAAATGGGCGTTCGCGGTATCGACATCCTTGGCGCTCATGCAGGCCATGGAAGCTACCAAGTGCAGGAAGATTTCCGATATGGGATAGCTCCCTCGCTTCATAACGAGGGAGTTTTCCGCGACTCCCAAACAGCGACCGTATTCTCCCCGCAGGTAAAACGCATGCGCAATAACATAGCTTGCGAACAGACGCAGGCCCTCAGGCAGATAAGGGGCGAGCGGGTAGAAGTCATCGAAGGAATACGGAGAGGGCAAATGCAACAGCACGCTTGCCGCAGACGAGAACAGCACATGGGCGGCATGGACCGCGGGACTTGTTTCGTCGTCATCCTTGTCGAGAAGGGCCGCGAGGCAACGGCGCGCCTCGGGAATGCGATTTAAGGAGAGGTTGGCGTACCCGCAGATAAAGCAAGCGGAATATCGAATTGCCGAGTCGGGGGAACTTAGAAAGGGAGCGGCCTGCTCGACGGCGGATTGAGCATAACCGCGAAAGTAGAACGATTCCGCTTTGGCAATGGCTTGCGGCGCCTCATCCGATATGCTTTCAATCGCCTGCGCAAGATTACCGGGAACGAAATCGATACACATCAGGGGCATAGGTACTCGTGAATGCGAATCTGATGCTTCCATATGCTTGTTAACCCCCGAAGCTCGCGTGCGAATGATTGGATGATTGTACCCCGAACATAGGGCGCAACGGTCTTCCGTAGTTTTTATCTACCTTGCCCCTCGCAGTCCTTACCCTGGGCATCGTTATCCCTGCCTAATCCTTCGCCATCCTCTGACGCCTCGGGGCTTTGGGCTTCTTCGGCTTGCTTCTTCTTGCGGATGTAGGCCACTGCGGCTCGGAGGGCTGCTTCATCTTCTGCCTGCGCCACTTCCTGCGTTTGCTTCACCATCTTCGATATCTCTAGCACCAGCAAGATCGCTAGCGGCAGCACGATGAGCGGGAAGAACAGCAGCGGGTTCGACAAAAGCGAGGCCACCACGCCGATCCAGGCAGACACGAACACCACGCGCCCGACGACGTTGCCGCTCGCCACCAGCTCGGTGTCCTCGACGGCGTTCGCGTCGCCCTTGGTATGGAACGAAAGCTGCCCGCCCGTATCGTCTATCTGCGTGATGCGGTGCGTGTTGAGCGAGCCTTCGAGCGCCTGATTCGTTGAGCGGAACGTGATGATGTCGCCTACCGCCAGCTCTGCCGGGTCGGTTTCCTGCACCACCACGAGCGAATGCACCGGGATGGCCGGCTCCATGGACCCGGTGAGCGTGCGCATGAAGCTGTAGCCGCCGATGGACGGCACCTCGCCGGCCGGCGTGAACACGACGCGCAGCAACACCACAAGCGCCACCGCGATAATCACCGCAGCGACGACGTTGATCACCCTCAATACGTGTTTCATCGGGAAAAGCCGACCTTAGTCGCGCATGCCGGACTTGCGGCCTGCGTCGTTGGTGCCGTCGTCGGCATCCGTTGTTCCCGTGAAGCCGGCATCTTTGTCGCGATCGACCTCGTCCCCCGCCGCATCGGTAACCGCGGCCTTAGCCACCGCGTCGTCCTCGCCGCGCAGCTTGTGCAGCAGGTAATGCGACAGGCTGTTGGCTTCGGCGCGTTTTTCAGCGCGTTCCCGCGCCCGCTCCGCCTGTTCGAGATCGGCAATGAGGGCGGAAATGCGCTCTTCCAGTTCCTCTTGCGTCATTCGAAGCTGTTCGTCGTGTTGTTTTTCCGCGTCGGAAAGCGCGCGCGAAAGCTTCTCGGCCGCATCGGCACGCGCCTGGGCGAGCTCGCACTGCGCGGCATCCTTCGCCTCGGCCAGCTCAGCTGCCGAAGACTCCCGCAGCGCCGTCAGCTCGGCTGCCGAAGACTCCCGCAGCGCCGTCAGCTCGGAATCCCTTTCCGTCACTGCGCCCTCCGCCGCGGCAACCCGTTCCTCAGCGTCCTTGCGCACGGCCGCAACCTGCGCGTCCGCCCGCTCGCAGGCCGCTGCAACCTGCGCATCGGCCTCAGCCTGCGCAGCCGCAACTCGCGAGGTGGCCTCAGCCCGTGCAGCTTCGGCCTCAGCTTGCGCCCGAGAGCAATCCTCAAGCGCGACATCGCGCGCGTCGCCAAGCGCCGCCACTTGCGCGCGCAGCTGCTCCACCTGCGCCGCGAGCTGCGCCGACGCCGCGCGCTCGGCCTCAAGCGCCGCCTCGGCGTCCAGCTGCGCCTGCGTCACCTCTTCCACGAACACGCGACGCACTTCCACGTCGGGAATGTCCGGGTCGGCGACCAGCTCTTCCTTGAACTCCTTCACGAACTTCGGGCGAACCGGCTCGCGCTGCACGCCCTCGACTTCCTCAAGCCGCCGCTCGTCGCCGGTTAAGCTCTTGAACACCGTGTAATTATTGATCAGATTGGTATACATCTGAATCAAGTACTCGTCGTCGAAGGCCATCTCGGAGTCCTTGACGTTGATGGTGTAGCCCACCTCGTCGTAGCGCTCCATGAACTGCCACAGCTGGTAGCACGTGCGGTAGTTCGGGTCCTTCGTCATCAGGTTCGTGCGCTGAATGGGGCTGCGCACCGTGGCGCAGCCGGCCATGAGCTTGCAAAACGACGTGGACGCCAGCGACATCACCAGACGGCGCACGCGGTCGATGCGCATGAAGGTGCCCATGTTGTCGGCGTCGTTCTCGGCGAAGCTCTGGCGGTTCTTCACCGACAGCTCGACGGTGTACTCGATTTCCTCGTAGGCGTCGTCGATTTTGCTATGCATCTTGAAGCGGTTGCAAATCTCGTTGCCCGTCTGCCAGAAAATGACGTCGGTGCGCTTGTCTACGAACGCCAGCAGGCGCTGGATCAGGTGATATACGAACCGATTCTCGTAGAGATCGTACGTTTCGACGGTATTGACGTTCAGCACATGCGTCGGGTGCACTTCCCCGTCGGGCGCGGGGGCCAGATACTGCGTGTTCTGCGAAAGATGGCGAACGCTGTCGGCCGAAATGCGCTTGGCGAGAGATACCGGCACCACCTCTTCCTCGGTGGTGATGAAGCGGCGCGGCTTCTCGATGATGGCGTTGATGGCGTCGAGCGAATCCTCGATCACCGTGATCCATTCCTCGTCGAGCACCTTCTCCAGCTCTTCGCGGCGCTGCTCGACGGTGGTGTCGGAGGCCTGGGCCATCTCGAAGAGGTAGCGGAAGTAGCGGTCATCCTCTTGGATGGGCCCCATCTGCTCCGAAAAGCTGTCGTATAAATCCTGGATGGTGTCTGACATGGACAACTTCCTTTACCGGTTCACTTCGTCAATCTCTTCGAGTGCGTCGCCCGCAGCAAGCTCTTGCCGCAGGCTGGCTCGCTGTCGCCCGCGGCCGGCTTCCGGCCACGCGCCCCTCAGCTAGTACAGATTCTGAATGCGTAGCAGATACGCGGTGCTGTCGGGCAGGCCGCCCTCGCCGAAGACGGTCTGGATGTACTCGATCAGGCCCTTCATCTCGTCGCGCACGAAGGAAAGGTTGGTGCTCTCGAACTTCTTCAGCACCTTGCGCGCGATGATGTAGTCCATGCCGCCCATCTCGGTACCGCCGCACGCGACGTAGACCGGCACGAAGTCGTACATCTGCTTGATGATACGGTTGCCGAACGCCAGCTTGAAGCGCGTCTGCAGGTATTTGTCCAGCTGGTCGAGCTTTTCGAGCGAATCGGCGGAAATGACGTGCTCGACCTTCGCCTTTTGGAACAGGTACTGCAAATGCTCGGCGGTCACGTGGATGCGGTCCTGCTCGGGCATTTCGAAGGCGTCGGCGCGCTCGTTGATCTCGATCGGGATGGCGCGGTCGTAAACCTTGTCGGTGATGGTGAACGTGGAGTCGTCGTTGTTGGCCGTGCCGACGAACCACAGCGTGTCGGGCACCGTGATCTTGCCGCCGTGCAGCATCTTCGGGTCACCTTCCCACTGGGTGGGCACCAGGTCAAGCACCCATTCGTCCTTGCTGGGCATCTCAAGGACGGAAAGGATTTCCGCGAAGTAGTACTCCACGCGTGCCAGGTTCATCTCGTCCAGCACAATCAGGCTTGGGTCGGCACGCAGGCCGGCCTCGTAGAGCGCGCGCAGAAATTCCGTCTCGTTGAAGCGCTTGGAGAACTCGTTGAAGTAGCCGAGGATTTCCGTGCGGTCGCGGTAGGACGGCTGCACGGAAATGATGGTCGCGGGGTTATCCAGGTAGCGGCTGAACGAATACGGCAGCGACGTTTTACCGGTACCGGAAATGCCTTCCAAAATGAGCAGCTTGCTGGCGGCCATGCCGGCCACGTAGCGACGCACGATCTCGGGCGTGTAGTACAGCTGCATCTGCGTTGCGGCGAATGCGCGGTAGCCCTCGACGAAGCGCTCGAGCGTGATTTCGTTGTCAAACGCGGGCGGGGTGGCGTCGCGGTATTTCAGGTCGACCAGGGAAAGCTTGGGGAAGCGATTGGCCTGGTCGATCGCCTGGTCGTCGGCGGTTGCGGCGGCCCCTGCGGCCGCGCCCGCACCCGCGGCGTTGCCCGCAGCTGCGCCTGCCCCCGCACCAGCTGCTGCAGCCGCGCCGGTCACGTTCGCCACCGTCGGCAGCACGTCATCGGCAAGCGCCGAGGCGCCCATGTAGGGGATGCGCTCCGTGCCGCCCATGGCGTTGACCTTCAGCGCCAAAAGCTTGTTCTTCTCGTCCATCAAGTCGAGCACCTGCTTGTTCAGCCGGCCGATTTCGCGATAGAGCGTTTGGTTGTCCGATCCGTCGTGCTTTAAGCTCCAATTCAGCTTGATGCGCTTCAAAATAATGAGCGCGATCAGCACCGCCGCTGCAATAAGCAGCGCAAACAGCACGACCGAGCCGATCTTGCCCACCAAATCGAACCGCGTGAAGTACGTCCAGAAGATGTTGAAGTAGTCAACCCAGCCGAACACGAGCAGGTTAAGGATGGAGCTTATGACCTCGACGACGTTGTAGATAACCTTCGACAGAAGCTCCCAGGCGAATCCGAGAAACTCGCTCACCGCTTCACCTCGCTTGACGTCTCGCCATCGACGATGGCTGCGGCCTGGGTCATGCGCTCATCGGCGGCCATGGCGCGCTTGAGATTCATGCCAACGATGATGAGGTGGTAAATCTGATAGATGAAAAACAGCAGCATCGGGATGACGATGACCACCAAGAAGCCCACGCTGCTGGACAGGAAGTTCATGACCTTGCCCAAATTCGGCAGGCACACCACGTACTTGCCCACGATGTCCACGTCCGAAATGACGTGGTCGTCGGTGATGGCGTTGTTGTCGCCCTTGGTGACGTAGCTGCGCGCGCCGGCAGCCTCGGCGATGGAGTCGATGCGGTGGGTGTTCAGCGCATACTGGTTGTCCACGATGGTATGGAAGGTGATGACGTCGCCCGTCTGAAGCGTCGCGGGATCGCATTTCTGGATGATGATCAGGTCGCCTTCATGAAACGTCGGCGCCATGGAGTCGGACTGCACGGTCAGTGGCGTGAACCCGGCGAGGTCGGCCACGTTGCCGTCGTCTTTGGTGGCCAGCGTCGTGAACGCGTAGAGCGCCGCCAGCAAAATGATGATCCACATCACGACGCTAATCGCAATGGTTCCGACCTTCTTCAGAGCTTGCATGATTTCCTTCCCATCCAGTAAAGCTACGCGGTCTCGACGCCTTGGAAGCGCATGGAGACGGAATAATCCGCGCCTTTGACCATATTAGTACAATTGCCGTCAGTCCCCTCGAGCCAAATGCGAACGATGACCGATTTGTCCTGTTCGGCAGCAAGGGAGAACATGTTCGAAGCCTCGGTTGCGGCGCTGGCGTCCAGCCCGAAGGTGCTCGTCTGCCCGGACGTGCTTGCCGCGCCGGCGGCGGAGTTGGGGTCGTAGATCCACGTTCGCCCGTCGGCGGTAAAGCTCATGCGCAGGGCCAGCGGCAGCGTAGTCGAAGCGCTTGAGGAAAACGCCGTGCCCGCCGCACCGTCCTGGCCGGCTTGGCCCGTCAGGCGCACCACCGAGTCGTCCAGGCTGATGAAGTGCAGCGTGAACTCCAGGTAAGCGCCGGTGGAAGCCGCCGCCGCGCTGCCGTCTTCAAGCGCGAACGTCTGGCCGTCGGAGGTGGTGACGGGCGTAAGCTGCGAGGCGTCGATGTTCACGCCCGTATCCGCAGCAATGCGCGATGAGATCTGGTCGAAGCCGAGCGTGGTCACGTAGTCGGCATAGGCGCCGTGCGCATCCAGGTCGAAACGAAGCGACCCGTCGGCGTTCGCGTCAAGGCCGAACGAGCGGGCCTTGGCGCTGTCGGCGATGGAGAACCACGCGAAGGTGGCCATCCCGATGGCGACCAAGGCGAAGGCCACCAGAACTGCGGTGGTTGCCAAACGATGGCGCAGGTCGCGGCGTTGTTCTTCGGTTGTCGCCATCAGCCCTCCGTCCCGTCGAGCACCGCGAACAGCTGCAGGTGCAAAATGCCGCTATCGCCGTACAGGTAGCTTGCGCTGTCGGCGTCGGTTCCCTCGATGTAGTAATACACGTCCAGCCGGTAGGTTTCGCCTAGCGTGAGGTTCGCCAGCGCGTTCGCGGGGCGGGTTGCCGACTCGCTTGTATCCATCAGGTAGCTGGAGAAATCCTCGGCGCCATCGGCCGCGCAGGCGAGCGCGCCGTCAACCCAGCCGAGCAGCATGCCGTCCTCGTAGCCGGAAAGCTGCGGGGCGGTTGCAGGGTGCTCGTCGGTATGCGAGCCGGGCGTGGTGTCCAGCGGGAAGTAGGCGATCTTGATTACCTGCCCGCCGCGCGAGAGTTTCAGCCCCACGCGCGCGGCCTTGAGCAGGTCGGCGTCAGCGCCTTCGGGAGCGAGGGTGTCAGCCAGGTAGAGCGCCGCGGTGCCGGTCGCCGCATCGGCGCCGGTTCCCGAAACGCTTGCGCGCACGTCGATCCAACCGTGATAGAAGTGCTGGCCGTCGGCCGCTTCGGCAAAGAAGCTGGCCGCGCCCTCGGCGTTGTTGGCCGTGCATTCGGCGAACCCGGAAAGGTCGAACGTGGATACCGGGTAGAGCGTCAAGCTGTCGGGGCTGTTCGTGGAAAGCGCCACGTCGCCGGCGTTCGACCACTGGCCCGTATCGGCGTCGCCCAGCTCGACGACCAGCTCGCTGTCGTTGCTGTGCACGGCGACGCTGTTGGTGTTCACCTTCGCGTTGCTGGTGAACCAGGCGTAGGTGGCGACGCCAAGGGTGGCGACGATGACCAGCAGCGCCGCGACGATTCCCGCCTGCATCACGTTCTTCCCCACGTTTCCTCCTTTCCGCACCTTATGCCGCTGCGGCCGCGAAGGCCAGCTGCAGCGTGACGTCTTTCGATTGGGCCTCTGAGCTGCAATTTTCGTCACAGCCCTCCATGTATACGAAATAGCGCACGCGCACCACTTCGTTGGCGGCAAGCGCGTAGAGCGCCTGAGCGCCCGAAGCGACGCTCGGCGCGCTTTCGGAGCCTTCCATGGTGTAGGCACTCAGGGCCGCCGCCGGATCGCTGGCGTAGCTCCATGCGTCCGCGCCGGACACCACCACGCCCGACTCCGCCGTGGTGCGCGTGGCGGCGGCGCTGCTCGTGTCACCCAGATCGTCGCAGGTGAAAAGGTAGGTTCGCGTGCCCGACGTTCCCTCGAATATGAGCCCCAGGCGCAGCGACGCCAGCAATTGAGGGTCGGACGATACGCTCATGCCATCTTCGAACAGGTAAACCGAAAGCGCCTGCGAGCTGCCCTGCAAGTACACCGAACCGGTGAGCGCGTACTCGTCGATGGACGACGTGCACGAGGCGTAGTCGGTGGTGATGCCGGCGGCGTTCTGGAACGACGCGCGCCAAAACGACGTGAGGTCGGCGGTGGAAACCGGATAGAGGGTCTTATCCGCAACGTCGAGCGAGCACGTGGTGTCGAACGGGCCGCTTTCGCTCGCGGAAATGAGCAGGTCAGACGAGGTGCTGCTGACGGTGTGGGCCGAGGGCGTCACGTTAGTGTGGCGCGAGCTCGAAAACCACGCGAACGTGGCGGCGGTCAGGGCAAGCGCCAACAGCACGAGCCACACAGCAGCCCCGATGCGCCTCTTTTCCCTATCCTGCATGCGCGTCACCCCTCTCCCCTAGTCCCGCTTGCCCACAAAACGCAGCGCAAGCGATTCCAGGTTGGTGCTCGCAAGGTTGTTCGTGCAGTCGGCATCGCAGCCTTCCAGCCACACGTAGACGTCCACCTGCACAGGCGGTCCGTGCTCGGAGCCGCTTGCCGCCTCGGGAAGGCTACAGAGAAGCGTGGAGGCGTCCTGCAGGGAAACCTGTCCGGTCACTTCGTCATAAAGAGCATAGTTTGCCGAGGTCAGCGGCGTGAACGTGACCGTGCTGCCATCGGTTTTGGTGGAGTCGAGCACGTCGCCCGAGCTGCCGTTTTGCGTGTTGTAGCGCGCCTGCGGGTTGCTATCCTGCGTCAGCTCAAACACGTATTGCGCAGCTGCGGGCTGATCTTGCCCGGCGCTGTGCACCACCAGCCCCACGCGCAGCGCGGTGGAGATGGGGTTGTCGGCATCGGTGTCGGTGAAATCGATGCCGGAAAGGTACACGTCGGTGGCGGCCGAGCTCGTGATCAGGTACAGCGACGCCAGGTAGTAGTCGCTGCGCTCGGCCGACTCGAACGCGCTCGCGAGCACCGACGTGGACGATCCACCGCTGGTGAATTCGGTGACGCGCTGGAATCCGTTCAGGATGTTGTCGGTCGAAACCGGGTTGAGCAGCCCTTCGAAGGAAAGCCCCGACGACGTTTTGTAGCTGCCGTCGTAGCTGTCGGAAATGAGGAACGTCACGCCGGTGCCCGCGGCCATCTTCACGTCGGTGACGTGGCGCGTGGTGTTGTAGATGTACCAGGCATACGTGAAGGCCCCGCCTGCCAGCGCAACGAGCAGCAGAACGACAAGGGTGCGGCGGAAGGCGCGGCGCAACTGGGCCGTGCGCGCGGAGGCGATCGTTTCGGAGTTGTTTTGTTCGTTCGCGCTGCTCATGCTGCTGCCCATGCGCCGCACCTCCTTTCTGAATTCACTGCCCTAGTGCGAAATGCCATCGGTGTTGATCCTGGTAAGGGAATAGGTGATGTAGTCGGCATTTAGGTAGGACGAATCGCTGTTGACATTTGCGGGAGTGTCGATCGCATTGCCGGCGGCGTCAAGAAGCTGGGCGGTCAAGACAATGCGGTAGTTGGCATAGAAATGCTTGGCGGTCTCGACGTCAGTGTTCACCTTGACGTTGAAGAGGAACTTGAAGACGTTGGTGTCGCCGTCACGGGTGGTGAAGGAGCCGTCGGCATTCTTGGTATCGGTAAAGACGATGGACGCCTTATCCGAAGAGGTTTCACCTGTGCCAAGGTCGCTGGATTTAACGGTCAAATACTCAGCGATGTTGACATCCGAGTAAGCACCCTTCGAATTCGTGCGCTGCTGCAGCGTGAGTGTGTATTTGACGCTTGCCGCCTGGTCAATCTTCGAATCGCCGTCTACAAGCTTAAGCAGGCTATATGTTCCTACCGCACCGATAGTGCCGTCTGCCAAGTCGAGGTCGCTCACGTTGATGCCCAGCTGCGTCTGCTTGCTCGCCGTGAGCTCGATGGTTGAACTGCCAAGGTCCTTGCGGTAGTAGCCGGGCGCGCCCTGCGCGCTCGCTACCATGCTCGAGGTCGACAGGGTATCGGCGCGGGTCGAGAGTGCCGAACGGTAGTGAATCTTGGTGTAGGACGTGCCTTCCTGCGATGCGGCAATGGCCTGCTTGGCAGCCTCCTCGGTCATCTTGAGGTCGTCTATCTGAGCGATAATTTTAATCGGGCTGTCGCTGTTTTTCGCAATGGTGCGCAGGCCAGAGAGGTCGTACAGCGTGCCGGAGTCGTCGGCAAGAGACACGGCAAGGTCGTTGCCGTCCGCGGACCAGGATTTCGTCGCGGCCGCTGTTCCATCAGCCGCTGAAGCCCACGTAGTAGCACCGCCCGAGACAGTTGGCACGTAGTACTTCTCCCCCACCTTCACATAGAAGTTCAACGTGCCCGTGGTCCCGGTCGGGAAGCCAGATGCGCCGGTGCTGCCGCTATTGTCGTAGCTCACAAGCGAAGCGCCGAACTGGTAGTAGAGCTTGTCGGAATCGTTGTACTGCTGGTCAGAGTCGAAGGTAATGGCATCGGTGGCAGCCAGCGGGAACTTGTAGCCGGTGCCGTCGACTGTCTTCGGGAGCTCGATAATGCCGGAGGCGTCCGTGGTGTCCGCAAGGGTCTGAGAGTAGCTCGAGTAGATGCTGTAGGTCGAAGCCGTGTTCTGATGATTGTCGACAGTATTGTCGGTCCGCAAAGTACGATTGATGTTCTTGTTAATTGTCGTATCAGTAATAGAAGTGCTGGTATAGCCATTGACAGCTGTCTTCGTAGAACCGGAAGGCACATTCACTACCAGATAGAAGTTCTCACTGGGCGAAGTCTCCTTGCTATCCGTGCCCTTGGCCACGGTAAGGGTATAGCGCTGAGCATTATCCGTACCCTCAACATAGGGACGGTAATAGATCGTCTGGTTTCCGGAAACAACCTTGGCGCCGACGTTCGCATCGCTGTCCTCGCACTGCACCCAGGCGCCAGCAGTGTCCGAAGTTGCCGAGACACCCATGAGCTCACTCAGCCACTTCTCAGCGTAGGCGATGCCGTCGGAATCAACAAATTGAGCCAGCTTTACGCTCGTGACGCCGCTCTTGCCAACCGTGCAGTGATATGCCTTATCGTTATTCGCCGTATCCACCAGCGTGAGCTGCGTGCCGGCGGGCAACGAGCCCGACGTGCCTTCGAACTCGATGCTCTTGCCCAACGCACCCATAGCGCCGCCGCTGGCCAGGTGCGTGTCCCAACCGTACTCGGTCTCAACGCCCTTGGCCTGGTTATATGTCCAGGTAAGGTAGCCCGTCATCGGCTCGCCAAAGTTGCTCAGGACGTGCGCGTTATTACCAAGGGTCGCATAGTCGCTAGCCGCAAAATGCGTGCCGTAGGAATACGTGGCCGTGAAGTCAATCTCCAGCATGCGCTTAACGATGATGGGCACCTGGACGTTGAAGGTCTGCCCCGCCTCGGTAAACGTGACCGTGAGCAGCGAGAACTGCCCCTTCTCGTTGTCCCACTGGCTCGTCGCGCGGAAGAACATGTTGCTGGTGCCGTCGTTCACCACGCTGATCGTCGGGGTGGCGGTCGAGTCTACGACAAACGTTCCGTTACCAGATAGCTTGACCGTCTGGACAGACGCCGAGACATGCGTGGTAGACCCGTTGAGCCTCACCGCGTCCGAGAACCCGCCGTTGGTCACCAGGTTAAGGTAGTTGGTCACCGTCGTCGTGTCGTTGCCCGAGAGCAGCAGCACGGGAAAGTTGGTCACGACGGATTTAGTCGTGTTGTTCGCGTTAAACGTACTAGCCGAGGTACTCGGGTCGTAAGCATTGGTGTTCTGGTACGTGCCGTCGCTTCCGATGCCGCCGATGTTCGTGTACGTATAACGACCGTCGACGTCCGAGCCCACCTGGCTCTTAATCGTCTCCGCCGTCGAAATCGCCGCACCGTCGCCAAAGAGCGCACCAGAGTCGACCGTCACCGCAGACTTCGGGCTCGTCGTCACATACGGAGAAACCCCCGTCGCGCCGTACAGGTCCGACGTGCCGGCTTTGGCGTCATCGGCGCAGGTGCTCTCATAGTCGGCCAACGCGATGTACGAACGCTTGTTAATGTTCGCCATGTCGGCGTCGCTATAGTAATTCAACAGCTTCGGCGTCTTAGACGTGTCCGTCGAGCTCACGCCACTCGCAAGCTTCACATGTATACCCGCAG
>CAVGAF010000026.1:0-22751 GCA_963627055.1 Butyrivibrio sp. CAG:318 | reverse complement strand
CCCTTCGTAACTGGCCGTTTACGTTCCCTTTACAAAGATTTAGGGGGGGGGGCGAAAGCCGAACGTGAACCTTGCATGTTAGAATTGAACCCGAACGGAACGAACGCACGCATTGCCGAAACAAACGCGTGCGCAAACAAGACAGAAGCGATTATTCGCACAGGGAAACCGCCGCGAGGGAAGAGGAATTGAACCACATGCCGCCGCTTTGGACGGGAAGCGAAGCGCCCGACGCAATCGACGAGCCCAAAACCCCGAACCCCGCCGGCACTACGACGGAGGTTAACGCATGAAGCTGCTTGCATTCATGTGCGACAGCGCGTGGCGCATCGAGCGCGTGCTGGAAAACACCCTCGACATAGCCCTTCCCGAAGGGGCGCTGCTTTCCGACGTGGCCGAAGGCACCGAGCACCTACGGGAGCTGAGCGCAAAGCCGCGCGAGGAAGCATTCAAGCACGACCTGGAGAACCTGCGCTTTGCGGGCTTTAACGAGGAAATCCCGACGCTCGTGTTCTCCTATCCGAACCGTTATATGGTGTTCGCGTCGGTCATCGACAACATGAGCGACTTGCAAGATCTCGAGAATTCGCTGGTCAAGCATCTCATCTGGGCCGATGAGCACGTTTCGGGGCCCAGCGTCGAGGGGCGCTTCCAAATCGAAGTGCTCAACGACCGCATGCTGAATTCCGAGCGCGCCCTCACGAAGAAGGGCAACCGCCTAGAACGCCTGCTCGAAGAGGTGCGACACGCCCGCAACACGGTGGAGACCCTCGAGCGCGACAACGTCACGGACCTCTACGATTCCGCGGGCTTCTGCCACCACGTGCAGGAGCGGGTGGACGCGAACCCCGAAGCCGGCTTCGACATGATTGCCGTGGACGTGAAGGGGTTCCGCCTGATCAACGAAGTGTACGGCCGCGAAGCCGGAGACCGGGCGCTGCGCGACATCGCCACAACCCTCAGCGGCATAGAAGGGGCGGCCGAGGCGCTCCTCGCGCGCGTGTATTCCTCGACGTTCTACGCGTTCGCGCCTTCCGAGATGCGCTTTTACGAGACGATCGACCGCGAACTCGGCAAGTTTCTGGCCGATTACCCGCTGCCTATCCAGCTACATCTGCAGGTAGGCGTGTAGTACTTGACGAGGACGGACTTACCGTGGACGAGATGTGCAACCGCGCCCGCCTGGCGCTCACGCGCCTGCCCGACCGCAACTGCGCCGGCGTCGTGTTCTTCGACAGCAAGCTGCGCAGCGACATGGTCACGCGCCACAAGATCATAAACCGCGTGCCCATCGCCATCCGCAACGAGGAATTCAAGCTGTTCCTGCAGCCGAAAGTGGACATGATGGCCAGCTGCGTGATCGGCGCCGAGGCGCTGGTGCGCTGGAACCACGCCGAGCTGGGGTTCCTCACGCCCGACAAGTTCATCCCGCTTCTGGAGGAAAACGGCAGCATCTACGCCGTTGACAGGTTCATCTGGGAAAAGACCTGCGAGTTTTTGCAGAAGCGCAAGGAGCTGGGGCTTGATTGCCTCCCCATTTCCGTGAACATCGCGCGGTCGGACCTGTACGAGGAAAACCTGGTGGAAACGCTCACTTCCCTGGTGCGCGGCCACGGCCTGACGCCCGACCTGCTGCATCTGGAAATTCTGGAGCGCGCCTACGTCAAGGACACCGGGCGCATCGCAGACGTGCTGCAAACCCTTCGCAAGCAGGGCTTCTTCATCGAAATGGACGATTCGGCACCGGTGAGTCGTCGCTTTCCATGCTGGCCGATCTGCCGGTGGACCTCATCAAGCTCGACCGCAACTTCCTGAAGTCGGGGCTGTCGGACAAGCGCCGCGTGGAAGTGGTGCGCTTCGTCATTCAGCTGGCGCGCAGCCTGAACGTGAAGGTTATCGCCGAGGGCGTGGAGACGAAGGAACAGCAAGACGTTCTCACGTCCATGGATTGCCATTACGCGCAGGGGTACTACTACTGCCGCCCGCAGCCGGCGGAGCTGTTCTTGACGGAATAGTAGGAGGCGCGGCCGGGCGGCAGAAGCTGACCTTACTCGAGAGCCGAGCGTCGTGCCGGCGTTTTCGCGCAAGGCGGCGTAAAGCGGCAACGCGCGCTGCCGCTTTACGCCACGAAATCCCAGATGACCTTCACGAAGAAGATGGCCAGCACCGCAAGGGTGATGGGGCGGGCGATGGCGCCGCCGTTTTTCGTGAAGGTGCGCGATCCCAGATAGTTTCCCGCGATGCCGAACACGCCCGCCACTAGGCCCAACAGCAACAACACTTGGCCGTGCAGCAGAAACACCGCGAGCGCCGACACGTTGGTGGTCAGATTGATGGCCTTCGTGATGCCGGCGGCGCTCGTGAGTTTCAAATGAGCCACGCCGGTGAGCAACAACATGAGAAACGTTCCCGTCCCCGGGCCGTAAAATCCGTCGTAGACGCCCACCGCAAACGCGATAACGAAGCACAGCACGCGCGTTTTACCAGGTGAGAGCGGTTCTTTGTCCGCTTTACCGAAGCTCTTCGAGCACAGGACGTACCCGGCCGTCACGGGAAGCAGAACCAGTAAAAACACGCGCAGAAAGGCGTCGCTGGTTATGAGCACGAGGTTCGACCCGGCAACCGAACCGAGCATGGCGCACACGATGCAGCCGGCGGCAAGCTTCCATTGTATGTATCCGGAACGCGCAAAATGCCAGGTGGCGACCGCGGTTCCCATGGTCGAGCTAAGCTTGTTGGTGGCAATGGCCGCATGCGTCGGCAGACCGACGATCAGATACGCGGGAAGGGACACCAGCCCGCCGCCGCCCGCGATCGAATCGACGTAGCCCGCCAGGAACACGAAGGCGCACAGAAGCGCAAGCCACCACGGCGCCATGCCGAACAGGGCCTGGCAGCCGCTTATCACAGCTTCCATAGGTAAACCCTTTAGCGACGCTTAGCGCGCGTCGCGCAGGATAAGCGACATGGCCTCGGTGCGCGAGGCGCGGGCGGCGTCGGTGCTTCCGGCGAACACGCCGCGCACCGCCGAGGTGACCGTGCGGCTGCCGGGCTTCTTCACGCCGCGCATGCTCATGCACATGTGCTCGGCCTCAAGCACCACGCACACGCCCTGGGGATGCAACTGCTCCACCAGCGTGTCGGCGATCTGCCCAGTCAGGCGCTCCTGCACCTGCGGGCGCTTCGCGTACACCTCGACCAAGCGCGCAAGCTTCGACAAACCGCACACGCGCCCGTCGGCGGAGGGAATGTAGGCGATGTGGGCCTTGCCGAAGAACGGCACCAGGTGATGTTCGCACATGGAATAGAAATAGATGTCGCGCACGAGCACCATTTCGTTGCAGTGCTCGTCGAAGGTTTTCTCGAAATGCACGGCCGGGTCCTGATGAAGGCCGGCGAACACTTCCTCATACATGCGCGCGACGCGAGCGGGCGTTTCCAGCAAGCCCTCGCGGTCGGGGTCTTCGCCCACGCCTTCGAGAATCATGCGGACGCCGGCTTCGATCTTTGCTGTATCCATGTGCTGCTTACTTCCTTGTTGATGGTTGGCTGCGCGCGACGCGTATCGCCTGCCCCAACGGGGCATTCGGCGCCGCTTGCCGCCGCCTTTTCGATGTGGGTGATGAGTGTATCACGCTTCGCCGCCCCACGAAACTCTTTATATGTTACCTATCTAGTACCGTTTACCGACGCTTTCCGGCATTTAATCCGAGCGAAACAAGGTGGCGCGAAATGCGAAACATTAGGGGAGCATACTGTGAACATCGCTTCGGTAGACTGCGAAGCCCGATCAAAGGAGAAACACCATGATTGCCACTGCTATCTACGTTGCTGGTCTCGTCCTCTTCACCGGCTGCCTTGGCTTTGCCATGAAGAAGCTGTAGGACGCACTCACTCCAACACATCTCAGAAGCGAGGCGGCGGCGAGCACAACGCTCGTCGCCGCCTCGCTGTTTTGGGGAATTGGTGGCGACCTCAGGCGAAGGCTGCCGGCAGCCGCACCCGCCGGCCGGGGTTTTCCGCCCGGTGTTCCGGCTTCGCCGGAAGCGCGCTCTTGCGAACGCGCCTACGTCCATCCCGATGCGCTCTTGCGAACGCGCCTATGTCCATCCCGATGCGCTCTTGCGGACGCGCCTACTTCGGCAGAAAATTAACTCCGACCTGGGATCTTCGTAGGTTCGAGCGAAAGCTCGAACCTTAATAGAGAGCGCCCGAAGGGCGCGACACACATTTAAGCTAGCCGGCGACCGAGCCGATGGAGCGATGCGCTATTCTTCCAGCTCGAGCCCCACTGGGCAGTGGTCCGATCCGAACACTTCGTCGTAGATGCTCGCCACGCGCACGCGGGGCGAAAGCGTATCGCTTACCAGGAAGTAATCGATACGCCATCCGGCGTTGTTCTTTCGCGCGTTGAAGCGGTAGCTCCACCAGGAATAAGCGCCCGCAAGGTCGGGATGCATGCTGCGGAACGTGTCGTCGAACCCGGAGGCGAGCAGCGCGTCGAACTTGCCGCGCTCCTCATCGGAAAAGCCGGCGTTGCCGCGGTTCGGCCCGGGATTCTTCAGGTCGATCTCGTTGTGCGCCACGTTGAAATCTCCGCACATTACGACCGGTTTCGGCTCCGCCACTTCGCCTGCAGCCGTTCTCGGAAGCCATTGCGCAGGCAAATGCCCCGAACCCATCCGCTGCGGCACCACCTCAACGTCTGCGCCGCCCTTTCCCTGCCCAACGCCGGCGTCGGGTGCCAGGACGACGAACCCTTCCGCATCGGCGCGCTCCACCGGCACGCCCTGCGGCAGAACGCCGGCCTCAAGGCCCTTGCAGAACTCGCGAAACGCGTCGTCCCATTCCATGCGATGATCGATGCGCGCCAGCTCGTTCTGCGCATTGGGTGTGTAGACGCACACGAACCAGAAATCGGCGAACTCGCAGGCCACGATGCGCCCCTCGTCGTCGAGGTGCTCATACCCAAGCCCATGCAGCACCTGCAGGGGCATGTCCTTGGCAAACACCGCGGTGCCCGAATACCCCTTGCGCTCGGCATAGCTCCAGAACTCGTGGTAACCAGGCAGGTCGGGCGCGGCCTGGCCCGCCTGCAACTTCGTTTCCTGCAGCGCAAATACATCGGCATTAAACGCCCGCACGATATCTTCGAAGCCCTTCTTCATGACGGCGCGCAGGCCGTTGACGTTCCAAGACACGAATCGCATTGCCGCTCCTCACAAGATGATGACCAGCACAACAAGCACGCAGCCCGCCGTGATGGCCGCCCAATCGCATCCGCTCATCCTATACGTTTTCAGGCGCGTGCGTCCACCGGGATTCGCCCCGAACAGGCGGCTTTCCACCGCGAATGCAAGCGTTTCGGAACGGCGCAGTGCGCTCGTGAACAGGGGAACCAGCACGGGCACCGTCGAGATCGCCCGCTGCGCGACGTTTCCCCCGAAGCTCGCCGCGCGCGAAGCCTGCGCGATGCGGATGCGGTCGAATTCCGCGACCAACGTCGGCACGAAGCGAAATGTCATGCTCACGGCAAGCTGCGCACGGTCCGTTCGCACGCCGGCGCGGGCAAGCGGGCGCGCAAGGAGCGCGAAGCCGTCGGTCAACGCCGCAGGCGAAGTGGTCGCCATCAGGGCCGACGTGCCCAGCAGCAGGCAGGCGAAACGCACGACGTTCTCCACGCCGAACGCGATGCCGCCGACGCTCACGCACACCGGCCCCGCTTCGAAGAGCACCGCGCCTGAGCGAACGAACAGCGCGTCGAAAACGACCACGAACACCATCAGCCACGCGAAAGGCTTCAGCTGCCGCAACGCCCGGGCGAAAGTTCCGCCCGATGGAGCTTGCGAGGCGACGGCAGCAACGGCCAGGGCGGCAAGCCCGACCAACCCCTGGGCGCAAAACGCCGCGACGAAAAACAGAATGACGAAGGCGATTTTCGCGCGGGGGTCCAGCCGATGCGCGAGCGACGAACCGGGACGAAATGCGCCGAATCCGCCCGCGGCAGCAGGGCGGGAAAACAGGGCGGAATCGGAAGATGTGGGACGCTTGTCCGCCAACACACGCCTACCATCAGGCGAAACAGTTTGCGCAGCCGGACGTTTCACGTGAAACGTCCCCCGCACGCCGCCGCCAGCAGTCCCGTCGGCGCCAACGGCCGCGGCAGTTCCGTCAGCCCCGGCAGCGCGTTCGCCAGCCGCACCAACCGCGCCCGCGCGCCCGCCCGGCTGCGCCGCCAACACGCCCGAGGCAACGACGCCGGTCACGGCACCGGTCACGCAGGCCGCCAGGGCAAGCGGCGGCAGGTTCACGAACACCGAAGCCGTACCCAGCAAAAGCGCCGCCACCGCCAGCTGGCCGGCGTTGTGCAACACCGCGGCTACCATGCTCACCGCAACCGCGCCCACATCCGGCACGCGCGACAGCGCGGCGGCGCCCGAAAACGCCAGCACCGTCCCGCCCAGGCTATACGCGAACATCATGGGGGAGCCGAACAAGAATCCCGACGCGACCACCTTCACCAAGGCAACCGAAACGCCCGCGCGAACGTCGAGCGAAAGCAGCGCCACCACCACGGCGACGTTGGAAAGCCCCAGCTTCACGCCGGGCAGCGCCACGGGAAGCGGGATCATGGTTTCGATATAGCTGAGCACCAGCGCCAGCGCGGCCAGAAGGGAAACGCGCGCCAGGCGGCGGGTCGAGGCTATGCGGGATTGCTCGGGCATGCGGTCGGCTTGGGAACCCTACGAACCCACGACGTCGTAGGCTTTGCCGTCGCTTGCGCCATCGCCGTCGGTAATTTCAACGATGAGCTTATGCGGCAGGCACACGATCTGCTGCCCCACCTCGGATATCCAGCCCTGATTCACGCAGTCCTGGTTGGGGCAGTCGGCCTCCACCACGCACACCTTCCCGCCCGACACCTTCACCACGTTGGTTCCGGAATCGGTAGTGATAGCCTGCTCGACGTTGTCGGAAAGGGACATCGCGTACACGTTTCCCGCGCCGTCGGTGACCTTCACCGTGCGCGCCGTCGTCGTTGCGCCGATCACCTGCATAACCACGAACGCGACAACCACCACGGCCACCAGCACGCCGATAATGAGGACGTTCTTCTTCATGCGGCCGAATGCCCGCTGCTGCGCTGCCGTCATGCGCGCTACCCTTTCAAAATCGTGAAATCCGACCCCGCCGAAGCGGTTGCCGTATCGTTCATGTCCACTACCACGCCGCTGAAGCGCGCATCGGAGTTCAGCAACTCGATGGCGCGATCATGCCCGAGCAAAAACAGGATGGTCGAATACGCGTCGCCATCGGTCGATGCGTCCGACATAATCGACGCGCTCGCCAGGTCGGTCTGCGCGGGATAACCCGTCTTCGGGTCCAGGATATGGTAGTACAGAACGCCGTCCTGCGTGAAGCTGCGCTCGTACAAGCCGCTCGTGACCACGGATTTGTTCTGCGCGGGCACGCTGGCGATCACGTCGTCGGTGGCGCCGTTGGGATCCTGCACGCCCACGTTCCAATTATCGCCGCGGAAGCTCTCGCCGAGCACGTAGACGTTGCCGCCAAGGGAGAGCATGGCGCTCTCGCAGCCCGCTTCGCGCAGGATGCCGACCAGGTCGTCGGTGATGAATCCCTTCGCAATGCCCCCCAGATCGAGCATCGCAGCAGGGTCGCTCAGCGTCACCGTGGTGCCGTCGACCTGCACGCAGCGGTAATCGACGTGCTTGATCGCCTCCTGGATGGCCGCGTCGTCGGGCTTCACGCCGACCACGAAGTCCCAAAGGCTCGACACGGCGCCGATGGTGATGTCGAACAGGCCGTCGGAAGCCTTCGAATACTCCAGAGCGGCTGAAATGCACTGCGCAGTTTCGGGCGCGACCTCGACCGGCGCGCCGGCGGCATGGTTGATATTCCAGATGTCGGAGCCCTCGACGGTGCGCGAGAACTTGTTCTCGAAATACTCGCAACGCTCGGCAAGCTGCTGCATGACCTCTTCGGCAGTACGTGCGCTAATTTGGATGACCGTATCGAAATTGAACAGCGTGATCGAGCGCTTCTCCTGCTGAGAGGACGACGTCGCCGACGAGTCGCCCGAGGCGCCCGTCGCATCTGGCGAGCTCGAGGCCGCGCAGCCCGCAAGCCATGCGGGCAGCGTCAGGGCCGCCGCCGAGCACAGCGACAGCGACAGGAACCTTCGCCGAGACAGCGTTTCTTTCATGAGCAAGCAACCTTCCAATCAGCAGGCACGGGGCAACCTCGCCGCGCCGTTATTCTACATAAGCCACCAGCACAGCGCGAACAGCGCCGCAGCCTTCACCAGCACCAGGGCGATTTCGCTCCCACGCACCTTCGGAGTGCGCAAAAGCGTCACGTTCTCCAGCGGACAGGCGTCCGCGCAGCGGGCGCACGCGATGCACTCGCCGGCCGCAAACGCGTCCGGGTCGGGATGCACCGCCACCGGGCAGTTGCGCTTGCACAGGTTGCAGCTGCGCGCGCAACGCTTCGCGTCGCGTCGAAATGCCGAGAAGGGCAGCACCGGCATCAGGCTGAACAGGGCGCCGAGCGGGCAGAGAAACTGGCAGAAGAACCGCTCGACAAACAGCATGCCCACCGCGATGCAGCCGAGCACGACAAACGCGCCGGCGGCGATTCCCTCGACGTTTCCACCCGTAATGCCCGCGAACGCCGTCCAAGGGCTGTAGCCGGAAACCTGCGACCAGGCACCCGTGAAGCACAGCAGGCAAATGGCCGCGAGCACCACGTACTTCAGCGCCTGCAGGCCGCGCTGCAGGCGAGGGTCGAGCAGCGGCCCCTTCGGCTTCAATTTTTTGCGCACGGGCGTGAACAGGGTGAACAGAACATCCCCGAGCGTGCCGAATGCGCAGGCGTAGCCGCAAAAGAAACGTCCCAGCACCACGGTGGCCGCGAGCAAGCCGCAAAGCAGGGCCAAAAACGCCCCCATTTCCGCAGGCTGTCTGGCACCGAGCTGGGTGAACACGTATTTCACGCCGTTGAAGGCCGCGCTGAACGTTGCGGGGAACGCAATGAAGAAGGCAATCTGCGCCGCCCAGCGCACGCCGCGGTTCACGGTCAGCCGACGCTGGCGCAGGGCGGCCTTCGAAGTGATTTTCGCCATGCTACGCCCCGCTTCCCGCAATGGAAGCCTCGCTGGCCGATGCTGCCGTCGAGGCCGCGCCCGCGTCGGCGGAGTTGATCGCCTGGATGACGCCGTTGATGATGCCCGCCGAGCTGAACGTCGCGCCCGATACCGTGTCGACGTTGGGCGTCTGCTTCACCAGCATGTCGTCAATGAGCTTCACGGCCTGCTCCAGATAGGGGCCGTCCTCGTTGGGAGCGTCGATGACCCGCACATCCTCAAGGTAGCCGCCCTCGATGGTCACCTGCGTGGTCACCAGGCCGCCATACCCCTGGGCACTGCCCGTGAACGTGCCGTCAGTGGGGAAGGGGCCGCGGCTCGCGGCTTTCTGCGCTTCCAGGATTTGCTGTTGCACCTGCGCATCGGCTTGGTTGGCCTCGGTCGCCCACGCGCTGAACCACGCGACGAGCGCGGCAACGACGCAGGCGTTGAGTGCCTTGATGATGAAGTTGCGTTTGCGCAGAATGAGGCTACCCACGCTCGCTCACTCCCTCGGCATTGGTTGCGGGCGATTCGGATACCTGATCGGTTGCGGAGGACGAGGACGTCTGGTCGGCTTTGGGATCGTCGGCCGCTGCGGCATCGTCGCCCGAAGGGTCGGCGACATCATTCGAGTCGGCGCCCTCCGACGGCGCAGCGGCATCATCGGACAACGGCGCAGCAGCGACATCGCCCGAACCGGCTTCCACCCCATCTTCAACAGCATCATTCGAGCCGGCATCCGCTCCGTCTCCGGCCGCCTTCGCGTGCGCCTTGTCGTAGGCTTGCCTCGCCAGCTCCATCGCCTTGGCGTAGGCATTCGCAATAGCGCGCGAGGAATACGTCGCGCGGCTGATCACGTCGATATTCGAAGGGTCTTTATGCTGGTCAATCAGCTGCGCGACGACGCCGGCATGCTGCACGCCCTTGATAGTGCGCCCATTGGCCGCCCAGTTCAAATACAGGTCGTTGGCGGTGTCGTAGGCGCCGAGCACCGGATCGCCCGCCGCGCCGGTTTCGGTTCCGTGCAAGTTCGAAATGGCCGTCGCCCGACCGCCCTTCACCGTCACGGTCATGGCCAGGTAATACGGCTCGAACTCCTCTTCGTCCTCTTCATTTACGCACTTCACGAACACGGGATACTCGCCATCAAGATAGCCGGTGCCGGCATCGTCGTCCGTTGAGTCTCCGCCGTTGCTGCCGCTGTCGCCGGAGCCGTTATCTCCGCCGTTGCCGCTGTTGCCAGCATCGCCGTTTCCACCATCGCCGTCGCCGGCGCTGGCCGTATCCTTGTTGCGAACCGCCTTGGAAAGCGCATCCTCGACAGCCGACAGGATTCCCTCGGAAGAAAACGTCGCACCCGACACCACATCCACCGCAGTCGATTGCTTGGCGACAATCTGCGCGATCAGTCCCTGGGCACGCGAGAAATACTCGGCGTCATCGTCCTGCGACACCACATCGATCTGGGAAATCTTCCCGCCGCTGACGGTCACCGCAACCGTAATGGTGCTCTTGTAGCCCTCGCCCGACCCGGTATAGACGCCGTCCACGTAGCCGTCCGAGGGCGTCTTTGTCGGGTTGAGCGCCGCGTGCTCTTTCGCGGGCTCCGAAGAGGCCGCCGCCTGACCCCCGGCGTTGGTTTCGGTTCCCGTGCCGCCGGCAGCCTTGTCGAGCGCGTTCTTGATGGCGACCAGAATGCCCTTCGAGGAATACGTGGCGCCCGACACCGTGTCCACCGACGTTGACTGCTTGGCGATCACCTGGGAAATGAGGGTCTTCGCGTTGCTGAAGTACGGCTCGTCGTCGTCCTGCGAAACGATATCGATCGCCGTGATATTCCCGCCGCTTACGGTCACCGCAACCGTGATGGTGCTCTTGTAGCCTTCGCCCGACCCGGTGTACGTGCCGTCCTTGAGGTTCTTCGCATCCACCCCGTAATCGGAGGCGTCGTAGCTCACGCCCGTCGTCGGCTGGTCGCTTTGCCGCTCGGACGTCACCGCGACCGGCCTCATCTCCGAAGCGCTGGCCTGCTCGGCTGCGGGGTAGGCGGAAGCATCGAACACGAGCGGCTGATACTGCGTCACCACCAGGGCAACCACGGCACCCACCAGCACCGACGGCATGAGGAAACCGGCCGATGCCGCCTTCTTCGCAACGTCGCGCATCTTTTGGGGGCCCGCGCCTTCGGCCTTAGGTTCCTCGGCGTTGCCCCTGTCCTTCTCTTCAGCCATATCCGTCCTAAACCCCAAAACCTTAAAACGCCGCACGGGGAAGGGGCGCAAGCGCCTCCTCCCCGTGCTTCCCGAAGGCGGGCGCGCATGCGGCACCCGCCTTCGTTTTTCTGCCATGCACGCAGTCTACCTGCGCAAACAATTTCCTACTCGAAGAAACCGTTCTCGTAGGCGTTAAACAGCACCGCAGCGCCGCGCTCGCGGCTCACAGTCTCGTTTGCCTTGATGCTGCGGGGTTCATCGCCCTTGCCATAGCCGTTTACCAGGCCGTTTTCCACAGCCCAGGCAACGCTTTGCTTGGCCCACGAGCTCACCGTGTCGGCGTCGGTAAACCTCGACAGCACCGCGTCGGCATCGATGGCCTTGACTTCCTCGTCGTCGGCCAGCATGTTCACCATCATGCAAACGGCCATCTCGAAGGAAAGCTCCGTGTCGGGCAGGAAGCTGCGGCTACCGTCGGCGTTCTCCCAGCCGGTGACGACGCCCTCGGCATAGGCCCAGTTCGCAGCACCGGTGAAGTACTGGTTATCGGCAACGTCGTTGTAGCCGTTGTCGCTTTTGGCGTTGGTCATGTCATAGACGGCCTCCGCCTCGGGGTCGCTGTAGCGCCACAGGCTCGTGACCAGCTGCGCGCGCAGCATGGAGTCGCCCACTCCGAACTCGCCATTCTCGTAGCCGATCATCAGGCCCTTCTTGGCGATGAACTGCACCGCCTCGGCATACCAGGCGTTCGGGTCGTCGGGGTCCACGTCGGGGAAGCTCGGCACGTACTCGACCAGGTTGTCCATGGCCTGCTGCAGATGCCTCACCTGCTCGGCGGCCTCGGCCTCGCCCAGGGATGCCTTGGCCAGCAGCTCCCTGGTCTCGTCGCGCTCGACGACGAATTCCTTCCAGCTATCGGCGGTATAGTCGGACTGAACCAACGCGGCTGCCTTGTCGTAGACGGCCTGCAGGTTGGCCTTCGTCTCGTCGGTCACCGGGGAAACCTCGAACTTGACGTTGTCGGCCGCGGCCGTGAACGTGATGGAAGCATCCTTATAGCCCAGCGCATGGATGGTCACCTTCCACGTGCCGGTGCCGTCGGTGCCCTCGGGCAGCTGGCAACGGTAGGACTCGGTCAGGCCCAGCTGCAGGCCCAGCTTCTTGTGCATCCAGTTGTCGGCCGCGAACTTGGTGCCGTAGGTGGCAAGCGGCGTGGTGGCCGTCGTGTCGCTGCCGTAGTAAGTCCAGGTCACGGACTGCAAATTCGCGCCCAAATCGCCGAAGTTCTCAGTGAAGTCCACGCGGATGAACTCGCCATAGCTGCCGATCTCGTCGCCGGCTTTCAGCGTGAAGCCCATCTCGCTGAGGTTCGCGGTCTTCAGCGCCTGGTCTTTGATGCCGGAATCCGCGCCCGTGGCGTTTTCGGAGAATTCGAAGCCGTCGCCTGACTTCGTGGCCGTCTTCAGGTTGTTCGTGGCAGCGTCGACGTCGGCCACAAGCCCGCTGTAGGAAACGAGCTCGCCCTCGCCGTAGCCGCCCTCAAGTGTCTCTCCGTTGGCAACGAAGCTGTACTGGGCCTTGAATGCGTCCAGATCGGATGTCTTCACCTTCACCGGCACGTACTTGATGCCCGTGACGTCATAGTCCTCGAACGTATAGGTCTCGCCGTCGCAGGCCAGCGTCGTGATACCCGATTCCTTGTCCGTGGCCTTCGTGACGGTCTTGCCGTCGGTGGTCACGAACGTGGAGCCCTTGCCCTCGGCCGGCCAGTAGGAAATCTCGAAGGTCTTGCCCTCCTTGGTGTTCACCGTGGTGGAGGACTGGTAGCTGCCGCGATGCATGCCGTGGTTGGTGGTCGCGCGCGTCACCACGTCGTAACCGCCCTTGTCATACTCCTCGTGAGAATCCTGGATGGTGCTGGAGGCGTCATCATCGGCGTTGTAGACGCCCTCGCCCTGCCAATACTCGGTCCAGGAAAGCGCGGCGAAGCCGTAGGTGTATTCGTCGGTCTGCGCCTGCGCGGCGGCCTTTGCCAGCGCATCGTCAACGGCCGACACGATGGCGTTGCTGCTGTAGGTGGCGCCGGAGATGACCTCGACGTTGCCGGTGCCGTTCGCGGCGACGATCTGGGAGGGCACGCCCGTGGCCTGATTCTTCGTGCCGTCAACGGCCTTCTTCACATACGGAGCGCTCTCGGAGGGCTCGTTACGCGTCACGTCGACGTTGGTAATCTTGTGGTCGGCGACCGTCACCTTGACGATGGTGGTGTAGCCGGCCCATACGTCGTCGTTGTCGGCAGCGCCGTTGTCAACAATGACGCAGCTGCCCTCATACGTACCGTCGGCGATCTTCGCCAGGTCATATGAAGAAGCGGCGGCAAGGCTTTCCGCGCTTGCGCCGGAAAGCGTATACTGAATGGCTGAGCTGGAGGTTTCCGTACCTTCGCTCGTCTGGGGGGCAGCCGTTTCAGTGTTGGTAGCATCGGAGCCGGCTGCCCCTTCGTTTTGCTGCGCCAGCGCGAGCGTCGGGCTCAGCGACAGCGTCAACGCTGCGGCGAGCATGCCCTTGGAGGCAAGGTTGCCGGCATGCTGCAGCTGCAGACGAACTGCATTGCGTTCGATCATCCGCATTCCTTTCTTTCGTTTTCTTCTCATTCATGGGCACAACAGGGCCGCACCCACGCCGACATCGCCTCACCGATGCGCAAATGCCAAGTAAGGCGGATGTAACACGTAGTGCATTGTATGGATGAGGTAACAAATGTCACCTGACGCTCAGCTGAACCCATAATGTTTGCCTTAGAAAACACTCTTTGCACACAAAGTTAACCATAGATTTCTTTAATCCGTAGAGAATCCCCCATGCCACTGTTTTGGGAGGTTAACTATTCTATTATTAGGATAATTGCAGGTGAGACGGCCGGTTGAAGCGATGGGAACGAGTCAACGAAGCCCGCGGACGACTATTTGTGATACGGCTCGCCCTTCGAAATTTTCTGCGCACGGTAGAGCTGTTCGAGCAAAACGACGCGCGCAAGGTTGTGGGGGAGCGTTATCGGCCCGAACGACAGCAATTCGTCAGCCCGCGCACGCACGGCGTCGCTGACGCCGTCCGACCCGCCGATGACGAAGGCGAAGCTGCTCGATCCCTGCAACATCAGGGTGTCCAGACGCTTCGACAAGCCCTCGCTCGAACGTTCCTTGCCGTCTATGGCCAAAAGCACCACATGCGCGTCAGCCCCGAGCTTGGCAAGCTCCGCGCAAATATGCTCGCCCTCCTTGGCGCGGGCGCCCTCCACACCGCCGGCCTTGCGGGGGTCGATATCGGCGATCTCGCGCACCTCGGTTTTCGCATACGGCTGCAAGCGCTTAAGGTATTCGGCGCACGCATCCGCCCAGAACCGCTCCTTCAGCTTGCCAACGGCAACGACGGTGAACTTCATGCGCCATCCTTTCACGTGAAACATCCGACTTCGAGCAGCCGCTTCATTACACCCCGTAATCCGCCATTGTAACGAAAATCGCGCAACTCGAAACAAGGCCGAAACACCGCACACCACAAAACGCGCCGCTTGTCCCATAAAATAGTGTTCCTAGGTAAATAGGGTGTTTACAAGTCGTTTCCCCGCTGTTACTGTCGTTTGCACAATTTCATAGCGTCACCCCGTTGACGTGTTCTGAACCTTCGGAACAGGACATGTAGGGGCCTCTGGAGAATCCCAGGTTATGGGTGCCGAAGGGGCAAGACGTATGCAGGCGATATAGCCGAGCCGCCAGGCGGCGAACCATACGATCGAAACTCTCAGGCAAAAGGACAGAGAACAGCCTTTCAGGCTTGTCGCGAAACCGCAGCTTATCACTCGCGTTTCATCAATCCTTTCCACAACCTCATATCCAAAAGCCCCGCTCATAAGCTCACTTGCGGCAGTAACGCGCGGCTGTCGGCGGCTTTATATGGGTAGGCGACTTTGCAAATTGCTTGGGAAAGACGACATCTAAGGAGTAATTCGTGGAAGGATTTTTCGACGCCTTCAACACCGCGTTGACGGCTATCGACGACTTTATGTGGGGCGTGCCTCTGATGGCGCTGATCCTCGCAGGCGGCATCTTGTTGACGGTGCGCCTGGCGGGCCTGCAGTTCAGGCAGCTCCCCCGCGCACTGCGCTACATGGTGAAGAACGAGGAAGACGGCACCGGAGAAGTCACCAGCTTCGGCGCGCTGTGCACCGCGCTTTCAGCCACCATCGGAACGGGCAACATCGTCGGCGTGGCCACCGCTATCGTGGCCGGCGGACCGGGCGCCATGTTCTGGATGTGGGTGGCAGCGCTGTTCGGCATGGCAACCAAGTACTCCGAGGGCCTTCTTGCCGTGAAGTACCGCAGCATCGACGAAAACACGGGTCACGTGCTCGGCGGCCCGTTCTACTACATCGAGCGCGGCATGGGCAAGCGCCTGCCGCAGATCAGCTGGCGTTGGCTGGCGAAGATCTTCGCCTTCTTCGGAATGTGCGTGGGTCTATTCGGCATCGGAACGTTTACCCAGGTCAATTCCATTTCTTCTGCCGTGACCGGCTTCTTCGACCCCGACAAGGCCGCAACCGTGAGCATTCTGGGCATGGATTACTCCTGGGCGACGGTCATCGGCGGCTTGGTGGTCGCCGTGCTGGTGGGCCTGGTGGTCATCGGCGGCATCCAGCGCATCGCGAAGGTTTCCGAGCGCGTCATCCCCGCCATGGTGGTGCTCTACGTCGGCTTCTCGCTCATCCTCGTGGTGACGAACATCGACAAGATCCCCGGCGCGTTCGTCGTCATCGTTGAAAGCGCGTTCGGCCTGCGTGCCGCCGCCGGCGGAGCGCTCGGCGCCATCATCATCGCCATGCAGAAGGGCATCGCCCGCGGCATCTTCTCCAACGAAGCCGGCCTCGGCTCCGCGCCTATCGCCGCCGCCGCCGCGCAGACGAAGGAACCCGTTCGCCAGGGCCTCGTGTCCATGACCGGCACGTTCCTCGACACCATCATCGTCTGCTCCATGACGGGCCTGGCGCTTGTCATGACCGGCGCGTACCAAATCCCCGGGCTCGAGGGCGCCGCGGTGACCACGGCCGCATTCCAGGCCGGCCTGCCGTTCATCCCGTCGCAGATCGTCGCGTTCGTCGTGATGGCCTGCCTGGCGCTGTTCGGCTTCACCACCATCCTGGGCTGGGATTACTACGGCGAGCGCTGCCTTGAGTACTTCAGCAACGGCAGCATGAAGGCCGTGAAGGTCTACCGTTGGCTCTACATCGCCGCCGTGTTCATCGGCCCCTACATGACGGTTTCCGCCGTGTGGACCATCGCCGACATCTTCAACGCCTGCATGGCCATCCCGAACATGATCGCCCTGATCGTGCTCTCCGGCGTGGTTGCCCGCGAGACGAAGGACTTCTTCCGCCGCCTGAAAGACGCCGACGGCGACGAGAACAAGATGGAGCCGCACGCCGACCATGACGCCGTGCCGCCGCTCGACAATCTCACGGAAAGCCTCGGCACGAAGGCGAACGCCTAGGGGCGACGCCTTAAAGCAAACGCTTTCGATACGAAAGGAGCGGCACGTGCCGCTCCTTTTTGTTTGCGTGCTTTGTTTTGGCTGCTCTAAGCTGCCGTGGGGCGGTCGAACGCCGGCGGGCCTACAGGGCCTCGGCGTCGACGGCGCCCGACTTCACCAGGGCGTCGGCCACCTTGCGCGCCGCCGCCGTGATGGACAGGTCGTTCACGTCCACCGTGATTTCCGCGTACTTCTCGTACAGCGGCTTGCGCTCGTCGAACAGCTCGCGCAGGCTCATGCCGATGCCGCCCTTGAGCACCACACCGCGCTCCTGCAGGTCGCTTAGGCGGGTCACCAGCTGTTCGTAGGAAATCTTCAGGTACACCACCGTGCCAATGTCCGAGAGATGCTTCATAGCCTCGTCGGAATACACGGCCGAACCACCCGTGGCGACGATGCTGTTCTCGGCCTTCAAGTCGCCCAGAATCTGGTTCTCCACCTGGATAAAGCCTTCAGGGCCCATTGCGTCGATGATCTTCTGCAGCGTCTTGTCGCACTGGTTCTGGATAACGATGTCGGCATCGATGAAGTCCTTGTTCAGAATCTTCGCCAGCACGATGCCCAACGTCGACTTGCCCGAGCCGGGCATGCCGATCAAAACGACGTTGCTCTTTTCCGCCATGATGGTTCCTCCCACTGGAATTCTCTTATTCGCAGGCATTGTATCACGCGCCCGACGGCCTCCCCTTTCCATCACCTTTTCCGCTCTTCTTCAGCGGAAACGTTTCGCTGATGACGATGGCGCAGAAGATGAGCGCAAACCCCAACAGAAGGCGAGGGGTCAGCTGTTCGCCATACAGGATTACGCTGAAGACGACACCGAAGACCGACTCCAAACTGAGGAACAGCGCCGCTTGGGCAGGCGGCACGTGGGCGAGCGAGACGTTCTGAATGCCGAACGCGATGACCGTCGAGAAGATGGCCAGGAACAACAGCTGGCCGGCAGACGCGGGCGTGAAGGCCGAGAACCCGGGAAACACCTCGAAGGCCGCGCCGAAAACGCAGCCGAGCACGCCCTCGAACAAAAACTGCACGACGGTCAATGTCAGCGCGTCGGCGAACTTCGTGAACTTCGACACCAGCACCATATGGGCGGCGAACAGCACGGCACACAAAAGCGTCATGCCCTCGCCGAAGCCCAAGGTCAGGCCGCCGCCCGTCACCGACACCAGCCAAATGCCCACGAGCGCGAGGACCGCGGCGCCGATGTTGAACACCGTTGGCCTGCGATGCGCGACCATCCACCACAGGAAGGGGACGATCACGCAATACGTCGCCGTCAAAAACGCGTTAATGCCGGGTGTGGTGTACTGCAAACCGACCGTCTGCGTCCAGAATGCGCTGAAATCGACTGCGGCGAGTGCCAACCCCATCAGAACCACCTTGCGCGAGAAAAACCGGCGCACGCGCTTCGCCAGCACCACTCCCAGCACGATGCCCGCTATGAGAAACCGCAGTCCCAAAAGCCAGCAAGGGGGCAAGACGGCCACCATATCCTTCATCGCCACAAAGGAATACCCCCATATGACGGTCGCGAACACGATCGCAGCCTTATAGAATGCAGCAGGAAGTTCCTTGCCCATGCGTTCTCCTTACCGGGCGCCGCCGCCCCCGCCGCCGAAGCCGCCCCCGCCGCCGCTTGAGAAGCCGCCGCCCGATCCGCTTCCCGACGAGCCTCCGCTTGCCGCCTGCTCAGCTTCGTAGGCGGTGGTATAGGCCGCGTCGATCGATTTCGTCAGGAAAGCGCTGGGATGCAGAAGGCCGCCCTTGCCCTTGTTCGAGCAAACCGAATCCTCCAGATACCACGCCCACCAGGGAATGCCGGAGTGGCGCGTCGCGCCCTGCGCCCCAAGCACCTGCGGAGCGGCACGGCGCACCTGGTCCATGGCGCTTTCCGCCACGCCGAACACGTATGCAAGCACCATGAGCTCATCCCAGCGCAACTCGCCGAGCTGCTGGCTGTCCTGCTCAAGCGAACCGAAGTCGCGCAGCCAATTGCGCAGCGCCTTGCAACGGGCAACGATATTGTTGCCCTCGCGGCTGCGGCGCGGCATATAGTTGCCGATAAAGGCAAGCGCCAAGCAGGTGGGGATGGAGAACGCGAACACCAGGGCATTGTCCATGTTGAGCCATATCGCAAGACTTGCCACGAACAGAATGCCCGCCGTCACCCAGATCACCTTCTGGTAGCGCTGCCCCTTTTCCTCGAAGAAGCCGCGGCGCGTAACCTCGACCGATATGGCGTCTTGCCAGTCGCCCACAGCGGTCACCATTTCCTTCGAATGGGTCTTCGCGTACGTCTCGATGCTGCCGAACCAGAAGGAATCCTGCCCGCCGGCAACCCGGTCGAACAGCAGCCTCATAGCGGCCCGGTCTATCGGATCGGTAAGCGATCCCGTGGAGACGAGCCGCGTGATGCAGTAATCGCCCGTGCTCTCCGCCGCGCCGTCCGCGCCCGTCGTGGCGTACGTTCCAGCTTCGACCTTCACGGCCCCCAGCTGGCAGAGGTGCATGATGGTCGCCGTCAAGTCGCTCACGTTCTCGCGGTTCCAACGCCACAAGCGCCCGACGACCGCCGGATGAATGCCCTCTTCCGGAAGTTCTTTGAGATATTTGTCCTTGAAGTCGGGGGTATATTCCTTGCCATAGCGGAAATAGAGAACCAACGCTACCACGACGGCGAACACGCAAACCGCAGCGCAGGCTATCATGAACGCCAGCGACATCATCCGCTGCGCGTTTGCCTTGTCCGCCCATACCTTTTCCTCGGAAAGAACCGTGTCGAGCCGCTGCTCGCCGGCATGCAAACGCAGCGACTTGAGCGACAGGTTCGTCAGCCACGTCGAGGGAATCAACACGCGCATTTCGGCATATTCACCCGATTTAACCTTCACGACCTCGCAAACCACCGATGCGTCGTCGCGTATGGACACGGCGCCCTCCAGCGGACCATGACCCCATGCGTATACGTTTTCCGCGGGCTGTACCGCAGTGCCTTGCGGCAGGGGAAGCTGTAGCGTCGCCGTCACGTCGCAGGAATCCGACGCCCACTGCGACCCGAGGTATTGCCAGTACACCTCGGTCACATCGTCGTAAACCTGCGCCATGTTCGTGATGGTGTAGTCGAGTTCCACGACGATGGAGCTGGGTTCGTTTCCGAAGAAGACATAGACGGTGTTGTAAGGGGAGTCCATCGAATAGGAGTCCCTGCCCGGGCCGCCTTCCTCGCGCCACTGCAAATCGAAGGGCACGTTTTCAAGCAGTTTCGTTTGCCCGGGAGCTGCTTCGCCATCCTCGTCGAGAGAGACGATGCGCACGCTGTTGACGCTCACCTCGGCATTCGTGGGAAGCAGGCCAAAGGTCCACCAAACGGCGGAATACGAGCCCTCAAACTCAAAGGTTCGCTGCTCGACCACATGCAACGAACCATCCGTTTCCAGCTGCGCATCGATGTCGACGCTGGGCATCGTGTAGGATTTCGCATCAGCGCATGATGGCCAGACCGCCAAACTGAGGACTACGGCAACCAGCGCCAGCAAGGCTACATAAAGGGAAAAACGCCGCGCAGGCATGCTTGCCGAGCGTTGAACGTTGTTGATTTGTGATGTCGTAGACAGCATGGAGAAAAGCTCCTTGCAACTTAAGGCCAGTCACGGTATCATAGCAAACCGCACCAATTATTTCGTGGAGAAGTGACCGAGAGGCCGAAGGTGCTCGCCTGCTAAGTGAGTATACGCCACAAGCGTATCTAGGGTTCGAATCCCTACTTCTCCGCCACTGGCGCTTCAACCCCTGCTTCGGCAGGGGTTTTCTTTTGCCCTTATCTTCTCTCCCAAGGCCAGCGATGCAGTTTCTTCGCCCTCATCGGCTTCGCCCGGTAAGCAGGGTTGTTCTTCAAGAACACGGCACGGCATATGCGCGTCACCGCAAGCGCGATAGCGGCTGCAGCCAGAAACGTTGCCGTTAGATCCATGACGTCCCTGTTGGCCTCGCCCAGCGCATACAGCGTCGCGATTCCAAAGAAGACGCACAGCGCGCCATTCAAAACCGTGAACACCTTAATGAGCAATTCTTTTGCGCGAGCGGGGGAGTAATGCCAAGAAGCAATAAGGTAGACCACGCCTGCGACGACCGCTAAAGCGATTACGAGGGGTATGGCGCGAACGAGGCGGACGACCATGGGAATCCCTCCTTTATCGATTCGGGACAAGCGCGGCGCGTATGGAGCTAAACGTAGTCGTACGCGCCCACCATCCCCTCGCTTGAGCTTCGCCCGCAATGCGCGAAGCTGCTGCAAAGGAATCGCATAGCGCGAAAACTGCAGCGCCGCTTCCCGACATCATCGCCACCTGCACGCCTTCTTGCGAAGAAAGATAGGCACGGACATCGCCGATGACCGGCAAGAGTTCCTCGGATGCCAAGGCCATGTTATTTCGCAGGGGCACATCCTGCGCAGATATCGCGTTGTGGGCGCCTTCGCTATCTTCCTCGGGTATTGCAATGGGATTCTCGTCGAACAAGCGATATGATTCTGCCGTCGAAACGCCACCGGCCGGCTTGACCAGCACAGCAAAGCAGTTCATTGGCTGCAAAGCGCGCACGAAGTGCTCTCCAACTCCGTCGTATTCGGCACAACCTCCTCTCAAAAAGAAGGGGACGTCTGCCCCGAGCGACGCTGCCACCTTTTCAATGCGCGGGTCGTCCTTTTCCAGCCCCCACAGTTTTGCGGCACCAACCAACGCGGCCGCCGCATCGGAAGAACCGCCGCCAAGGCCAGCTTGCGCCGGAATATGCTTCTCTATATGGACTCGGACCGTCTCACCCTCGCCAAGCGTGCGACCCACTGCCTTCGCAAGCCTTTCTATCGCCTTGTAGACGATATTCTTCTCAGGCGGCACGTCCAAATCCGGCAGACCCTCAAAAGCCCTCGTCGTCAAATGAACCGGAGAGCCTTCAGCGTGTTCGAGCTTCATGCGCAAAACGTCATGCAGCATTAAGGCATGCATAGTCGTATCAACTAAATGGTATCCGTCATCCCTACGCCCCTTCACATGTAGGAACAGATTCACCTTTGCAGGAGCCACAAGCTTGATTGAGCCGCCGGCGATGAAATCTCGCTCGTCAACCTTCTGGGCAACACGCGCAACATCGAGCATATCGACATTGTTCCATGATGATGTTTCACGTGAAACATCTTGCTGCCCGTTCTTCTTATCAGGCATTATTCTTCCGCCCTTTCTTTCTGCGCTCGGAAAAGAATTGTTTTAGGAGCGCAGCGCATTCCTGTTCGTACACGCCAGCCGACACTTCAAAGGTATGGTTTAGTCGAGTGTCCTCGTTGATGCTATACAAGGTTCCTAAAGCGCCCGCCTTAGGATCGGATGCCCCATACACGCAACGACTAACGCGAGCTTGATGCATGAGGCCTGCGCACATCACGCATGGCTCGAGCGTCACATAGACCGTGCACCCGGTAAGTCTCCATACGCCAAGCTCCTGCGCGGCCATCTTCATGGCCACGAACTCGGCATGACCGGCCGGGTCCTGCTGTGTTTCACGCACGTTGCACGCCTTCGCAACTACCCTCGGTTCGGCAAGATAACGACGCGTCGCGGGATCCATGGGATGATAGACAACCACGGCCCCAATAGGCACTTCGCCCAGCTGGTAGGCTCGGCGGGCTTCATCAAGGGCCATTCGCATGTATTCTTCATCGTTCATGATTTCCATTATATGGTATCCTACCAACGTTCAAGGAGGAATGGCCGAGTGGTTGAAGGCGGCAGTCTTGAAAACTGTTGAGCCGCAAG
>CAVGAF010000025.1:17089-23015 GCA_963627055.1 Butyrivibrio sp. CAG:318 | reverse complement strand
GCGAAAGGAAACAGCAACATGAGCGTACCGAGCCAAGCGGGACGCAGCTGTTGCGGCAAGGCCATCTCGGATGCGTATCCGAGAACTCTCAAGGAAGGGGGAGTACATATGTCAACGGAGGCAGCTGCCGCCGAAACCATAGGCGTACCCAAAGAGAAGAGGGCGAAGAAGAAAAAGAAGCTTAGCTTCCCGACAGCTTTCACGATTCTGTTCGCGCTGACCATCATCGCCGTTATTGCGACCTGGTTCGTGCCGGCTGGTCAATATGCCAAGCTTCAATACGTGGCAGATTCCAATACGCTTTCGGTCACCAGCCCGCAAGGTGACGTGAGTCAAATACCCGCCACGCAAGACGAGCTGGACCAGCTGGGTGTTAAGATCGACATCGAGCAGTTCACGGGTGGCTCCATCACGAAGGCCATTTCCATTCCGGGAACTTATGAGCAACTAGATGCTCAACCCAAAGGCATCGCCGACATCACGCAGGCCATGGTGTCGGGCACTATCGACGGCGTGGACATCATGGTGTTCATCCTGGTGCTCGGAGGCCTTATCGGTGTCGTGAACGCTACCGGCGCTTTCGAGTCCGGCTTGATGGCATTAACGAAGAAAACGAAGGGGCACGAGTTTTTGCTGGTGTTTCTGGTTTCCCTGCTTATGGTGCTCGGAGGCACGTCGTGCGGCCTTGAAGAGGAGGCTGTTGCGTTCTATCCCATTTTGGTTCCGGTGTTTTTAGCGCTGGGCTACGACTCCATCGTGTGCGTGGGAGCAATCTTCCTTGCCGGTTCCATGGGCACCACGTTCTCTACCATTAACCCGTTCTCGGTCGTTATCGCCTCGAACGCTGCCGGCATCAACTTTATGGAGGGCTTCGAATGGCGCGTCGGCGGCTGCATTGTAGGAGCCATTGTGGTTATCGCGTACCTGTATTGGTATTGCAGGAAGATTAAGGCTAACCCCGAATTCTCCTACACTTACGAGGATCGCGAGCATTTCGCGAAGCTGTTCAGCGTAGAGCGTGGCGAAACGGCTGCGGCGCATGCGACCGGTTTCACCCTCCGCAAAAAGGCCATTTTGGTGCTGTTCATTTCCGCCTTCGTGCTCATGGTGTACGGCGTTATGAACCTGGGCTGGTGGTTCCCGCAAATGGCAGCCATGTTCTTGGCCATCGCCATCGTCATCATGTTCATCTCGGGCACCGACGAGAAAACCGTAGTGAATGCGTTTATCGAGGGTGCATCTTCTCTGGTGGGCGTGTCGCTTATCATCGGCCTAGCGCGCGGCATCAACCTGATCATGGAACAGGGACTCATTTCCGACACGCTGCTGTACTGGTCATCGAACGCGGTGCAGGGTATGGCGGGTCCCGCGTTCATCCTCATCATGATGCTGTTGTTCTTCCTGCTGGGCTTTGTGGTGCCGTCCTCATCCGGCCTTGCCGTGCTGGCGATGCCCATCATGGCGCCGCTTGCAGACACGGTAGGCATCGACCGCTACTCCATCGTATGCGCTTACCAATGGGGCCAGTACGCCATGCTCTACCTCGCCCCGACGGGCTTGGTGCTGGCGACTCTCACCATGCTGGACATGAAATACTCGAAGTGGTTGAGGTTCGTGTGGCCCATCGTGGTGTTCACTTTAGTGTTCGGCGGAACTCTTCTTTGCGCGCAAGTTCTGCTCGCATAGCGCTGCAATCGCGCAGACTCCTTGCAAGGAAGGCTCCCACCCGAGAGCCTTCCTTGTTCTCAACATCCTCAGGTGAAGCCGGACTCAAACGCATTGCAATCTTGATGAGCAAGCTGATTGCGCTCCTGGAGCCCTACAAAACGAGTTCCGCACGAGCCAAAAGCCCAGTGGGGCTTTTGCGCGAGCAGGACTGTCTGAGCGACTAGGGCACCAGGAGCGCAAACGGCGGTTCAGTTACAGGTTGTTAATTGCGGCTTGAGGCCAGGAAGAACAGCGCCATGGTGCCGGGGCCGGAATGCGCGCCGATGACCGGGTCCACGTAGTTGATCATGATGTCCTTCACACCGAAGCGCTCGCGAATCTTGTCTGCAAGCCACTGCGCCTCATCTAGGCAGTCGCCATGGTTGATGAACACCATCTGGTCGGCCACGGGCGCCGTTGCCGTCTTCTCCATGTGGTCGAGCAGCCCGAGCAGGCTCTTTTTGCGCCCGCGCACCTTTTCCATAGGAATGAGGTGCCCGGCGTCGTCAACATGCAGCACCGGCTTGATGTTGAGCAGCGTGCCGGCCCAGGCGCTCGTCTTCGAAACGCGTCCGCCGCGCCACAGGAACATGAGGTCGTCGACGGTGAACCAGTGCGCGAGCTTGAGTTTGTTCTCCTCGACCCACGCATGCACCGCATCGATGTCCTCGCCGGCCTGTGCGTGCTGGCAGGCGTGCCATACGAGCAGGCCCTCTCCGCCGGAGGCCGCCAGCGTGTCGACGGTCAGGATTTTGCGCTCGGGGTATTCCCCGCGTAGCTGTTGTACAAGCAGTTCAGTCGCCTCATAGGTTCCCGAAAGCCCGCTGGAAAAACCGAGATAGAGGATGTCGCGCCCTGTATCGAGCAGCTCGCGAAACAGCGCCTCGGTGTCGGCAAGGTTCGGCAGCGACGTGCGGAACACCTTGCCGTCGCGCATCATCTTGTAAAATTGGCCCAGGTCGGTCTTCGCGCCCTTCAAATAGCTCTGATAGACGGTGTCCTCGCCGTCGGCCATGAATGTGAGGGGCAGCACATGCAGGCCGTACTCGTCGATGACCTCTTCGGTGAGGTTGCAGCAGGAATCGGTTACCAGCTCGAATTTCATGGCCATGCAAAACCCCTTCTAAAAACGTTGATTTATTCTCCTGGTGAAGTATAGCCCTACTCTTTGTGAATTCCCCGTTAAACATAGGTGTGGAGCGAATCGGCGGTATTTTGGGTCGATGCGTGGCGCTCCCGGGACTGTGCGTTGGCGTATCAGCCGGCTCGCCTTCCCATCCCGCCTTGTCAACAACGCCAGCAGTCCAACATCTGCGCCCTTTATAAAAATCGCCGACGAATGCCGGCGCAATCGGGGGCTATCCGATATACTAGCGAAGTTTGAAACCCAAGCGGGCTCGTTTCCCGCTTGCAGCATAGGCGGCGAAGGAAGGCTATTCCCGTGGCGAACACGTACAAGAACACGATGAATCTCCCGCAGACGGATTTCCCGATGCGCGGCAACCTGCCCGCGTCCGAGCCGAAGCGCTTGGAGAAATGGGAGCAGGAGCACATCTACGAAGCAGTGCTCGAGAAGAACAAGGACGGCAAGCCTTTCGTCTTGCATGACGGCCCCCCGTACGCCAACGGCCCCATCCATATCGGGCATGCCTTCAACAAGGTCATCAAGGACTTCGTGAACAAAAGCCATGCGCAGCGCGGTTATTTCACGCCCTACGTGCCCGGTTGGGACTGCCACGGCCAGCCCATCGAGCACATGGTCGAGGTGACCTTGGGTCCCGACAAGATGAAGGAAACCAGCCAGCCCGAGCTGCGCCGGCTGTGTCGCGAATGGGCCACGAAGTACGTGGGCATCCAGCGCGAGGGCTTTAAGCGCCTCGGCGTCAACGCCGATTGGGATCACCCTTATCTTACCTATATCCCCAACTTCGAGGCCGGCAATGTCGAGGTCTTCAAGGACATGTACCTCAAAGGCCAGGTCTATCGCGGCCGCAAGCCCATCCATTGGTGCAAGAAGTGCCACACCGCGCTCGCCGAGGCCGAAATCGAATACGGCGACGAGACGTCCCCGTCCATTTACGTGAAGTTCAAGCTCGATGCCATGCCGGGCATCTTCGAGGCGGCCGGTGCCACCGGCGACGCCTACGTGCTCATCTGGACGACCACGCCTTGGACGCTTCCGGCCAACGCCGCCGTATGCCTTGCGCCCGCAGCCGACTACGTCATGGTGCGCGCCGACGGCTCCAACGTGATTTTCGCGAAGGAACTCGTGGAGCAAGTCGCCGAAATCGCCGGCTGGGAAAGCTATGAGCTGGTAAGCGACGCCGAAGGCGAGCCGATCACGCTCAAGGGCACCGATCTTACCGGCCTTACCTATACCTGCCCCATCCGCCAGGACTTGAAGGGCAAGGTCATCTACGGCGACCACGTCACGCTCGATTCCGGTACCGGTTGCGTGCACACCGCTCCCGGCCACGGCCAGGACGACTACTTGGTCGGCATGCAGTTCGATATCCCGATTCTCATGCCCGTCGATGACGACGGCGTGCTCACCGCCGACGCCGGCCCGTTTGCCGGCCTCGACACCGACGACGCGAATCCGGTCATCATCGACTGGTTGCGCGAGCAGGGCACCCTCGTGGCCGAGCGCAAGATCGACCACAGCTATCCGCATTGCTGGCGCTGCCACGCCCCGGTCATCTTCCGCGCCACCGACCAGTGGTTCGTTTCCATGGAGGAAAACGGCCTGCGCGGGCGCGCGCTCGATGCCATCCAGCGCGATGTGACCTTCTACCCGGGCTGGGCCGTCAACCGCATCGGATCCATGGTGGCCGACCGTCCGGACTGGTGCATCTCGCGTCAGCGCAGCTGGGGCGTGCCCATCCCCGTGTTCAAGTGCAAGAAGTGCGGCGAGACCGTGGCGACCGAGGAAACCTTCGACGCGGTCATCGACCTGTTCTACAAGGAAGGCGCCGACGCATGGTTCACGAAGGAGCCGTCGGAATATCTTCCGCACACCACGCACTGCGAGAAGTGCGGCTGCACGGAACTGGTGCCCGAAAAGGACATCCTCGACGTGTGGTGGGAATCCGGCGTCACGCACACCTCGGTGCTGAAGCATCGTAGCGACGAGGGCCTCGTCTTCCCGGCCGACATGTACCTGGAGGGTTCCGACCAGCATCGCGGTTGGTTCCAGTCCTCGCTGCTCACCTCGGTGGGAGCTTACGGCTGCGCGCCTTACAAGAATATCCTTTCCTGCGGCTTTACCGTCGATGAGCAGGGCCGCAAGATGTCCAAGTCGCTCGGCAACGGCGTCGATCCGGCCGATGTTGCCGGCAAGTACGGCGCCGACGTGTTGCGCTTGTGGGTTTCCAGCCAGGATTACTCGGTGGACATGTCCATTTCCGACGGTATCCTCAAGCAGGTCTCCGACGCGTACCGCCGCATCCGCAACACGTTCCGCTTCCTGCTCGGCAACCTTTCCGACTTCGACGACGCCACGTGCGCCGTTGAAAGCTGGGATGACCTCGAGCCGATCGACCAGTACATGCTCGCCAAGACGGCGAAGCTGCTCTCCGACGTGGAACAGGCCTACGACGCCTACAAGTTCAACGCGGTCTATCGCACTGTGTACGACTTCGTGAACGACCTGTCGAGCGTCTACATGGACGTTACGAAGGACCGCCTGTACTCCGAGGCGCCTGCAAGCCCCCGCCGTCGCGCCGTGCAGAGCGTGCTCATGAATATCCTCGAAGTGCTCGTGCGCGTGCTGTCGCCCATCCTGTCCTTCACCACTGACGAGGTGTGGGGCTGCTATCCCGAGGCCATCCGCAACCGCGAGGGCCGTCCGACCAACGTGCAGCTGGCCGGCTGGCCGCGCACCGGAGCCTTCAAGCCCGCGCTGCCTTCGGCTGCCGAGCAGGAGCGCGTGCTGGCGACGTTCGGAGTCGCCCTCGAGGTGCGCGATGTGGTCACTAAGGCGCTCGAGGACGCGCGCGGCCAGAAGATCGTGAACAAGAGCCAGGAGGCGGCCGTCGCCGTCACGGCTCCGAAGGACATGCTCGAGGTTCTTTCCGCCTTCGATGCGGCGGTGTTCGAGGAGCTGTTCATCACCTCCGGCGTCACGTTTGCCGAAGGTGAAGAGCTGACCTGCCAGGTAAGCCTTGCCGAGGGCGAGAAGTGCCCGCGCTGCTGGAACTATCGCGAGCTTGGCGGCAAC
>CAVGAF010000025.1:1319-16737 GCA_963627055.1 Butyrivibrio sp. CAG:318 | reverse complement strand
TCGCGCTCGGGGCCTTCTCGGTTTTGATGTGTGCGGGCCTGCTCGCGTTCGCGATTGTGCAGCGCACCCGCATTTCCTGGGCGGAAATCGTCGGCCTCGCCCTCGTGATTGCGGGCGGCATGGGCAATGCGCTCGATCGCTTCCTGTTAAACCATGTTGTCGACTTCATCGACCTCACGTTTATGGATTTCCCCGTGTTTAACGTTGCCGATATTGGCGTGACCTGCGGTATCGTCGTTTTTCTCATCGGCTGGCTTTGGCGTCAGCGCGCCGAGGAGAAAATGAGCGCAAGCGAGGAGGGGCGATGAGTATCCTGAAAAGCTATCAGGCGCAGGCAAGCGACGCGGGTACGCGCATCGATGCCGTGCTCGCGCAGTGCGGGGCCTATCCCAGCCGAAGCGCCGCCGCCCGCGCGCTTGAGGCCGGATGCGTCTTCGTCAACGGTGCCACGGTCGCCAAGAAGTATGCCGCGCGCGCAGGGGACACCATCGTCTACGAGCTTGATGAGCCTTCGGCGGCAGGGCCGGTTGCCGGCGAGGCCATCCCGCTCGATATCCGTTTCGAAGACGACGACATGATCGTTCTTTCCAAACAGGCAGGGTTGGTGTGCCACCCGTCCATCGACCACGCTTCCGGGACGCTCGTCAACGCGCTCGTACATCATTGCGGGGCCGCGCATCTGTGCAATGTCCAGGGCGAAGACGATCGGTTGGGCATCGTGCATCGCCTCGACCGCGACACCACCGGGCTCATGCTCGCGGCGAAAACCGATACAGCTGGCAGCATCCTGATGGCCGACATCCGCGACCGCGCGGTCGATCGCCGCTACCTCGCCCTAACTCACGGCGTCATCACGCATGACTCCGGCATGGTCGATGCGCCCATTGCGCGCTCGGCATCCGAGCGCACGCGCATGGCGGTGCGCGACTGCCCGTCGGCTCGCGAGGCCGTCACCACCTTCCGCGTGCTTGAGCGTTTCGCGCCCCAGGCGGGCGATGACGGCTACACGCTTATCGACTGCAAGCTGTTCACCGGGCGCACCCACCAAATTCGCGTGCATATGCAGTACACGAAGCATCCGCTGGTGGGCGACCCGGTCTACAGCGCTTCAGCCCCGAAAGCCCCCGAGGCCCAACTCGGCCTGACGCGGCAGTTCCTGCATTCCTTCCAGGTGAAGCTTCTGCACCCCATAACCGCCGACGAGCTATTCTTCGCAGACAACCTTCCCGCAGACTTGGCGCAGGTGCTCGCTGACCTCGCCCCGCGTTCGCTTGGCCGCACTGAAGCGGGAAACGAGATCGCGGAGCTGCTCGCGCATGCCCCGCACCCGAGCGAATTACCCCTCCTGGGGGATACCGCGGCTTTCTGAAATCGTCTATCCTAGCCGGCGGCGCAGCTCGCCCGTGCGCCGCTTTGACTCGACTCGACCCGTAAAGGTGCCTTTAAGCTATGGACAACGCCTCACAGGAAAAGATCGGCATCCTACTTTCTAATACCGGCTCCCCGGCAAGCCCCGATCCCGACGACGTGCGCGCATACCTTTCGAAGTTTTTGTCCGACCCGCGCATTCGGCCCATGAACATGGTTGCTTGGTGGCTGATCCTGCACCTGTTCATCTTTCCGAAGCGGGGGACCACATCAGGCGCGAAATATGCCAAGATATGGACGGACGAGGGGTCGCCTTTCGACGTCGAGCATAAAAAACTTGCCGAGCTGCTCGATGCAGCCTACAAAGGAGAAGAGCGAAATATCGAGGTTCGCCTGGGCATGAGCTACGGTGCCCCCTTCATCGTCGATGGCCTGCAGTCCCTGCGCGATGCCGGCTGCACACGCGTGGTTGCGCTGCCGCTGTATCCGCAAGGGGCGTTCAGCACCTCGAAGGCGGTCGCCGACGGGGTGGCGCGTGCGATGCGGAAACTGCATTGGGACGTGCCGGTTGAGATGATCGACGATTACAGCGACGACGAGTGCTACCTGAATGCGGTGACGCAAACCGTACGCGATTCCGACTTCAATCCGAACTCGGGCGATAAGTTGCTGTTCAATTACCACTCCATTCCCATGGCCGATATCGAAGCGGGGGATACGTACCCTCGCGCGGTCAAGAAAACCTCCGCCGCCATCGCTTCCTCCCTCGGCCTTGCCGACGATGCCTGGGCTATCGGCTTCAACTGCCAGTTCGACAAGGGCAGGGAATGGCTCAAGCCCTTCTCGCGCGAGCATTTAAGCGCCTGGGCACATGATAGCTCGACGGCGCGCGTCTTCATGGTCTGCCCGAATTTCGCGACCGATTGCCTCGAGACCCTGTATGATATCGACTACGAATTGAAGCCGTTCTATGCCGAACAGCTAGCCGATGCAGGGGCCAACCCGCAAGGCCGCGAGTTCGTCTACATTCCCTGTTTGAACGGAACCGCCGCTCACGCGAACGTGCTTCGGTCGGTATTGTCGCGCTACGTGGGATAGGAGCCATATCATGGGCGAGGGATGCGCAAGCAAGCAGAAGACCGTTCTTCTCGGCGTCACGGGCTGCATTGCGGCCTACAAATCGTGCGAGATTCTGCGGGCTTTGCAGAAAGCCGACGTGCGCGTGAAGGTGGTCATGACCGAGCACGCCACGCATTTCGTGGATCCCACCACGTTTCGGGCGCTTACGCACGAGCCGGTCGCCATCGGTCTGTTCGACGACCCGAGCGACCCCATTCACCATATTTCGCTTGCGGAAGAGGCTGATGCCTTCCTGATCGCCCCCTGCACCGCCAACGTGATGGCGAAGATCGCCAACGGCATCGCCGACGATCTGCTTACCACCACGGCCCTTGCGTGCACCGCGCCCCTCGTCATTGCGCCCGCCATGAACGTGCACATGTATGAGGCGGCGGCAACCCGCTACAACTACGGAAAGCTGGAAATCCGCGGAGCCAAGTTCGTGGAAGCCGGCGAAGGCTATCTCGCATGCGGCGACGTCGGGCGCGGGCGCTTGGCCGACATTGGCGACATCGTCGCGGCAACGCTTGACGCACTCGGCGTCTCGCGAGACCTCGAGGGCAAGCGTGTGATGATTACTGCGGGACCGACGGTTGAGCCGATTGACCCGGTTCGTTATATCACGAACCGATCGAGCGGCAAGATGGGCTATGCGCTCGCACGCGCTGCACGCAAACGCGGCGCCCAGGTCACCCTTGTAAGCGGCCCGTGCGCGCTCGACTGCCCGAGCGGCGTCGAGCGGGTGTGGGTTGAAAGCGCAGCCGACATGCTTGCGGCGGCTCAAGAGGCGTTCGATGCGTGCGACCTGGCTTTCTTCGCAGCCGCCGTTGCCGACATGCGTCCTGTGGAAGCGTCGCCGATCAAGCTGAAAAAGGGCAGGGAGGGCGTCGACCTCTCGACCATCAAGCTCGTCGAGAACCCTGATATCCTCGCCACGCTCGCGGCACGAAAGCAAAGCCAGCTCGTTGTCGGTTTCGCGGCTGAAACGAACGACGTCGTCGCTAACGCGAAGGTGAAGCTTGCGAAGAAGGGTGCCGACCTCATCGTGGCGAACTTAGTGGGCGAGGGAATCGCCTTCGGAACCGAGGACAACGCCGCCTACCTACTTAGCGCCGACGGCGTAGACGAGCTTGGGCTCATGTCGAAGGACCGGCTGGCCGATGCCATCATCGACAAGGCTCTCGACATGTGCCGAAACCGCTAATGCCTTTCTGCTACAGAGGGCTCAATACCGCTGCAGCATATCCAAAGTTATCGATTTCAGCTGGCAAAAAGCAGCCGAGGGGTTAATCCCTCGGCTGCTTTTGTGTATGCTGTCTGGCTACAAGATATCCCTTAACCGCTAGCAAAGGGGAGAACATGGGCACCACCAACTCGATGGATTCGTTCGAACCCGACGAGACGCATATCACCGACGATTACGGCGACCTGGGGCTTTCGACGCGCCATGCCGTTCAGCACCTGCTCGAGGAAAGCACTGCGGTCGGCGTGATCATGGGTCACTACGATGATGAGCTCAGCATCACGTTCGTCTCTAAGATTTTCGCTAAAAATCTCGGCTACGATCCCGAATGCGCTCATGAATTTGCGGGCCAGTCTTTGTCGGAGCTCATTTTCGACCCCGAGGAGGCACTGCTCCATTCCCTGAGAACGAACCGGCTGCTTATCACCCCGCATATTCGCTTGAAGGATGCCGGCGGCGCGCCCTTCTATGTTGAGATGAATAAGAGCGACGTCGTGGACAAGCGGGGAGATGTATGCTGGCTGCTCACCGCACGCATCGCGCCGGAAGTCGAGACATTGTCGCTAGTCAATGAAGTTTTCCAAACGGGTACATGGGAGCTGTCCTGCAGCGCGGATGGATTGGTTGAAGCCGTAAGGTTCAGCGATGACCTCAGGCGCATGATCGGCTACACCGATGTGCAGGAATTCCCTGATGACGCGAAAACCTACTTTTCCATCATCCATCCCGACGATTTGGGCATGGTGAAGGCTACGGTTCGCGCCGCTATCAATGACAAAGTCAATGAATTCAACCTCGACGTCACCTATCGCGTGCGCATTCGCGACAACGGCTACGTTTGGCTGCGCTCTGTCGGCGCGGGAGGGCGCCGGGCGGACGGCAGCGTGAGCAAGGCTGTTGGCATCACGCTCAACGTCGACGAGAAGGAACGTCAAAAGGCGCTCACGCAGCAACTTCTGCGCGAGAAGTCAACCAACGAGGAAATTCTTTCGGCTCTGCTGCGTCTGGTTGAACGCTATGCTGTTTGCGACCTGGATCGCGATAGGTACGAGTTCTACAAGTTCGACCGGCGCGCGGGCTATCCCGAAACCGGACGCTTTAGCGACCTGCTTCAGCTCTTCGACAAGTCCCTGCGCACGATTGACGACGCCGTCAGCATATCGGCAGCGCTTTCGGTCGAGCGCCTGCGTCGCGAGCTGGCGAGCACCGACGACATCTATCGATTCGACTATGCGGCGAAATACGACGATCTGTATTTCGGCATGGCGGTGCTGCCGCTTGAATTTGGCGAAGCGGGCGTTTCGCGCGTGCTGCTGGTTGCACAGGACGTCACGCAGCCCATGAAAGAGGACTTCCGTTCACGTCAGGCCCTCTCCGACGCATTCAGCTACGCCAACCGCGCAAACGACGCCAAGACGAAATTCCTCTCGCAGATGTCGCACGAAATCCGTACGCCCATGAACGGCATCGTCGGCATGACGGCGCTCGCAGCGGCGCATGCCGACGATCCCGAACGCGTACGTGACAGCCTGCGCAAAATTACGTTGAGCTCGCGCCATCTGCTCAGCCTCATCAACGAGGTGCTTGACATGAGCAAGATAGAAAGCGGAAACATCAACTTGAACGAGGAGGACTTCAACCTCAGCGACCTCGTAGAAAGCCTCATCGTCATGATGAAACCGCAGGTCGATGAAAAGCATCACGACCTGAAGGTGACGCTTAAAAACGTCGAGCACGAAAGCGTGTCCGGCGACGCACTGCGCCTGCAGCAGGTGTTCGTCAACCTCATGGGCAACGCCATCAAGTACACGCCCGAGTGCGGGCACATTCGCCTTGTCATTTCCGAGCTACCCTGCAACCAAACCATGTACGGACGTTACGAATTCGTCTTCGAGGACGACGGAATCGGCATGTCGAAAGAGACGGTCGAGAAGATCTTCGAGCCGTTCGTGCGTGCCGACGACGAGCGCGTGGAGCGCGTGAGGGGAGCGGGGCTCGGAATGCCCATCAGCCGCAATATCGTGCGCATGATGGGCGGCGACATCAAGGTTGAAAGCGTGCTTGACGTCGGTACACGCTATACCGTGACCGTTTTTCTCAAGCTGAAGGACAGCGCCGAGATCCCCTCCGATAAGTTTGTCGATTTGGACGTGCTGGTCGCCGACGACGATCCGCTTGCGCTTGAATCGTGCTGCGACATGCTCAACAGTTTCGGCATGAAGGCCCAGGCCGCCACGGGAGGCATCATCGCCGTCGAGATGGCCGTGGCCAATCACGAACAGAAGCGCGACTTCTTCGCCTGCATCCTCGACTTGAAGATGCCCGACCTAAACGGCATCGAGTGCGCACGGGAAATCCGACGCAAGATAGGCAAAGACGTGCCCATCATCATTATCAGCGCCTACGACTGGAGCGATGTCGAGGCCGAGGCGCGCGAGGCCGGCGTGAACGCCTTCATTTCGAAGCCCCTGTTCAAATCGCGCCTGCTTTCCACGTTCGATGAACTGGTGGGGCAGCATGATAGCGGTGCTGCCGACGATGCGGCGCCGCAGAAGCGCTATCCCGATAAGCGTGTTTTGGTGGTGGAGGACAACGCCATCAACCTGGAAGTGGCGCGCGAGATTCTCCGTTTGGCCGACATCAAGGTAGACAGCGCAACCGACGGCGAGCAGGCCGTGCGCATGGTGTGCGAAGGCCAGAATCGCCACTATGACCTGGTGCTTATGGATGTGATGATGCCCCGCATGGACGGACACGAGGCGACGCGCGCCATTCGTGCGCACGGGGGCGACTATTGCCAAAATCTGCCTATCGTTGCCATGACCGCCAACGCGTTTGCCGAGGACGTGCAGGCGGCACGCGATGCGGGCATGAACGAGCACATCGCCAAGCCGCTCGACTTCAAGAAGCTCTCCGCCGTGCTTGAGACGTACTGCAACTAAGGTGGGCGCTCGCACACGCGGGATTGAGCGAGCAACGCGTACGGAAGGCGTGGGAGGCGCGCACTAATGCACGCCTCCCACGCCTTCCGTTTTGCAGACTCGCAAAAATTTTCAAAATTGGGTCTTGCGCGCAGAGGGGTTAGTCGGTATTATTAACGAGCTGTCTGACCGACAGCGAAAAGGTCAACGGGTTGTGGCGCAGTTTGGTAGCGCACTTGACTGGGGGTCAAGGGGTCGCAGGTTCAAATCCTGTCAACCCGACCATGAATTTCAAAGCCGCTTGTTTCAAGCGGCTTTTTTTATTTCCCGATCCTTGCCTACCAACGCACTCGCAACCTCACCGTCTCCTCATTCAAAAACTTCTACTAATCTAGGAATTTAGAAGTGTTTCCTCTCAAGTATCATTTATAGTGGAACACGGAGAGACCGTTTGTTTGGACAGTCCTGGAAATATGTCCGCATAATCCAGCGCCTTCGCATTGTTAATGACCCCAAACGAACCCCATTTACCGAGGATACCGCCCGACACGCGCAACGTGGGGGTATTTGTTCGCCGCAATGGTACAGTCTCTTTCACCGTAAAACCCATCATGTGCAAGGGTATTGCGACTCGCGGTACGTATGATCGCGGGTAGGTGACGATTCAAACATACAGAAAGGGGGAAGCAGCGTGGCACTCATCGGGTTCCTTATCCTGTTCCCGGCACTTGTCGCGGCAATTCTGCTCGCGGTGCGCGGTGAAGTGGCGCGGCGCGTGATCGTGTGCGCGGCAGGCGTCATCATCGGGATCGGCTCGGTCTGGCTGGTTTTGGCAAACCTCGGATCGCCTTGGCTGCAAATCCAATTCTCTTCGGAGGCTGCGAATATCGTGTGCACCGTGGTTGGCGTGCTCATCGCGGCCGTCATTTTGTACTTCGGCGTGAAGTATAAAAATGCGCTCGCCTGCGTGCTCGCCATCGTCCAGGTTGCAGGGTCGCTTATCTTCGACCTCGTCGTCGCGCAGGGCATCGAAGTGGAGTACGGCCTCTACCTCGACTCGCTTTCCCTGCTCATGGCCTTTATCATCGGCGTCGTCGGCAGCGGCATCTGCATCTACGCGCTCGGCTACATGGAGGATTTCCAGGAGCATGAGCCGCAAGGAGCGAAAGATCGCCGCCCCACGTTCTTCGCGCTGATGTTTTTGTTCCTCTCGGCCATGTTCGTGATCGTCTTCTCCAACAACCTGCTGTGGATGTTCACGGGCTGGGAAGTCACCACGGTCTGCTCGTTTTTGCTTATCGGCTATACGCGCACCGAGGAAGCCATCGACAACGCATTCCGCCAGATCGTCATGAATCTCGCGGGCGGCATCGGCTTTCTAGCCGCACTCTATCTCATCGCGCTGCAGATGGGCACGCTTTCCTTCCTGGAGTTTCTACAGGTTGGCAGCGCTGCGCCCGCCCTGGTTGCGCTTCCTGCCTGCGCGCTGGCGTTTGCCGGCCTCACGAAGGCTGCTCAGATGCCCTTCCACACGTGGCTGCTCGGCGCCATGGTGGCACCCACGCCTACGAGCGCTTTGCTGCACTCCTCCACGATGGTGAAGGCCGGCGTGTTTCTGCTCATCAAACTGGCGCCCATCTTCGTCGTATGCCCGCTTCCCGCGGCCATGTGCGTGACCGTCGGCGGCGTGACGTTCATGCTCTGCTCGTTCATGGCAATCTCGCAATCCAACGCCAAGCGCGTGCTTGCGTACTCGACCATTGCCAACCTCGGGCTGATCGTGGCATGCGCCGGCGTCGGTACCCCGGAGGCCATCTGGGCCGCCTGCTTCCTCGTGCTGTTCCATGCAGTGGCCAAGTCGCTGCTGTTTTTGTGCGTCGGCACCGCCGAGCATCATATCGGCAGCCGCGATATCGAGGCCATGGACCTGCTCTTCGAGCGCATGCCGCGCCTTGCCCGCTTCATGATGGCCGGCATCATGGTGATGTTCGTGGCGCCCTTCGGCATGCTCATCGCGAAATGGGCAACGCTTTCCAGCTTCGTGGACACCGGAAGCGTCGGGGTGATCATTATTCTCGCGTTCGGCTCGGCTGCAACGTTTTTGTTTTGGGCCAAATGGCTCGGCAAGCTTTCCGGCATTGCGGCGCGCCCGCTGAACGTGGAGACGTCGGTGCATCGCACCGAGTGGACCGCGCTCATGATCATGGCAGTGCTGTGCATCCTGTGCTGCGCGGGCCTTCCCCTGCTCAGCGAGGTGATTGTGGAACCCTACATTGAAAGCGTCTACGGCTTTGCCACCGACGCGGTCGGGGAGGCGAATCTCTGGGTTGCGGCGCTGCTCTCCATTGCGGTGTTCATCGTCCTGTTCGCGGGTCTTGGCGCAAAGGACGTGAAGAAGACGACCGTGTATCTATCGGGCGTGAGCGCCAACAACGATAATCGCACGTTCCGCAACTCGCTTTCCGGCGAGACCATGGCGACGACGCGCAACTGGTATCTCGAAGGCTCCTTCGGTGAGAAGAAGCTAAAGCCCCTTGGCGAGATCGTCTGCACGATCGTCATTGTAATCGCGTTCGTCGCATCGTACGTTTCGATGCCGGCAATTCTGTAAAGGGGGAGTGGTCGTATGTTCATCCTTGAAATCGTTGTCGGCACGCTCCTGTTCGCTGTGATTGGCGGCGCCGTCGGGTGCATCTTGGCCGGCATCGACCGCAAGCTTTCGGCGCGCCTGCAGGGCCGCGTGGGTCCTTCCATCCTGCAGCCGTACTACGACGTGCGCAAGCTTCTAGAAAAGGACACCGTCTCGGTGAACAGCGTGGAGGGCACCTACGTTACCTGCGCTCTCGTGTTCGCGGCAATTGCCGGGGGCATCTTCTTCACCGGCGGCAACTTACTGCTATCGGTTTTCGTGCTGACGCTGTCGAGCCTGTTCTTCATCTTGGCGGCCTACTGCACGCGCAGTCCCTACGCCGAGGTGGGCGGCGCCCGCGAGGCTCTGCAGATCATGTGCGAGGAGCCGATGAGCCTTTTCATCGCCGTGGCGTTCTTCTTCGCCACGGGCTCGTTTGACGCTTCTGCGGTCTTTTGGCTTGACACGCCCGCAATCGCCTCCACGTGGCTCGCGTTTATCGGCTTTTTGTTCATCCTCACCATCAAGATGCGCAAAAGCCCCTTCGATATCTCGACGGCCACTCATGCGCATCAGGAAATCGTGCGCGGCACCACCACCGAGATGAGCGGCAAGACGCTGGCGAAGGTCGAGGTCATGCACTGGCTCGAGAACGTGCTGGCGCTTGGTTGGATCGGCCTGTTCTTCGTCTGCGGCAACCCGCTGTCCATCTTGCTGGGCATCTTCGCCGCCGTGGTCGCGTTTTTGCTGGAAATCTTCATCGACAACAACTTCGCCCGCGTGAAGTGGCAGGCGATGTTGAAAAGCGCATGGGTCGTCGCATTCGTGTGCGGCGGCGTGAACATCGCCGTGTTGACGTACCTGTAGAGGAGAGCGCATGAGCTACTTATCGAAATCTCCGTGGGTCATCCACTACGACGCTTCCAGCTGCAACGGCTGTGACATTGAGGTGCTCGCGGCGCTGTGCCCGGGATTCGACGCCGAGCGCTTTGGCGTGGTGAACACCGGCAACCCCAAGCATGCCGACATCTTTCTGGTGACCGGTAGCGTGAATGAGCAGAACATCAAGGTCGTTCAGGAAATATACGAGCAGATGGTCGAGCCGAAGGTCGTCGTGGCGTGCGGCATCTGCGCCTGCTCCGGCGGCGTGTTCCATGACTGCTACAACGTGCTCGGCGGCGTGGACAAGGCCATCCCGGTCGATGTCTACGCGCCCGGGTGCGCCGTGCGCCCGGAAGCCATCATCGATGCGGTAGTCGAGGCGGTCGGCATTCTCGAGGAGAAGCGCGCCGCCATGAAACGGGAAACGAAGGGAGCGTAAGAGGACACTATGGCAATTCCAGCAACCTATACGGAAGTTTCCATCGAAGGCCTTCCCGCGCTCGCCGCTCGCATGCAGGCGCAAGGCGCCCGCTTCGTGCAGGTGCTCGCCGTCAACACCGAGTCGGGCATCGACGTGCAGTACACGTTCATGCAGGACGGCTGCCTGAACAACTTCACGATCAAGGGCGTCCGCAAGGAAATGCCCATCCCCTCGATCACGGACCGCTTCATCGCCGCGTTCGTCTTCGAGAACGAAATCCATGACCTGTTCGGGCTCGACATCCGCAACATCGCCATCGACTTCAAGGGCCATTTCTACGCCACTGCGGTCAAGGAGCCGATGACCGTCATTTCCCCGGAGCAGAAGGCTGCCCGTGAGAAGGCGGCGAAGGCCGCCGCCGCCAAGGCCGCACGTGCCAAGCAGGCCGCCGCCGCGAACGCGAGCTTCGTCACCAGCCATCCGGATGCTAAGCAGAAGGTGTCCGGCGTCGCTCCCTCCGACAGCGAAGAGGACATCGAGCTGCGCATGGCGGGAACCGACCCCGAGAAGATCGCCCGCGTCCGTGCGGCGATGGCGCGTAAGGCCAAGCTTGCGGCCGAGGAGGCCAGTGCCGCCAAGGGGCAGGTCTTTGACGAGGAGCTTGAGGCGAAGCTAGCCGCAATGGATCCGGAGAAGGCGGCGAAGGTTCGCGCGGCGATGGCGCGCAAGGCCAAGCTCGCCGACATGCAGCCCGAGAAGGCCGAGCAGGTGCGCGGCGCGCTCGCGAACAAGGCAAAGCTCGAAAGCCAACGCGCGACCGGGCAGCAAACGAGCGAAAAGCAGGCCGAACTCGAGGCGAAGCTTTCGCAGCTCGACCCTGAGCGCGCGGCGAAGGTGCGCGCGGCGCTCGATGCGAAAGCGCGCAAGGAAACCGCGCAAGCCGAGCATGACGAGAAGGTCGCCGTGCTTGAGGAGCGCTTGAAGAACATGGATCCCGAGCGCGCGGCGAAGGTGCGCGCGGCATTCGAAGCGAAACAGGCTGCCGCGGCGCAAGGAGCCGACTCCGCGGCGGCAGAAACCGAAAAGGCTGGTGAATAAGCATGGGCAAGGCAACCGTCATCCCATTCGGCCCGCAGCACCCCGTGCTTCCCGAGCCGTTGCATCTCGATTTGGTCGTCGAGGACGAGAAGGTCATCGAGGCCATCCCGCAGATCGGCTTCGTCCATCGCGGGCTGGAAAAGCTCGTGGAGACGCGCGACTACAACCAGTTCATCTATGTCGCCGAGCGCATCTGCGGCATCTGCGCGTTCGGTCATTCCATGGGCTACGCCGAAACCGTCGAAAATCTCATGGACGTCGAAATTCCCAAACGCGCACAGTACTTACGAGTCATCTGGCATGAGCTTTCGCGTATCCACTCCCACGTGCTGTGGCTTGGTCTTGCAGCCGACGCCTTCGGCTTCGAGAGCCTGTTCATGCATTGCTGGCGCCTGCGCGAACGCGTGCTCGACATCTTCGAGAAAACAACCGGCGGGCGCGTCATCTTCTCCGTCACCAAGGTCGGCGGCGTGACCCGCGATATCGAGCCCGACATGTTGCGCCATATGCAGGACGTGCTCGAGGGTATTCGCGGCGACTATGCGCAAATCGTGAGCACTCTGCTTACCGACTCTTCGGTCAGAAACCGTCTCGTCGGCGTCGGCTATATCAGCCACGAGGACGCGCTCGCACAGAGCATCGTCGGCCCTTTCGCCCGCGCCAGCAACGTGAACTACGACGTACGCATGCTCGGCAACGGCGCTTATGGCGACCTATCCGACTTCCAGCCCATCCTCGATGACGGGGGAGACTGCTACGCGCGCGTGAAGGTGCGCTGCAACGAGGTGCTGCAGTCCATCGATATCATCAACGAGATGATCGCGAAGATCCCCGACGGGGATATTGCAGTGAAGGTCAAGGGCAACCCCGCGGCGGGCAAAGAAGCCTGCAACGTGCTTGAGCAGCCGCGCGGCGAATGCTACTACTATGCGCGCGGCAACGGCTCCAAATATCTGGAGCGCATGCGCATGCGCACGCCAACCTCGCAGAACCTCGCCGGCATGACCATTGCGCTCAAGGGATGCGACCTCGCCGATGTCAACAACATCATCTTGACGATCGACCCTTGCATCAGCTGCACGGAAAGGTAGGACCATGGGTGGATTCAAACTTGGGAAGATGACCTTCGGGTCCCTGTTCAAAAAGCCCGAAACCGTGCTGTACCCGGCGCAAACCAAGCAGCCCCCGGCGGGACTTAAAGGCCACATCGAAGTAGATGCGGCAACGTGTATTCTTTGCAGCATCTGCCAGAAGCGTTGCCCCTGCGGTGCCATCGAGGTTGACAAGAAGGGCCGAACTTGGGCCATCGACCATTTCCGCTGCGTGCAGTGCGGAAGCTGCGCCCTTGAATGCCCGAAGGGCGCGCTCGTCATGGAACCGACCTATGCCGCCGTCTCGCGCACCAAAAGCGTCGACGTCGTCGAGGTTCCCGAGCAGCCAAAACCTTCACCAAAACGTGAAGATGCCGTTAACGCGGTTGGCTAAGCGTAACGTTTTCTCAGCTTCTGGGTTAGTATAATCAAACAGGTAAAGAGTCAGGCGGGGCGCTCGAAGCGTCCCGCTTTGTTTACGTGCTAGGGTGGGAACAACCTCATGACGTCTCAGAACAACGAAGCGGTAACCGATAAGATTCTCACGGTTCCCAACGTTATATCGACTATTCGGCTGTGCATGGTGCCGATCTATCTGGTGCTGCTCCTAAACGGGCAGAATCTCGCCGCCACCGTCGTATTCGCCCTTGCCGCCGGCACCGACTGGGTGGATGGTCAGGTGGCTCGTCGCACCAAAAGCGTCTCGAGGCTTGGCCAGCTGCTCGACCCCGCCGTTGACCGTATCCTCATGATTTGCGGCGTGGTAGGCCTTCTTTTGGTGGGGCGTCTGCCTCTATGGATCGTCGTCGTTGTGCTGTGTCGCGACCTGCTGTTGCTTTTGGGCGGGTTGTACCTGATGAAGCGTTGGAAAGAGCGCGTCGCCGTCATTTACCCGGGCAAGGTTGCCACCACGCTTTTGTTCATCGGTTTCGCGGGACTTCTTTTGAACTACCCGCTCATCGGCTCTCTGGGCATTACTTCGGTAAGTTGGCTGCCGGGCTTTAACGCCGACCCCGTTTCGTGGGGTATTTGGTTCGTCTACGCCGGCCTTTTGCTCTCCGTCTTCACCACCCTGTATTACGTGCTTATGGGGTATCGCGTCATGCAGCGCGCCAAGCGTCGGGAAGCGAAGGCTTTTCGGTAATGGAGCCGCGTCGAAGGGCCGCATCGTCAAGCCAGCCCAGGCGTCGCAACGATCAGCAAAATCAACCGAGAGCGGCAAGGCCCGCGGAGCCTAGAGGCCACAGAAGGAGCGCAAACAGGCAGAACGCGCGGGCTGTACCTCGTGCGCCTAAGGTATCAAACCCTCGTCAAGCCCGATCGCAGCCCACGCGCCAAAGTGCCCCTAAACAGGTTAAATACTCACGCCGCACCATCATGCGAAACCGCATCATCGCCGGCGCGTTGGTGCTTGCGGTTATCCTCGCCGTCGTAGGCATCGTCGATTTCGTCCGTACCTCGGGGCGCGCGTTTGATGGCGTGCATATTGGACAGGTCGATGTTTCGGGCATGAACGCGCAGGAAATGACTGAAGCGCTTACCAAGACGTACAGCGAACCGCTCAACTCCTCATCAGTCGCCATCTTCGCCTCCCAGGAAGCGGCTGAACGCACCGAAGAGGCAATACAGAATAAGAATATGCAGGACAGCGCCCTCGCCGAGCAAATGGCGGTCGATGAGGCGCGGGCGAATAAGGAAGCCTGGCAGGTGACGGGGTCATCGCTTGGCGGCGCATACGATATAGACGGGGCCATCGAGCGCGCGCTCGCCGTCGGGCGTTCCGATGGGGGAGCGGGCAAGCGATTGTCGACCATGCTTTTCGGCAGCACGGTCGATATCTCGGCAACCCTCGACGACGCGCTCGTCGAAAACCTCGCCAGTGAAATTGACGACTCCATCGGAGAGGAACGCATCGACTACGGAATTGCGGTCGAGGACGGCGTCGCCTACGTCACGCAGGGCCAGGACGGCTCCATGGTCGATCGCGCAGGCTTCACCGCCGAATTGCTCGGCAACTTGACGGATCAGTCCACCTCGGCAAGCCGGATCGTGGCCCATGCCGAATACGCTCCCGTGCGCATAGACGAGCAGACGGCGAAGCGTTGCGCCACGGCCGTCACCTCCATCATCGCGCAAGGCATTTCGTTTACCTGTGACGGCGTCACCTGGAACGCAGGCGCCTCGGAAGTGGGGAAATGGATAACCACCGCCATCATCGATGATGGCGGCTATCAGCTCAACGTGTCCATCGATCCGGCCGCGGCGACGCAGGACATAACCAGGAACATCGACGCCCAAAGCGACTCCCCGCTGGAAAACGTTTCGTTTACGCGTTCGGGGGACGATGTCGTCGTGAAGCTCGCGAGCGAAACCAAGGTTCCCGAGCTCGACGGGGTGGCAGAGGAGCTCTCCCATACCCTGTTCGGCACGTCCGGCGTCGACGGCATGCCGCAAGCACCTGCGCAAGCGCCGACCGTGAACCTGGGCAGCAAGACGCTTCCCGGCGAGCTTTCCTTCGACGAGGCGCTCTCGCTCGGCGTTATAGGCGAGATCGGCTCCTACACGACGCGCTTCACCACCGGCTCCGGCACGGAGAACCGCAATCACAACATCGCGCTCGTCTCGCAGCTGCTCGACCGCTCCATC
>CAVGAF010000025.1:0-1094 GCA_963627055.1 Butyrivibrio sp. CAG:318 | reverse complement strand
CGCGATGCGGCGGTCACGTACCCCGAAATGGACTTAAAGTGGCAAAACGATACCGCCAGCGATGTTTTGCTCAGAGTCTCGACCGAAAGCGGGCAGGTAACCGCTACACTATACGGAGTCGATCCCGGCTACACGGTCACAACGAAAACCGGACAGTGGGAAGAGGGGGCCAGCTACAAGACCACCACCACGGTGGATGAGAGCTTGGCGCCGGGCACGAAATACGTCAAGACGCGCGGAAGCGACGGCAGCACCATCGACGTCATCCGCACCGTCAGCGCAAGCGATGGCTCCATCGTCAGGCAAGACCGTTTCGCGTCCGTCTACGACCCGGTCAACGAAGTGATCGTCACCGGGCCGGAATCGGCAGCGGGGTAACTTCTACATAAGCGACGCAAGCACCCGCATGCGAGGCGCCGCACGCCAGAAAGCAGGAGAAAGGTGTACTACCAGCCGGAAATCGAGACGATGCCACGCGAGGAGCTGCGAAAGTTGCAGCTCGAGAAGATGAAATGGTGCGTGCAGTACGCGTACGACAACGTGCCGTTTTACAAGAACTCGTTCAAGGAAGCCGGCGTCGAGCCGGGCGACATCGCGTCCCTTGACGACATCCGCAAGTTCCCGTTCGTCCTCAAGCAGGACATGCGCGACAACTACCCCGACGGCCTGTTCGCCGTCCCGCGCAGCAAGGTCGCGCGCATCCACGCCTCTTCGGGAACTACCGGTCAGGCAACCGTGGTCGGCTCCACCGCTGGCGATTTGAAGCGCTGGGGAGAGTGCTTCGCCCGCGGCATCGCCATGTGCGGCGGCAACGAGAATTCCACCATCCAGGTATCCTATGGCTACGGCCTGTTCACGGGTGGCTTGGGCGCCCACTACGGCGGAGAGACCGCCGGTTGCGCCGTCATCCCCACTTCTTCGGGCAACACCAAGCGCCAAATCCAGATGATGCGCGACTTGGGCACGGACATTTTGTGCTGCACGCCCTCCTACGCGCTGCTCATCGCCGACACGGCGCTTGAAATGGGCCTCGACCCGAAGAAGGACCTGAAGCTTTCCGCCGGCATCTTCGGCGCCGAGCCCTGCAGCCAGGG
>CAVGAF010000024.1:17606-24888 GCA_963627055.1 Butyrivibrio sp. CAG:318 | reverse complement strand
TTTGCCGCCTCGTCCTCACAGGCCCGGGCATGGGAGACGCTCACCTTCGGGAACGGGGTCGTGATCTTGTCGAAATTCTCACTGTCGCTAGCGCTCATCTGGCCCGTCACGGTATGGGCGCCCTCGGCGTTGGTGCACATGACGTTCTCGGTGGCGCCGTTGAGCGTGACGCACTTGCCGATCGCGGTATTGGACATGGTGGCGAAGGTGCCGTACTGGTAGCCGTCGGCGGCCAGCTTGCTGGTGGTGATGCTCACGCGATATTCAACGCCGGCCTCAACCGCATCGCCGGCCGGGCTGCCGTCGAGCTTGGTCCAGGTTAGCTTCACGTCCTTGTTCACCACATCCGTGATGTCGCGCTCGCCCGCAACATCGGTCACCTTGTACGACGTCACCGTGCTGGGGAACGCCTGGCCGCAGGAAAGCTGGGGGATCTCGACGTTCACGCTGAGCACGATCGGCTTGTAGTAGGCCGTGATCTCCGTCGCGGAAGAGACGCCCTTGAGCGTCACGACGCTCCCATCGGCGCTGGCGCCTTCGGGCAGGGGCGTCTGCCATTCGGCGAACTGCCACCCGACATTGAGTATATTCGCATCCCAGCTGAAGTTGGAGCCGACGGCCGCCGTGGTGTCATCCTTCGCAAACGCAACCTTCGTATTGACGTTCGCGCACTTCTTCGTCACGGAAACCGTGGGGGTTTCGGGTTTCACGACCGTGATCTGGGCGATCAGCTTGATGCTGCCGTCCTCAAGCACGGTCGCGTCCAAGGCGTTGGCCGACTGAACCGCTGAATCCTTGTGGGACACGTTTATGACATGCGTTTGAATGTTGCCTTTCACCACGCTCAAGCCCAAGCGCTTCGCCACGCTGGAATTAACGACCGCCGTATAGGTGAAAAGCCGGTTCTGCATGGCATCGCCCAAAAACGAGCGCGAACCCGAGGCCTCCGTCGCGGTCACGGGGACGGCGTTCTTCTGCCCCGCGCTGTCCGTGAAGGTAACGGTCGTGACATCGACCGGAATCTCGCTGCCCGTGTCGGAATAATCGTGCGTATCGTTCATATCGACGGTAATACCGGTGACATACGTCGGATAGTGCGCCGTCAGCGTCACGTCGTTGCCGGGCATGGTGAACGTAACGGCCCCGCTCTCATCCGGCGTCAGCGTCTTCGTGGTGGAGCCAAGGCCGCTCACCGTCCAGTAATCGGGTTTAAGGCCGTTGGCCATGTAGCCGCCCGAATTCACCGTCACCGCGGAACCGCAAACCCGCATCTCCGACAGCGCGGGCGTGGTGCCGCCCGCGTACACGTTCAGCTTGTACGAGCTGGGCGAGCTCACCAGCCAAATGGCATCGTTGATCTTGCTCACGCTCCAGGTGGGGTCGTCCGAGAAGAACAGGCTCTCGGATGCGGCGACCTTCTCGCCCTTCACCGACACGGCGTGCTTGGTGGCATCGGTGCCCGTCCAGCGCTGCAGGCCGATGCGCGACCCGTCCGTAAGCGGCACCGCGCTCGACTCGTTGATGCGGTTGTTCAGCTGGTTGTTGTCGTTCTCGACGTCGTTTTTGTTGGACGATTTCTCGCCGATATGCACGTCGGAGGCCGCGCCGGAGCCGTTGGTGTTGCCCTGCACGACCACCTTGCCGCCAAGCGTTGCGCGGGCCGCCCGGCCGCTCGAGGAAACCTCGATGCCGCCGCCGTTGCCGCCGGCCGTCTTGTTGTCGGTGATGGAGCAGTTGATGATAGTCGCCGTGGTGTTGTCCACGAACACGCCGCCGCCGCTCGATTTCGAAGAATCCAGGCTGTTGTGGTGGATTTCGACGTTACGCAGGGTCAAAGGAGCGCTCGTGTATATGCCGCCGCCCCTGGTTTCCCTGTCGGTGGAAGTCACCGCATTGTAGGAGATGACGCCTACTCCCAGCTCCTCGTCGGAATACGCGGCGGACGTCTCGTCATAGGCAATGGAGGCAGCACCCGTGCCCAAAATGCTTAGGCCGCCGCCGCGCACGGCTGCGCGGTTGCCCGATACCTGGCTGTCGTTGAACATCTCGATCTTCACGTTGGGGGCGAAGTTGGTGCAAATGCCGCCGCCCTCGCTGCCCACGGCGTTGTTCCCGTTGATCTGCGATCCATCGTCCATGCTCAGGGTAAACGACTTCTGGTCGTCGAAAATGCCGCCACCGCTTTGCGCGGCCTTGTTGTTGTTGATGGTGGAGCCGCCGATCATCGTGACGTCGACCAGGCGCGTGTCGGTATAGATGCCTCCGCCGCTTTTCGCGGTGGCCTCGTTGCCGTCGATGTGCGCCTTCTCCTTCATGGTGACCTGCTGCCACGCGCTGCCCGTAATGTAGACGCCGCCGCCCTGCTCGGCCTTGTTGCCCGAAATCTCGGAGGCGCCCTTCATCTGAAGGTCCATGTACGGATATTGCGGGTAGTCCGTGCGCTCGTCGTAGAGCAAGTACACGCCGCCGCCGTTTTTCGCCTGGTTGTTCGAGATCTTGGAAGCCCCGTCCATCACGATGACGCGCTTGCCGCGAACCGACGTGCCCTCGCCGTACGCGCACTTGGACATAATGCCGCCGCCGTTAGTTCGCGCGATGTTGCCCGAGATCTCCGAGCCGCCCGTGATGCTTATAGAGCTGGTATCGCTGAATGCGTTGTCGTCGCGCAGGCCGTTCTCCTTGTTGCTGTGCGTCGAGAAGAAGATGCCGCCGCCGTTGCCGCTGTTCGCCTCGCTACCGCCGGCAGCGTAGTTATTGGTGACGCGCGAGCCGTTTTCCATTTTGAGAGTGGTTTGGAATGCCCGCCACACGCAGATGCCGCCGCCATCGTAACCGACGTTTTCGCTGATGGTGGATTTGTTGAGCGTGATGCTGTTCCTGGAAATGTAGTCTTCGCTTCCGACTTCAATGGCGCCGCCCTGCTTGCTGAAGTTCCACTTCATGGTCGTGTTGTTCAACTGCAGCTTGCAGCGCCAGTGGTTGATGAGCACGGAAGCGGAGTTGGTGTCGCCGGCGATGGTGAGGTTGTTCAGCGTGATGTTGGCGTCGCTGGTTGCGGAAACGACCGCGTTGTACCGAAAGCCGGTGAGCAGGCCGCCCTCGATGACCGCTTCTTCCTTAGAGGCGTTCGTGCCCATCTTCCACAGCTTGCCGACCGAGTTGGTTTGGTCGATGTAGCCGACATGCTTGATCGCGACGGCCGAATCCGAGGAACCGCCATCAATGGTAAGCGTCGCATTGTGACAGACAAAGCCCGCCGCCTTGCACTGCGAACCGTCGATCGCGTAACCGGCGAGGGAGATGTAGGCCTTCTTTCCCTCGGGGACGACGATCTGCTCGTTTGCGCCGAGCTTCACGTCATGGCGAAACTCGACGTATGCGCCGTTGGTATTGTCCGAGGAATACTCCACGATAGCCTTGTTCAGCTCGGCAATGGAGCTTACCGTGCGCTCGGTGTACATAGACCCGGTCTTATCCTGGTAACCCACGTAGGCGATATCATCGGCGTAGGCCTGCGCCGGGGCCGCGGTCGCAAACGCCACGGCTGCGATCATGGCGAAGAGGGATGCAGCGATGGAGGCCAGGGCTAGGTGCCGGCCGGCAAAGGCGCCTCGTGCGGAAGAAGTGGTCATGTTCGCGCTTCCTTGTCTGCGTAAAACTATAGGTAATTGAAAGTATATAGGTAGCTTGTAAATTAGCCCAGTAAACAAGCTGCTAAACTAGGCAATCACAACAAGCTGCAGAACTCGAAGGATCCAAGACCATGAGCGAACTCATCCCCTCCCACGGCAACGCCGGCACCGAAACCAAGCCCGGGCAGAAATTCTCTCGCCGCGAGTTCCTCTACTTCGCGGGCGTCGGCGCCGCTTCCCTGGCGTTTTCGAGCCCCTTCACCAAGGCGTACGGCCTGGAGGCCGCCGAGGCGGAAAGCGTCACCGCCGCCACGACCGCGGCCGCCGCTGCTGCCGATCGCGTGGTCGGCTGGCTGCATTGGGACGACCACGGCGACACGGCGACGCCGTTCATTTTCGAGCCGTCGTTCTTCAGCGGCGGGGCCATGACGTACAACCCGCACCTGGCAACCTTCGGGTGCTGCCTGGCGGTTTCGGCCATCAATGCCGAAGCGGCCGGCGGCGCCGACAAGAAATACCGCAACCAGTACCGTAACATCCGCAGCCTCATGAACCAGATCGGCGTTGAAGACGGCGAGATCAAGAGCTACAGCTACGAATGCGACGGCGTTGCCGTTGACGGAAGCAAGGCGGGCAACGTCGCTTGGAACAGCGCCTACGAGCGTCAGCCAACGTACAGCAAAACGAGCACCCCGAAGGCCTCGCTCGGGCTTTGCATGGGCCACCGCAAGATCACCGTGGACGGGCAGGAGTACAACCTGGTGCTTTTGGGCGTGCGCGGCGGCAATTACGAGATCGAATGGTGCAGCAACGTCACGGTGGGCGCCACCGGCAACCACGAGGGCTTCCAGGAAGCCGCCGAGATGGCAGCCCGGTTCCTCAAATGCCACATTCGCGAATACGGCCTTACCGGCCCCACGAAAATCCTGATCAGCGGCCAGTCGCGCGCGGGCGCAACCACGAATCTCACCTCCGGCAACATCGTCAAGTACGCCATCGAGCACGGCGCGGCGAAACTCTCCGACAAGGAGGGCTACGACATCAGCTCGTTCTTCGGCGGCAACGTCAAGGTGCGCCAGTGCGACCTGTACGGCTACGGCTACGGCGTGCCGGCGGGCGTTTTGGCGGAAAGCGCCGAGGCCAAAGCCAAGGTTAGAGACGACTACGGCAACGTCCACAACATCACGAACCCCTGCGACCTGGTGCCCAAGGTGGCGCCCGCGGCGTGGAACTTCAAGCGCTACGGCGTCGACAAGGTGCTGCCCGGGCCAAGGGACCGGGCCCACTACACCCGCGGGCGTGAGAAGATGCTCGACCGCATGCACGCGCTGGGGCTGCATCGCAACGGGCACTTCAGCTACGCGCTCGACGACTTCCCCGCCATCGACTACGAATTCCTCAAGGGCACGGGAGCATACGCCGAGACGATGTACGACATGAGTACCCTCGACGTCTATGTGGAGGAGTTCTTCAATCTGCTGGCGACGGATGTGCTGCATGGACGCGTGAAGGGGAAGGCAAAGAGCCCCCTGTCGTTAAAAGACGCTTTGGGGAAAGACGCTTTGGGGAAAGACCTCCCGCTAATAGACCCTCCGACAGAAGACCTTCCGGGCTATACTCAGCGGTATCAAGACGCGATCATCACCGCCATGGAGCTGTACGTGAGGTTCCCGCAAGACGATGAGCTCAACGCGAAAGGCGCCGACGGGAAATCGCCCCTGGAGAAGTTCGTGGAGACCGCCAAAGACCTGATAAAGCCCCACATTTTCGACCTGTACATGATGGTGACCAAAAGCGTCGCTTTAACCGTCATCATCGACTACGTCAGCACGGCCATGAAACAGACGAAGATCACGGATGCAGAGACTTTCGATCAGCGCTACGGCGACCGCGTACGGTCGATATTGGATGCAATACTCAGACCCGACTATTGCATGCCCGACGGCTACGCTATTTCACCCTATTCGTCGTTCAGCGCTTTCGCCAAGGCTCACACCAAGGAAGTCATCGCCTTCCTCTTGAAGGGCGGCACCATCATGTCGGCGCACAACAGCGAGCTTTGCCTTTCCTGGCTGCAGTCGCGCGACAGCTATTACAGCAAGTACGGCAAGGAAGACCTGCCCGACGCCCCCGCCGTCGACCCGTTGAAGGCGGGCAGCACGGCGGCGACGGCGGCCGTGGCCGCTGCGGGCGATGAGGAGCTAGCGGCTGCCGGCGAGCTGGCGGCCGTGGCCGAAGGCGTCGCCGGAGACGGCGAGCTGGCGGCCGGCGACGCCGCTGCGAGCGAAACGGTTGCGGTTGCGGCAGCCGCGCCTGCGGCAACCGTCACCGCAACGCTTGCCGCAACCGACGGCGAAGACGGCGCATACGAGGACGAGGACCCCAACACCTACCGCAAGGTGTTCTTCGACGGCGGCACCAGCATCTCGTACGTGGTCAACGGCGCAAGCTACGAAATCTTCAAGAACGGCCGTGCCGTCTTCGCCGACGAGAACGGCACGATGATCACCGTAGAGGGTCAGGAATGCCCCTTCGCATACGGCCTCGACTCCGATTTGCAACAGGCCATCTACCTGTCCGACCGCGCGAATTTCATCGACGGCGGCACCGACTACACGTTCGCGGTGACCACCGAACCCGACGCCCCCTTGAAATGCACGGCGGCGAGCTACAACGCGAGCGACGGCTTCCCCGAAAGCCTGTTCATCTACGAAAGCCCCGTGGGCTGCTACGGAGAGCCCCTGGAAGACTACAGCTTCACCGTCAAGCTGAGCGAGCTGGACGGCTATTCGTATTCCGCATCGCACGAGGACGGCGAGAGCTTCTGGTGCGACTTCGATACCGCGGGCGTCACCTCCAATGTGCAGGCGGAAAGCGCGACCGAGGAGGACTCGGGCGACGACATCGCAACCCGCTACTACCACATCGAGGCCCGCAGCTCCAACACGGACAGGGGCGGCACGGCGGGTGGCGGCACGAGTCTGCGCGGCACCGTCAGCACGATCGAGGCGATACCGTTCGACGGGTACGAGTTCGACTACTGGACGCTCGACGACAAGTGGATGGTCGACGGCGTGGAAGCGTCGCCTTACTACTGGTACACGTTCACCACCGACGATGACGGCAACCTGGTGAGCAGCGAACCCGAGAACATCCCCGAAGGCAAGTGGGTCGAAGGCGAGCGCAAAGAGGGCGAGATGCTCGGGGATGCGCACATCTACCGCATCGTGGTCGACGCCGACCACCGGGTGACCGCGCACTTCAAGGCCAAGGCGACCACGCCGGCCGCCGACGAGAACACCGGCGACGGCGGCGCTGCCGACGAGAGCAATGGCGCCACCAACGGCAGCGGCAACGGCGCCGCCGACGGCAAGTCAGGCACGAGCACCGATAACAAGGGCAATACGACGGCAAAGACGACCGTGAATACCGGCGACGCCTCCCCCGCCGGGGTCGCAGTAGCGGCAGCAGTGGCCGCAGCCGCCGGAGCAGGCGCCCTGAAAGCCGCAAAGGAAACCGCGGCCGCCGAGGAATAGCCCGAAGAACGAAGCGACCGTATCATTGGTACGATCAATGATACGGTCGCTGATACGATCGCGTTCGCCCGCGCGGAATCCAATCGTCACGGAATCCGTCCGATATGAAATCCG
>CAVGAF010000024.1:12751-17248 GCA_963627055.1 Butyrivibrio sp. CAG:318 | reverse complement strand
TTTATGCCAGCAGTTGGCGGCCGGCGGCCTCCAGCTCGTCGAGCAGGGCGTCGGCTGCCTCGCGCGAGGCTTCCTTGGCGAACACGTAGAGCTTGATCTTCGGCTCGGTGCCGCTCGGGCGCACGATCACCTTGTTGCCGCCCGCGATGTCGAACTCCACCACGTTGGCCGACGGCAGCCCGTCAACGCCTCCCTGGTAGTCCACGACCTTCTCGACCGCACGGCCCGCAAGCGCATCCGGCGCGTCGCTGCGCAGCGCGGCCATCAGCTCGGCCATCTTCGCGGCGCCGTCGGCACCCGGGTACGACAGCGACACGGTGCGGTTGAGCCACCAGCCGTGCTTCGCGTACAAATCACGCATGGCCTGGGCCAGGTTCTTGCCCTCAAGCTTGTAGAACTGCGCCATCTGGCAGATGAGCAGGCTGGCGTTGACGGCGTCCTTGTCGCGCACATGGTCGCCGGAGAGGTACCCGTAGCTTTCCTCGAAGCCGAAGATGAAGCGCTCGGCGGCCCCGGCGTCGGACAGCTCGGTGATGATGTCGCCGATGTACTTGAAGCCCGTCAGGCAGCGGCGCAGCTCAAAGCCGTATTCCGCAGCCAGCGCATCGACCATGGCCGACGACACGATGGTCGTCACGGCAACCTTGTCGGAGAGGTCTTCCCCGCGCTCGGCGCGCATGCGGCAGATGTAATCGAGCAACAGCACGCCCATCTCGTTGCCGGTCAGGAGCGTGTAGTCGTCGCCGTCCTTGCAGGCCACGCCCACGCGGTCGGCGTCGGGGTCGGTGGCCAGCAGCAGGTCGGGATGCACCTGCTCGCACAGGTCGATGCCGCGCTGCATGGCCTCGCGGATTTCCGGATTCGGATACGGGCAGGTGGGGAAATCGCCGTCGGGCTGTTCCTGCTCGGGCACCACGGTGACGTCGGAGACGCCCGCGCGCGCAAGCACGGTGGTCACCGGGACCAAGCCCGTGCCGTTGAGCGGCGTATACACCAGCTTCAGCGGCGCGGCGGAAATCTGCTCGTCGGAAAGGTTGTTCACCGAGCGCGCCAGCACCGCGTCGTAGTAGCGATCCAGCACCGCGTCGTCAATCCAGCGGATGGTGCCCGCGGCGACGGCTTCGTCGAAGTCCATGGTCTTCACGCCGGAAAACGCGTCGGTGTCGGCGATGGCGGCCGAAATGGCTGCTGCGGCCTCGGAGGTAATCTGGCAACCGTCGGGGCCGTAGGCCTTGTAGCCGTTATAGGGCGCGGGATTGTGGCTCGCCGTCATGCAAATGCCGCCCGAGCAGCCCAGATCGCGCACGGCCCACGAAAGCGTCGGCACCGGGGAAATGCGCGGGTACACGTGCACGGCGACGCCGTTGGCAGCCAGGATGGCGGCCGTCGTCTTCACGAACAGCTCGCCCTTGTTGCGGCTGTCGCGCGCGATGGCCACCGACGGCGCGTCGAAATGCGCGTTCAGGTAGTCGGCGAAACCCTGCGTCGCGCGGCCGACGGTGTAGACGTTCATGCGGTTCGTGCCCGCCCCGATAATGCCGCGCAAGCCGGCGGTTCCGAAGGAAAGGTCCTGGAAGAACGCGTCGACCATGGCGGAATCGTCGCCCGCATCGGCCTTCTTGCGCATGTCTTCCAGTTCGGCGGAAAGCTCCGCGTCATCCACGTTGCCGATCCAGCGCTCCAACTCGGCGCGCACATCCCTATCAGCCATTGCTCGCATCCTTTGATCGATTGCTGTCGGCACTCCCTTGCGGCCCTAAGCCGCCACATCGCCGGGCAGCCGACAATACCCGACGTTTCCCTATTGTAAGCTATATGCTACTTTGCCGCTTGCGCCTCGCGCAGGCCGCGCACCAGCTGGTCGGCGCAGGAGGTGGAACGGTTCCCGCAGGTGTTGCCCTCCAAAACGGCGGCGACCTCGTCGACGGTCATGCCCTTGACGAGCTTGCCGATGGCCTTCAGGTTGCCGTTGCAGCCGCCCACGAACTCGACCTCGGACACCTTGTCGCCGTCCAAGTCGATGTGAATCTCCCGCGAGCAAACCCCGCGCGTACGGTACGTATACATGAATATGCTCCTCTCGTTTGGTTCAGCAATTATGCCACAGCGAGAGGTCGGCAGGCGTTCCTGCTAAAACAATCCGCACGTGAACAGGAACGTCAGGGAACGCAAATGGGCGGAAAGGTGTACCTGGCCCCACGTTTGGCACAGGCGCAACACGTCGAAGATGGCCGCCTGGTCGATCTCGGTTGCGGCGATGTCGGAGAACTTCGAGGAAAGCAGCGCCCGGGCCCAGGCGAGCGTGACGGCACTCACCCGGATGGAATCGGGGGTGGCGCACGCGTCGCAGAGCGCCCCGCCCTCGGAAACGGAGAAGGCAACGAGGCCGCTTGCGGCCAGCCCCTCGCCCGCCGCAAGCGGCTCCCCGCACAGCGAGCATTCCGCCAGCGTCGGGCGCACCCCGGCGAACGCATACGTTTTCAGCAGATGGGCGGCGCAAATGGCCGGCGCATGCGCGACGTCGGCGGCGGCAAGCGCCGCCAAGGCGGCATGCGTCATGGGAAAGAGCTTGGGGCTGGGAAGGTCGGGCTGCGTGGCGCGATCGAGCAGCTCGACCATGACCGACGCCGCCGAAGCGCGCTCAAGGCTTTCGCGCACCTGGGCGTTTCCGCAGACCAGACGCGCTTCCTTCACGATATCGAGCGACTTGCCGCGCACGAGCAGCACATCGGCCTCGCTGAATAGCTCCAAGCGCGACGAGAAGGCGCCAGAAGGTTTGCGCGCGCCCTTCGCCACGGCCCGCAGCTGCGACCCGTCTTCAGCCAGCATGGTCAGAATCAGGTCGGTCTCCCCCAGCTTCGTCTTGCGGATGACCAGCACCCGCGCCCGATACGTCGGCCGTGCCACGAAAGCACCCTACGAGAACGAGACGGAAACCACGTTGTTGTACGCGTCGAAGGAGACGGTGCCCGAAACCTGCTTGGAATCGCCTGACACGCTCAAGGTCTGCCCCAGCACCGTCACCGAAGTGGACGCGACGCCGGTGGCGGTGAAGGACACCTCGTCGTTACCCTTATAGGTGCAGCTGTTCACCGAGGAAATGGTGAACGTGGAGCCGTCGGATGCCTTGAGCGACCCGCCCGCGAGGTAGTTGCGCGCCGCCGCGGTCAACTCGTTGCCGCGCGACTTCGCAACGCTGATGGTCACCACGGTCTCAGACGTCACCTCGGAGCCGGAGGCGGGATCGATGCCGATCATGTAGCCCTCGGGGATCGACTCGTTGTACACGGTGACGGTACGCGCGGTCAGGCCCGCCTCCTCGATGGCGGCGGCAGCGGCGGTCGGCGTCATGCCGCTGACGTCGGGAACGGTATAAGGCTCGGCCACCGTCACCGTGATGGCGCTTTTAGCCTTGGCCTTCTCGCCCGCATCGGGGCTGATGGAAAGCACGGTGCCCGCGGCCTCGTCGGAACGCTCCTGCACGTAGGTCACGTTCTCGAAGCCGTTGCCGGAAAGCAGGCGCTCGGCCGTTTCCTGCGACTTGCCCACCACGTCGGGAACGAGGCGCGACGTGGACACGTGGATGACGACCTCGGAGCCTGCCTGCTGGCGGGCGTTGGCGCCCGGGTCCATCAGCAGCACGACGCCCTCGGTTTCGTCGGAAGCGACCGAGGTGGTGCGCACGGTGAAGCCCTTGCCCTCGAGCGCGGAGGCGGCATCGGCCTGCGTCATGCCCGTGACGTCGGGGACGACCTTGCCGCCCCACAGCTCCATCTGGTAGGTCACGCCCGCGGCGATGACGGCGGCGACCACGAGCACCGCGACCACGATTGCGGCGATCTTGCCGCCCTTGCCCTTGCCCTTGCGCGCGGGCTTATGCGGGTCGGTCGGGGCCTTGAATTCCTTTTGCTTGGGGCCTTCGACGTCCTTGAGCGCGGGCATTTGCAGGGTGTCGCCGGCGCGCCATGCGGAAGGCGCCGGCACGTAACCGGGGTTGACCAGGTATTCGTCGAAGCCGGAAAGGTCGGCCTTCGGGCGCGCGGGCTCTGCAGCGGCTGCGGCGGCGGGAGCGGCAGGTGCGGGCTCGTCTTCGGAGGCGGCCTTGGTCTCGCCCGAACCGTCCGTCTTTTCGGAAGGCTCGCCCGCCTCGGCAGCGCGCTCGTCGCCGGCAGCGGTTTCTTCCGTAGCTGCGTCATTGGCCGCCGCACTGGCAGCCTGCGCCTCGTCGGGCGACGTCGCGGGGGCGACGGGACCCAACACCTGCGTCTTGCCCACTTCGACGACGGGAGCCGCTGGCGCAGCGGACGAGGCGGGCGGGACGGGTGTGAGCACCTGCGTCTTGTCGGCCACGATGTTGATGCGCGGCAACGTGCCCGTGCGCGCCAGCGGCTCGGGCAGCTCCTCGTCGGCGGACGCGCAGGCATCCTCTACGTTGCCGGGATTTTCCTCGACAGCAACCTCAGCGGCGGTGTCCGCTTCAACGTCCCCGTCAGCCGC
>CAVGAF010000024.1:9312-12659 GCA_963627055.1 Butyrivibrio sp. CAG:318 | reverse complement strand
CAACCTCGTCAGCTGCAACCTCATCAGCCGAAACCTCAGTCGCTTCCGCAGCCTCGTCGGCCTCTGCGGGCGCAGCCTCGTCCAGCTCGCGCTCGCGCTCGCGGGCGTCGTCGAGCTTCTGGCCGCATTCGTTGCAGAACTTCGCACCGGGGCGGTTTTCCGTATGGCAGTTGGGGCAGATCATGGGCGTGGAACCTTTTCGGACGAGGCGTCGTTGTTTATCGCGTAGATTGTAGCCGAAAGCCGCGGCCCGACAGGTGCTCGCAAGAAACCCTCAAACCGCGGTTACAGCAGCTACAGCCCCTCTCCATACCCGAAGCGGCGGATTTGCGTGGCGTCGCGGCGCCAGTTCTTCTTCACCTTCACCATGAGGTCCAAAAACACGCGCGTGCCGAGCAGCTGCTCCAAATCGCGGCGCGACTCCTGGCCGATGCGCTTGATGGACGCGCCGCCCTTGCCGATGATGATGCCCTTCTGGCTGTCGCGCTCCACGTAGATGCGCGCCATGATGCTGTTCAGGTTCTTCTTCTTGTCGAAGGACATGTCCTCGACGGTCACGCCGATGGAATGCGGCACCTCGTCGCGGAACGTGCGCAGAATCTTCTCGCGGATGAACTCGGCCACGATGACCTCGATGGGCTGGTCGGTCTCCATGTCGGCGGGGAACCATGCCGGCCCCTCGGGCAGAAAACCCTCCACTTCCTCAATGAAGGCGTCCACGTTGTAGCCGCTTTCCGAGGAAAGGCCCACCATCGCGTCCCACGAATGCAGCGCCATGGCGGCCTGCGCCTGCGCGTGAAGTTGGTCTTTCGTCACCAGGTCGGCTTTCGACAGCACGCAGATCTTCTTCGCGTGCTTGGCATGCGGGCCGGCCAGCTGCGCGGCCACCCACTCGTCGCCGCGCCCGACGGGCTTCGACGCGTCGATGAGCATGGCGATGACGTCCACGTCCTCGAGCGCCTTGAGGGCCGAGGTGTTCAGCTCCTCGCCAAGGGCGTCGTGGGGCTTGTGCAGGCCGGGCGTGTCCACGATGATCATCTGGAAATCGTCGCGCGTGTACACGGCGCGGAAGCGATGGCGCGTGGTCTGCGCGGTGTCGGACGTGATGGCGATTTTCTTGCCCATGATGGTGTTGAGCAGGGTTGATTTGCCGGCATTCGGACGGCCGACCAGCGTGACGAAGCCGGAGCGGAAGCCGTCTGCCGAAGGCGGGGCGGCGTGGCCGAAGTATGCGTCAAGATCCATGGGAGGGTTCCTTTTCAAGAAAGTGGCGAATAGGGAAAAGAGCGGGTTGGCGGGTTAGCGGGTTAGCGGGCTGGCGGGCTGGCGGGCGGTCAGGCTGACCGGCAGGCTTTCCGGCGAACGGAGCGGCAGTCAGACCGTCCGGCAGCAAACGTACAGGTCAACCGAAAAGCGCGAGTATGCGCGGGACGAACACGACGGCACCCACCGCCACCGAGGCGACCGCCCCGGCCAGCGCGGCGCCGGCGGCGCAGTCCTTCGCCTTGCGGGCAAGCTCGTGGTAGCCCGGGGAGGCCAGATCGACCACCGCCTCGATGGCGGTGTTCACCGTTTCCAGGGCTATCATCATGCCGATGCAGATGATGATGGCCAGCCACGACGGCGCGTCGAGCCTCAAGGCGAATCCGAGCACGATCACGGCGCCGGCGGCTGCAAGGTCGATGCGCACGTTGCGCTCGGTGCGCACGGCCTGCGCCAGCCCGCGCCCCGCATTGCGAAACGCTGCGGTAATTCCGTAGCTCTGACCTGCGTCTTTCGTGTCGGCGCTGCGGACGAAGGGTTTTTCTTCAGGTTGCGGCATGTGCGCCTACCGCTTGGCCCACGCGGCCAGGATCTCGTCCTCGAGGGCCTCCATCACGCGGGCGTCCTCCTCGACGATGTGGTCGTAACCGCACAGGTGCAACAGGCCGTGCACGAACAGGAGGCTCACTTCCTGCTCGAAGGTGGTGCCGAACTCACGCGTCTGGCGCTCGGCCACGTCGGGCGCGATGACGACGTCGCCCAGCTCATAGACCGCGTCGGCTCCTTCCCATACGGCGTCGGAAAGCTCGTCGTCCACACCGTCGCATTCGAAGGACAGCACGTCGGTGGGGCCGACCTTGCCGCGGTATTCCTCGTTGAGGCGTGCGATCTCCTCGTCGGTGACGAAGGACAGCGACACCTCGGTGTTCTCGGGCTTTTCGCGATGGCGCAGCGTGAACAGGGCAAGCTCCTCAAGCGGCATGTCCTTGAGGTCGTCTTCGCGGTAGTCGTAGTTAATTTGGACGTCCATCTGCGTCCTTCCTCCTTGCTGGCTTTTGCGCCTTGTCGTATGCGGCAACGATGGCCGCCACCAGGGAATGGCGCACGACGTCCTTCCCCGAAAACTCGCAGAATTCAATTCCCTTCACGCCGTCCAGGATGTCCTGGACCCCTTTGAGGCCGGAAACGCCGTGCGGCAGATCGAGCTGCGTGATGTCGCCGGTGATGACCATTTTCGACCCGAAGCCCAAACGCGTCAGGAACATCTTCATCTGCTCGGGCGTGGTGTTCTGCGCCTCGTCTAAGATGATGAAGCTGTCGTTGAGCGTGCGCCCGCGCATGAATGCCAGCGGGGCGATTTCGATGACGTTGCTTTCGATGAGCTGCTGGGCACGCTCCATGTCGGTCATGTCGAACAGCGCGTCGTAGAGCGGGCGGATGTAGGGGTCCACCTTTTCGGTGAGGGAGCCGGGCAGAAAGCCCAGGCTCTCCCCCGCTTCCACCACCGGGCGCGTCAGGATGATGCGGCCGACTTCCTTGCGTTTGAGCGCGGCGACGGCCATGGCCATGGCGAGGTAGGTCTTGCCCGTGCCGGCAGGCCCGATGCCGAAGGTGACGGTGTTGGCGCGGATGGCGTCGACGTAGCGCTTCTGACCGGCGGTTTTCGGACGGATGGCCCGGCCGCGGTAGGTGAGCAGGATGTCCTCGCGCAGCGCCGTGGGGGAAAATTCCGCCGTGCGCAAAAGGTCGATGGCGCGGGTGAGGAATGCCGAATCGGGGACGTCGCCGGCTTCCACGTGCTTGATGAGCTCGGTGAACAGCGCGGTGAGCGACTGCACCTCGATGGGGTCGCCCTCCAAGATAATGGAATCGCCGCGCACGGTGATGCGCGCGGCGAAGGTTTCTTCGATTTGATGGAGCAGGCAATCGCCCGGCCCCACCACCAGCGCCATGTTCACGGACTGCGGCGCCGTCAAGGTGATATGCGTGGAATCTGTCATGCGGGAAAGTATAGCATGCGCCGCACGCGGCGCGCCCCTACAGGCGAACCTCCACCAGGCTGCCAGGTTTCGCGCCTGACCAGG
>CAVGAF010000024.1:2938-9238 GCA_963627055.1 Butyrivibrio sp. CAG:318 | reverse complement strand
GGCAGCTCGTAGTAGCTTTCCGTCATGGCGACGCCGCTCTCCTCAATGAGCGCCAGCTCGACCGTGCCGGCCCGACGGGCACGGTCGGCCTCGCGCAGCTCGTCGGCGAGCGCGCGCAGGCGGGCGGCACGCTTAGAGCGCGCTTCCGGCGCAATCTGGTCGGCGCGCTCAGCGGCGGGGGTACCGCGGCGCGGCGAGTACGGGAACACGTGGATCTTCGTGAAACGGCACGCGCGCGCAAGAGCGAGCGTCTCGGCGAACTCGTCGTCGGTCTCGCCCGGGAAGCCGCAGATGATGTCGGTGGAAAGCGACAGTTGCGGCATAGCGGCGTACAGCTTTTCCACCAGGGCGCCGAACTGCTCGGCCGTATAGGGCCGATGCATCTCGCGCAGCACCTTCGTGCTTCCTGACTGCAAGGGCAGGTGGAGATGGCGGCAGATGCGCCCATCGGAAGCGGCCATGAGTTCGATGAGCCCGTCGCTCACGTCGCGCGGCTCGATGCTGGAAATGCGGAAGCGGCACGCGGGCTCGCCAGGTTCGTGGATGTCGACGGTGTCGGCGAGCAGCTGGCGCAGCAGGCCGTCCAGGCGCAGCGGCACGGGGCGGCCGGCAGGCGCAGGCGCGGGCACGGGGCGGGCGGCAGGCGCTTCCGCCGGCGTGGGCGCGGACGTGCCGGCCGCCGCAGCGGCAATCTCCCCCGTCGCTGACGGCGACCCGGCCGCGGCGGGGCCTTCCGCAATCCAGCGATACGACCCCAAGTTGATGCCCGTCAGCACGATTTCCCGGACGCCGGCGCGGGCGAGCGCGACGCATTCGGCGCGCACGTCGTCGGCGTTTCGGCTGGTCGCGCGGCCGCGAGCGACGTGCACGATGCAGTATGTGCAGGCGTTGTTGCAGCCATCCTGCACCTTGACGCCCACGCGCGTGTGGAAGCCCTCGCCCACCGCGAGCACCTGCGCCCCGTGCCCAAGCGGGCCCACCAGCCGGTCGAGCAGCTGATCGACCTCGAGCTTTCCCGCCAAATGCACGCGCGCGGGATCCATGCTCAAGTAGGTGTCGGCGTCGACGGCGGCCGCGCAGCCGGTGACCACCACCTGCGCGGCGGGATTGTCGCGCAACGCGCGGCGCACGGCCTTGCGCGTCTTCTTCTCGGCCTCGCCCGTGACGGTGCAGGTGTTCACCACCACCACGTCGGCGGCGCCGTCGGTTTCCACGCAGCCGCGCGCCAGAAGCCCGGCCGCGAACGCGTCGGACTCCACGCGATTGACCTTGCAGCCCAAGTTCACAATGCTGAAGTTCACAGGCGCACCTTCCCGCCCAGCTGGCCCAATTCGTACAGCACCAGCGCCGGGCCCACCACGCCGGCGGTTTCCGTGCGCAGGATGGAGCTTCCCAGCGTGACGAGCGACGCATGGTCGTTCGCGGCCAGCAGCGCGTCCACCTCCTGCGAGGTCAAGCCGCCCTCGGGCCCCACGACCACGGCCACGCGCGGGACGCGGGCGTTTGGGCCGCCCTCGGCGTCGGAAGCCACGCACGCAAGCGCTTCTGAAATCAGGCACGTGCCCGGCGCCTCTTCCCAGCAGATGAGCACCGCGTCGAAGTCGCGCAGCATCCCCGCAAGCTGCTTCAAGCCGGCGGGGGCGCATACCTCAGGCAGGCGCGTCTGGCCCGACTGCATGGCGGCGCTCTTCGCGATGGCCTGCCAACGGGCCACCTTCGAAGTGGCTTTGCGCGCGTCCACCTTCATGATGCTGCGCGCGGCGGCGAAGGGGATGAAGCGAAAGACGCCCAGCTCGGTGGCATGGCGGATGACCGTTTCCATCTTGTCGCCCTTGGCCAGGCCCTGCACCAGGCACACCTTAGGGAACGCCTGCGGTGCATCAAGGCGCTGCGCCACCTTGACCAGCGGCAACGCCTCGTCAAACGACACGATTTCGCATTCGAAGTAATACCCGGCGCCATCGACGACCGCCACATGCTCGCCCGCGGAAAGGCGCAGCACGCGCGCATGCTTCGCGTCGTCGCGGTCAAGCGCCAACGGAAATGCCTGGTCGGCCTCGTCGGCAATGACCTGGTCGGCTAGAAAGAAATGAGGAAGGGACACGTCGCTCCGATCTTCAACGCAAACGAAAAGCGGGAGCCCCGCCCGCCGCCCGCCGAGGCCCGAAGGCCCGACGCGAACAGCCGCGAAGCTCCCGCCGATTCTACCGCACGCACGCGCACGCAGGCGGTGCGCTCAAAGCTATTTCACCGTAAGGACCGGCACCTCGGTGGAACGAAGCACGCCGAAGCTGACCGAGCCGAGCATGCCGCGAATGGCGCCCAGGCCGCGACGGCCCATGACGATGAGGTCGCAATCGTGGTCCTCGGCATAGCGCGCCAGCGCGTCGGCGGCGGAAGCGCCGGCAACGGCTTCGACGACGGCGCGATCGCCCAGGTCGGCGATGGTGTCGCCCAGGTTCTCCTTCACGCGACAGACGGCCTCGTCGAGCACGCGCTTGACCACGGCCTGGTACTCCTCGTAATCCATCATGCCGTACGGGACGCCGTCGAGCGCGCCGTCGGTGCCCATGAGGTCGGCGCCCATATAGCCGGAAGGCACGGCATGCACGACCGAGACCTTCGTGTCGTCGCTTTCGGCGGCAAGGCCGATGGCGTAGTTCAGGGCGTTCTTCGCGTGGTCGGACCCGTCGTAGGGAACCATGATGTTGCGGAACTTCATAGCAGTCTCCTTTCGCAGAGGCTTCAGCCAAGACCATAAGGCGGGCACGCTGCGCGGCGAGGTGAACGAGCACGTGCGCGTGCGCAAGGCCGCCTTTCGGCGCATCGGGCGCCTGCGAGGTTCGAACCCAGCATCGACCATGAAAACGATGAAGCCTAACCTCGCTTTTGATTATACCCCAAGGTCACGCGCGGAAGGCCCTCGATGCGCAATCCGAGCTTGCCGGCGTAGTCGAGCCAGCGTTCGAAAGACGCGTCGGAGATGGCGTGCTCGATGCCGCATGCCTCGCGGTCGGCGGTTTCCTCGTCGATTCCCAACTCCTGGGTGAGGAACGCGTACAGCAGCCGATGGCGGCACAGCACCGCCACGCCGCGGGCAAGCCCTTCCGGCGTCAGGCGCACGCCGCCGTAGGGTTCCTGGCGAATGAGGCCCTCGTCGCGCAGCATATGGATGGCTTTGCTCACCGACGCCTTGGTGACGCCGAGCTCTTCGGAGATTTGCACGTTGCGAACGGGTTGGGTGAGCGAGCCGCCAAGGCTGACGATCGCTTCGAGGTAGTCTTCCGCAGATCGCGAGAGCTTTTCCATGAACGCCCTTCCCCGTAGGTGCCCCTGACAATGAAAAATGCAGAGGGAAGAAGGGGGGTCTTCCCTCTGCAAACGATTGCAGTGAACAGCCAGACGAGAGGAGCTTTCACTGCCGGGTCGGCATGTGTGCGAAGGGCTTGCGGGAAAGCGGGTTTGGCTGGTTGCTTGGCGGGCGGGCCCGGCCTGGTAGCCTTCGCCGCTGCCGCTCTCGCTTTCGCTTGCGCCTTTCGACATGGGTTAGATTACGCTAACCGTTAGCCTTATGCAACAGTGTTAGCGGCGGTATACAGTTTCTCCATAATTAGCTATGGGTTACATTGCTGCGCGAACGGTGCCGGCCCTACGAGACCAGCTTCGACTCCTCCACCTTTTCGACGAACTTGTAGGTGACCTTCGACAGCACGGGGCGCATCAAGCCGAGAACGGCGAACGGCACGACGAAGGACAGCTCGCAGAGCAGCTCTATCCAGATATCGTTCATGTAGACGCCCATCGACGCGGCGCGCATGGCGCTGATGATGTGCGTCGCAGGCAAGAACGGGCTGATCATCTGGAAGAATTCCGGCAGCATCTGCAACGGGAAGCTGCCCCCGCCGCCGGTCACCTGCACGATGAGCAGAAGCACCGCGATGGCCTTGCCGAGGTTGGCGAACAGCGATACCAGCGTGTAGATGATGAAGCCGAACACCAATCCCGCCGTCCAAAAGCACAGCAGGTACAGGATCGGGTCGGATACCTGCACGCCGAGGAACAGCATGTTGCCCAGGCACATGACGCTCGATTGCATCAATTCGATGACGGCCAACGCGCCGAAGCGCCCGAAGAACAGCTGCCAGGATTTCGGGTTGTCCAGCTGCGCGCGCGCCCGCTCAGACGGCACGGGGTTCATCAGCACCATCATCAGCAGCGCGCCCACCCATAGCGCCAGCGTCGAATACAAGGGCGCCATGGCGGAGCCGAAGTCGTTCACGGCGAACACCGGGATGCGCTCGACGCCCACCGGGGCGGAAACGGCCTTGGCCAAAGCGCTGGGGTCGGAGCCGATGATTTCCTTGAGCTGATCGACGTTGCCGCTGGCAAGGGCCTCGTCGATGCTGGCCGAAAGCGCGCTGAGCTTGGCCGCCGAGGCGCGCAGCTCGTCGGCCATCGACTTGATGGAGCCCTGCGCGTCGGAAAGCTTGCCCGACACCTCGTTGGCCGAGGATTCCAGGTCGTTGCCCACGCCGGAAAGCAAAGACGCGCGGCACGAAAGCGATTGGGCCGCCTGGGACACCGACGAGGCGAGGTTTTCCAAACCGGGCTTGATGTTGTCGTTGTAGTCGTCGGCAAGCGACTGCACGTTCGCCTGGGCATCGGCGACCTTCTGCTTGACCGCCGAGCGGTTGGCCTGGCTGTTCACATTGCCCGCGGCAACGTCGTCGGCGGCCGCGATGAGGCTGTCGTGCAGCTTCTCCATGGATGTGATCGAGGTGTCGATCTGCTTGACGGCGACCTCGATGGCGGGCTTGTAGGAGCTGTCCACCTGCGCCTTGAGCTCTTGGAGCTGCGTCTTGAGGTTTTTATAGCGATCGATCTGGGCCTCGGTGTCGGCGGCCTGGTCGCGCAGGCTTTGCTCGGCGTCGGCGGATGCGGCATCCACGCTCGCATAAACCTGATCGACCGATTCGGAAACGCCGCTGAAGCTCGTGGCGCTTTGGTCGAGCGCGCCGGAAAGCGCCGTCACCGACGCCTGCAGGGCGCTGCCGATAGACCCCGCGCCGTCTTTGGCGGAACTGGCGCTGCCCTCGGCATCCTTCACGGCGGACTGCGCCTGGTCGAGCAAGTTCGTCGACGACCCCACAAGCGCCTGCGCCGTGGAAACGAGCCCGGCATAGGCGTCGAGCACGTCGGCCGCGCTGTTCATCTGCGTCGCCGAGTTCGCCACCGTCGCCGAGAAGTTCTGGATATAGCCGTCCGCGTCCCCGCTTTCCGCAAGGTTGCCCAGCGTGTCGGCCAAGCTGAGCGCCACATCGGACAGCGTTTCAGCGAACGTGGTGTTGACCTGCGACGACACCTTGCTCGACGCCTGATCGGTCACGCGCGGGGCCACCGCGTTCTTCTTCTCGTTCTCGTAGTAGACGATCTGGGCGTGCTCGGTGTCGGCGGAGTAGAAGCTCATCATGTCGCGGCTGAAGCTCTCGGGGATGACCACGGCCGCGTAGTACTTGCCCGACTTCGCACCGTCGATGGCGTCTTCCTCGGTGGTGAACACCCAATCGAGCTGGGTGTTTTCGCGCAACGCCGCCTCGACGCTGTCGCCGACGTTTATCTTGGTGGGCAATAGCTCGCTTTCGAAGCCCTCGTCGGAATTGGCGACGGCAACCTTCAGCTCGCCGGTGTTGTCGAACACGTTCCAACAGGCGATGACGTTGTACCACGTGAAGATGGACGGCAGGAACACCAAGCCGAGCACGAGCACCACGGTGATGACGTTGCCGAACAGGTGCTTCACGTCATAACAGAACAGCTTCCATATGTTATGCATGGTTGCCCTCCTGCTCCTTGCCATGCTTCTTGGCGTGCTTCTTCTTTTTCTTGCCGGACTTTTCGACCTTGGAGGCCTTGGCCGTCTTGGCGTGCTTGCCGACCTTTTCGGCCTTGGAGGCCTTGCCGTGCTTGGCCTTGACGGGCGAAGCTCCCCCGTCAACCGACGCGGAGCCCTCGCCGGCCGCCGACGCGTCGGCTGCGGATGCGGCGGCATGCGCCTCGGCGGCCGCGGCGCGCTCGCGCATCCGGCCCAGCAAGCTCAAATCATCCGCGGAAAGCGCGTCGGGCCCGATAGTCAGGCACGGAGACTCCACTTCCAGGGCTTCCTCGTCTTCGTCGCAAACGCCGTCGGCATCGTCGGCAACCGCGATGCCCGGCCCCGCGAAATGCGCCGGCTTATCCGCCGCAGCCAGGTCCATCAACGACTCGCCGCCCCGCGCGTCGCCATCCGCGCCGGCGGCACCC
>CAVGAF010000024.1:0-2897 GCA_963627055.1 Butyrivibrio sp. CAG:318 | reverse complement strand
GCCCGCATCCTCTGTAGGCAGGTCGTCACGCACCTTTCCCAGCGGCGGCAACGGCACCGTCATGCCCTCGCCACGCCCGGAATGCTTGACCGGCACCGAAATGCGCGCCCTCGACATGGCCGCGGGCACCAGCTCCTGCACGACCTTCTTGCCGCGCTTCGCCAGGCGCTCGCGCAGCTCGTCGTCGGACATGCCGTCGATGGATGCCTGGCGGCTGATGTTCTCGCGCACGCCTTCCAGCACCAGCAAGAACACAATGATGAGCACCAGCCAAATCAACCACGCCGTCAGCGTCACGACCTTCGCGGTCATGGTCGCCGTGAACGCGAACGTGAGGACGACGGGGACCACGATGCCGACGATGAGCGCGCCGCGCTTGAGCTTCGGATAGATGATCATGAACTGCTCCTCCTGCTGACGCAGGGTTTCGTGGAACTCCTCATGGTCGGAAAGCGCGCGGATGAGCTGACCGATGCGGTAGCGGCGCTCGGGCACCAGCGCGGCCTCGACGTTGAGCAGGTCGCTTTCGCCAACCTGCTTCGCCACCAGGCGGTTCAAATTGGTGAGGTGCGGGCGCACGAACAGGCCGATAACGGCCATGACCAGCGAAATGACCGCCAGCGTGCCGATATAGCCGGCCCATTGCGTTCCATAGAAGCCGCCGATGGTCTCGCGCAGCGCGTTGATGCCGTAGGTGAACGGGAACATCGGGTAGACCGCACGGAAGAAGGAGTCGGTCATCTCGATGGGATACAGGCCCGTGCCGCCGGGGATTTGCACGAACACCAAGATGATGCACATGCCGATGCCGATATGCTGAAACGACGAGGAAAGCGTGTACGTGATGCACAGATACGCCAGCGACAGCAGGATGGCCGTCGCGTAGAACGCCGGGACCGAAGCCGCCTGAACGCCCAGGTACAGGCAGCCGGCCACGCACACCACGGCCTGCAGCACCACCAGGATGGCGAAAAACATCCAGCGGCCCAGATAGCCCTGCATGACGGTGAGGCCGGGGATTCCCTCCTTGTCCACCTCGAGCTTCAAGATGACGCACAGCATGATGGTGCCCACCCACAAGCTCAAAGAGATGAACAGCGGCGCCATGGCCGAGCCATAGGCGTTGAGCGGATAGAGCTTCTCGGTGGTCACCTTCGTGGGCGACTGCATGAACTCGGCGATCTTCTCGGGGTCGACGCGACCGGAATCGATCAGGTCGGAGATGGTCGTCGAGGTGCCGAGCGCGATGACGTCCGTCTGCGCGGAGGAGACGGAATCCTGCAGCTGGGAGAGCACGCCGTCGGTCTGCCTGAGCGCAGAAGCCGCCGTATTGAGCGTGGTATCGAGCTGGTCGATGACGCTGGCGGTTTGGGTGATGAGCGAGCCCTGGTTGGCGATGGCGGCCTTCAGGCCGATCGCCGCGCTGCCAACCTGGGAGATTCCGTTGCTGACCTGGGGAAGCGCCGTTCCGAACAGCTGCGTCTGATACGAACTGGACGAGGAGAGGGCGGACTGGACCGCCGTGTTGACGGCACCGGCCGCACCGGAAGCCGCCTGCGCCGTGGCATCGACGTTGCGGGAGAGCTGCTGCAGGTCGTCGAGGTCCCGCTGGGCCTCGTCCGTGCGGGCGTCGAGCGAATCGATGGCGGTCTTCAGCAGCGCTTTCGACGGTTCGCTGTCGGGCAGGCTTTCGTAGACGGCCTGCAGCTGCTTGGAGACGGCCTCGCTGGAATCGATGACGCCCTGCGCGCGCTGCACCGAGGCGTCGACCGTGCCCTGAGACTTGCTGATGGCGTTGGCGATGTCCGCCGTAGAGGTAGCCGCAAAAGCCGAGGCGTCGGAAAGCCCGAGCGTGGCGTCGGAGAGCGCCGGCATGGCGATGCCGGTGAAGTTCATAATGCCCGTCTGCAGCGAGCCGGACAGGTCGGAAACCTGCTGCAGCTGGTCCTGCACCGCTGCCGCGTCGCTGCGCGCCTGGTTAAGCTGGCTTTTCGCCGACTGGGCCTTGGAGCGCGCCTGCGAGGCGGAATCCGCCAGGTCGGACACCGTCGTGCGCGCGGAGATGATGGAGTCCTTCGCGCGGCCGAGCTGGTCCGCCGCGTCGGTTTGCGCGGCGTTCAATTTGCTTTCGGCTTGGGCGACCTTCACGTTCAAGGTGTCGGCGACCACCGAGCTGACGGTCGAGACGAATTGGCTGTTGATGGTTTCGTCGAGCGTGGATGAGCCGGCGTCGGTCACCTTCGGCGAGACGGGGTTCATCTTCTCGTTCACGTAATACTTAAGGTTCGGCTGGACGAAGTTTCCGGACAATATGGTGAAGAGGTTGTTCGTGAAGTCGCTCGGGATGACGAACGCGGCGTAGGCCCGACCGGCCCGCACTTCCTCCATGGCTTCGTCGTAGCTTAGGAAGTCCCAGTTCAGCTGCGTATTCTCGTGTAGCTGGTCGACAATTTGGTCGCCTAGGTTCATCTCCCCCATCAACTCGTTCGTGCCGCCGGCGTCCTCGTTGACCACGCACACGCGCATGCCGCCCGTATTGTTGTACGGGTCCCAGAATCCGATGACGTTGAACCAGGTGTAGGTGGAAGGGAGCACGACGAGGACAATCACCACGACAAGGGCGGCCGGCGCTTTCGCCAACCGCAACAGGTCGCGCCCCAAGACGCGCAGGGCATTCATCATGACGAGCAGTACCTCTTCCCTAACACGGCCGCGCAGGCCGCTTCCAGCGCAACGCTGCGCCGGCGGGCTTAGTTAGGCGGGCGACGGCGCAGCGATTCCTTCAAGTTATCCGTCCATTGTAAAATACCCCACCTGTGGAATGTCTTTGCTCTATGGCAATCGCACAAGTTGTAAAGATGCCGTAACCGAGACGTAGGAGCGGGCGGGGCGGGGCG
>CAVGAF010000023.1:0-25239 GCA_963627055.1 Butyrivibrio sp. CAG:318 | reverse complement strand
GGCAGGCTCATCGGCCCCGGCTGGTGCGCCCGCGTCCACGCCCGCGCCGCCCGCTGCCCCCATCGTCCTCGGCATCGAGGATTCGATGACGCTCGCAAACTTCCGTGCGCTCGAGGGCGCGCTGGCGAAGGCCCCCGCGGCGCCGCAGTTGCGCGAAACCTCCGACTTCATCCGCAACTTGCGCGCGGTGAAAGAGCCCGCCGAGGTCGCCCGCATGAAGGCGGCGCAAGCCATCACCGACGCGGCCTTCAGCTACATCTGCACGTATATGAAGCCCGGCATGACTGAGCGGCAGGTCCAGGTGGAGCTTGAGGACTGGATGCTTCGTCACGGGGCGTGCGGCCTGGCTTTCAGCTCCATCGTGGCAAGCGGCATAAACGGTGCAAGCCCCCATGCCATTCCGGGCGAGAAGGCGCTTGAGGCGGGGGAGTGCGTCGTGATGGACTTCGGCGCGCGCGCCTTGGGCTACTGCTCGGACATGACGCGCACGGTATTCTTAGGAGAGCCCGACCCCAAGATGCGCGACGCCTATGCGGTGCTGCGCGCGGCGAACGAGCAGGTGGAGGCCGCTATCAAGCCCGGCGTCACGGGCGCGGCCATGCACCAGATGGCCGAAGACGTGCTTGCCGCCGGCGGCTTCGGCGGCAAGATGGGCCACGGGCTCGGGCACGGCGTGGGCATCGACATTCACGAGGAGCCGGTGCTGTCGTTGCGCAATACCAAGCCGCTCGCGCCCGGCAACGTCGTCACCGTCGAGCCGGGCATCTACCTGGAGGGCGAATTCGGCATGCGCCTGGAGGATTTCGGCGTGGTGACCGAGGACGGATACGAAGTGTTCACGCAATCTACGCACGAGATGGTTATAATCTAGCAGTTTGCGTTTTTGGGCGGCATGGGCCGCCAGCAAGGTTCGAAAGGAAACACCAGTGGCAATCTCTACCGCCGATTTCAAGAACGGCATGTGCATCGTCTACAACAACAAGATGTGCACGATCGTCGAGTTCCAGCACGTCAAGCCCGGCAAGGGCGGCGCGTTCGTCCGCACGAAGCTTCGCGACATCAAGACCGGCCGCGTGGTCGACTACACCTTCAACGCCGGCACGAAGTTCGACACCGTGCGTCTGGAAACCCGCAAGATGCAGTACCTGTACAACGACGGTTCCGACTTCTACTTCATGGACCCGAACACCTTCGACCAGATGAGCATCCCGAACGACACCGTCGGCGACACGGCCAAGTGGCTGAAGGAGAACGACGAGGTCAGCCTGCTGTACGCCGGCGAAGAGCTGATCAGCATCGAGCCGCAGATGTTCGTCGAGCTCGAGTGCACGCACACCGAGCCGGGCTTCAAGGGCGACACCGCCACCAACACCACCAAGCCCGCCACCTTCGAGACCGGCATCGAGCTGCAGGTCCCCACGTTCGTCGAAATCGGCGACGTGCTGCAGATCGACACGCGCGACGGTCGCGTCATCAAGCGCGTTTAGTCATGATTACGCCGGCTCTGCGGCCGGCGCACCAATCAAAGCTGCAGGGGTCCTTGCGACACCCAGCTTTCGCGTTTCTTCCCGCCGCGGCGCCGTTGCCGCGGCGGTTTCTGTTTCTTGCCGGTGAATTCGCATTGTCCATGGGGTTTCAACCTCGCCATCTTCTATAATCCATATTTCGATTATGTACGGTTATTTGACCACCTGATAACGAAGGGGGTGCGAGTTCATGCCAAGGCTTCAAATCATGGATACCACCATCCGTGATGGCCAGCAGAGCTTGTGGGCCACGCGTATGCCCATCGGCGACATGCTTCCCATCCTGCCGAAAATGGACCGCGTCGGGTACTGGGCCATCGAGGCATGGGGCGGCGCGACGTTCGACTCCTGCATGCGCTTTCTAGACGAGAACCCATGGGATCGCCTGCGTTCCATCAACGCGGCAACGCCGAACACGCCGCTGTCCATGCTGACGCGCGGCCAGAACCTCGTCGGTTACAAGCATTATTCGCGCGATATCGTCAACCGCTTCATCAAGGCGTCCAAGCGCAACGGCGTCCATGTCTTCCGCGTGTTCGACGCGCTCAACGACATCCGCAACGTTATCGACAGCGCCGAGGCGGTAAAGGAATGCGGCGGCCATTTCGAGGGCGCCATCTCCTACACCATTTCCCCCGTCCACACGCTCGACAGCTACTTGGAATACGGCCAGGAGCTCAAGGACCTCGGCGCCGACTCCATCTGCGTCAAGGACATGGCGGGACTCATGACCCCCTACCGCGCCGAGCGCATCGTCAAGGCATTCAATGCCGAAATCGGCCTGCCGGTGCATCTGCATTGCCACTACGTCGGCGGCATGGCGCCGGCCAACTATCTGAAGGCCGCTGAAGCGGGCGTGTCCATCGTTGATACCGCTTCGGCCCCGCTCGCGTTCGGCAATTCCCAGCCGGCGGTCGAAATGCTCGTCGCCGCCCTGCAGGAAAGCCGTTACGACACCGGGCTCGACCTCGATCTTCTGTTCGAAATCGCCGAGTACTGGGAAGAGGTGCGCAAGCGCAGCCACTACAAGCGCGGCGTCTCCTCGCTCATCCACATGCAGGTCTACTCGCACCAGGTTCCCGGCGGCATGATGTCCAACCTCATGTCCCAGCTCGAGGTGCAAAACGCCAGCGACCGCCTGCCCGAGGTCATGAAGGAAATCCCGCGCGTGCGCGCCGAGGTCGGCTATCCGCCGCTCGTGACGCCCATGTCGCAGATCGTCGGCACCCAGGCCGTCTTCAACGTGCTCACCGGCAAGCGCTGGGGCGTTGTTTCCAAGGAAATGAAGGATTACATCTGCGGCTACTACGGCAAGGCGCCCGGCAAGATGGATCCCGACATCGTGAAGAAGGTCGCCGGCAACTCCCAGATCCTGCCGGACGACGTGCCGCCGTCAAGCTTGGTCACCACCACTTACGACGAAGTTGCCGAAGAGGTCGGCGACCTGGCGCAAAGCGAAGAGGACGTGCTCATGTACGCCCTGTTCCCCAACGAGGCGCGCACATTCTTAAGCAAGCACCGTGCATCCGAAAAGGTCGACTTCCTGATGGAGGAAGAGTCCAGCAATACCAAGGAGGACGATTACGTGGACATCAACCAGATTCGCGAATTGGTTCGCGTCGCCGAGGAAAGCGGCGTCGGGGAAATCGTAGTTGAGGAAGAGGGCACCCGCATCGCGGTGCGCATGCCCGGCCAAGCTCCCGCGGCCGTCGCCGTCCCGCAGCAGGTTGCAGCCGCCCCCGCTCCTGCCGCCGCGCCCGCGGCCCCGGCAGCTCCCGCAGCCGCGGCAGAGCCCGAGCGCCCCGCCAACTGGTATTGCGTGAAGGCCCCCATGGTCGGCACGTTCTACGCCGCCCCCGCGCCGGGCGAGCCGCCGTTTGTGAAGGTGGGCGATGAAGTTGCCGCCAACCAGACGCTGTGCATCGTCGAGGCCATGAAGCTCATGAACGAGATCACGGCCGAGGAAATGGGCACCGTGCGCGAGATTTGCGTCAACGACGCCGACCCGGTCGAGTTCGGCACGCCGCTGTTCTACGTCGAGCCCCACGCCAAGACCCCTCTCGTTTCGGAGCAGGCATAATGTTTAAGAAAGTCCTTATCGCCAACCGCGGCGAGGTCGCCCTGCGCGTCATGCGCGCCTGCAAGGAACTGGGCGTGAAAACCGTCGCGGTCTATTCCACCGAGGACGAGAACACCTACCCGGTTCAATACGCCGACGAGAAGGTGTGCATCGGCCCCGCTCAGGCGAACAAGAGCTATCTGGTCATGAGCAACATCATCGGTGCCGCGCAAATCACCGGCGCCGACGCCATCCATCCCGGTTACGGCTTCCTGGCGGAAAACGCCGAGTTCGCCCGCGCCTGCGCCGACAACGACATCGTGTTCATCGGCCCTGCGCCCGAGTGCATCGAGCGTATGGGCGACAAGTCCTCGGCGCGCGAGACCATGAAGTCGTGCGGCGTTCCCACCGTGCCCGGTTCCGACGGCTGCATCGACACTGTCGAGGAGGCGCGCGCGTTCGCCGATCGCGTGGGGTATCCCGTGCTCATCAAGGCTACCGCCGGCGGCGGCGGCAAGGGCATGCGCGAGGTGCATGACCCGGCCGATTTGGAGACCAGCTACAAGGCGGCTCGCGCCGAGGCCGGCGCCGCCTTCGGCAATGACGAGGTCTACCTGGAGAAGCTCGTGCTTCGTCCCCGCCATGTCGAGGTTCAGGTGCTTGCCGATAACTTTGGCAACAACGTGGCCCTGTGCGAGCGCGACTGCTCCGTGCAGCGTCGCCACCAGAAGCTCATCGAGGAAGCTCCCTCGCCGGCGCTTACCGACGAGCTTCGCCGCGCCATGGGCGTTGCCGCCATCAAGGCCGTTCGCGCGGTCGACTACCGCAACGCCGGCACCATCGAGTTTCTGCTCGCGCCCGACAACAAGTTCTATTTCATGGAAATGAATACGCGCGTGCAGGTTGAGCACCCGGTTTCCGAGCAGATCACGGGCGTCGACATCATCAAGGAGCAGCTGCGCATCGCTTCCGGCGAGCCGATGAGCTGCGCCGACCGTGCGCCGTTCAGCCCGTTTGGCCATGCGATGGAGTTCCGCATCAACGCCGAGGACCCCGAGCACGGCTTCCGTCCGTGTCCCGGCACCATCACGCGTTTCGAGCCTCCGTCGGGTCCGGGCGTCCGCATCGAAACCTATGTGCGCACCGGCACGAAGATCAGCCCGTACTACGACTCGATGGTCGCCAAGCTCATCGTGTCCGGGCAGGATCGCGAGGAATGCCTCTCCCGCGCCCGTCGCGCGCTTGACGAGTTCGTCATCGAGGGCATCCAAACCACGCTGCCTTTCCATCGCCGCGTGCTCGACAACGAGGTGTTCTGCGCAGGCGAGGCCACCACTGACTTCATCGAAACCCAGATGGGAGATGTGCTATGAGCGATTTGAATATTGACGGCATGGCGGTTGCGCCGGGCGTCGTCGAAACCATCGTGTCCATCGCTGTTGCCGACGTCGAGGGCGTCGCCAGCGTCGGCGGCGCGTCTGCTGCCACGGGCGTGCTTCGCGGCGTGCTCGGCGCGAAGCCGTCCACCCAGGGCATCGAGGTTTCAGCCGACGAAAACGACAAGCTGCAGATTTCCGTGCGCATCGACGTGTATTACGGGCAGGTGCTGCCCGACGTGGCGACTGCCGTTCGCCAGGCCGTGGCCGACGCCGTTGCCAGCCAAGTCGGCGTGACGGTCGGCTCGGTCGACGTCTACATCGACGGCATCCAGTTCAACCGATAGTTTTTAGGCGACGTCCTGCTCGTCAGTCCCCGCGTGCCGCTCGCGTGCGCAAGGGATACGGGCGGGGCGTTGTCATCAGTAGAGTTTTAAAGACGAAGAAGATACAGGGAAAGACAGCACATGGCTCCGAAGAACCAGAAACACCAGCGCAGCGTTGCGCGCCGCATGGCGCTGCAGGTCCTCTACACCGGCGAGATCAAGGCCGCGTCGCCGACGCAGATTGCCGAGGACGGCAACTTCCCGTCGGAAGAGGGGGTGCTGTCCGACTACGCCCTGACGCTTATTCGCGGCGTCGAGTCGCATCAAAGTGCCATCAATCACCAGCTCATGGGTGCCGCCCAGAATTGGTCGATCATGCGTATGCCCATCGTCGACCGCTGCATCCTGCGTCTGGCGACCTTCGAGATGATGTTCGTGGAAGACGTGCCCACGAGCGTTGCCATCAACGAGGCCGTTGAACTGGCGAAAGATTTCGGCGGCGAGGACGAGTCCCCTCGCTTCGTCAACGGCGTGCTCGGCCGCATCGCCAAAGACCTCGACGCCGCGCAGGCCTCGGGCGCCGCAAGCGCCGCCGCCCAGGATATTTCCCTCTAAGAGAGCCGGTGTGCCGTGGCGCTTGAATCCCAGGACTCCTTCGAATCCCTGAAAAGCAGGCTCGACGAGATCGTCGAGGCGGTTAGCGACGATTCGCTGCCGCTTGACGAGGCCCTGACGCTTTACGAAGAGGCGGTCGGGTTGGGCCTTCGTGCGAGTGACTTGCTGGAAGAAGGTATCGACGAGCGCCGCCAAGCCGAGGCGCTGGCCGCTGCGGATGCCCCGCAGGCGGAATCGGCCGACCCCGCGCCTTCCAAGATGGCGTATGATTCCCCAGATGGTAAAACGTCTACGGAGTCATCATCGGGGGAGGGGTTCGCGCCCGAGCCGGACGGGTCGCATACTGCGGGCCCGAAGGCTTAAGGCGTCGTGTTCGAAAGGCATCGCATGAACGATAAGCGCATATTGGATATCGTTTCCAGCCCCGCCGACTTGAAGCTCCTCTCCAATGAGGAGCTCTCTATATTGGCGGGCGAAATTCGCCAGGAAATCATTGCGACCACGTCGAAGACGGGCGGGCATGTTGCGTCATCGCTCGGCGCGGTGGAGATCATCTTGGCCTTGCATGCCGAACTCGACTGCCCGAAAGACAAGATCGTGTTCGACGTGGGGCATCAGGCTTACGCGCATAAGTTGGTGACGGGCAGGCTTAAGGGCTTCGACACGTTGCGCACCTATGGCGGCCTGTCGGGATTCCCGAAGCCTTCCGAAAGCCCTTACGATTCGCATTTTTCCGGGCATGCATCCGATTCGCTGTCGGTGGCGCTCGGCCTCGCGCAGGCGCGCGACCTTTCCGGTACCGACGAGAAGGTGGTCGCGCTCATCGGCGACGCCTCGCTGGCCGGCGGCATGGCGTTCGAGGCGCTCAACAACATCGGGCAGGCGCAAACGCCCATGGTCATCATCTTGAACGACAACGAGATGTCCATCTCGCATAACGTGGGCGCGCTTATGAAACACCTCGGCGCCATGCGTGCGTCCACGCAGTATCGCCAGGCGCGCGACAACGTGCAGGAACACCTGGAAAGCTCCGGGCCGATGGGCAAGGCGCTCACCAACATCGGGCGCAACATGAAGGAATCGGTGAAGCAGTTCATCATCCCGCATTCCATGATTTTCGAGCAGCTGGGCATTGTGTGCACGACGCCGCTCGACGGCCACAACATCGCGCACTTGCGCGAGATGCTGCGCACGGTGCTTGCGGCCGACGGCCCGGTGCTCATGCATGTGGTCACGCGCAAGGGCGAAGGCTACATGCCCGCCGTTCGCAATCCGGAGAAGTTCCACGGCATTTCCCCGTACTGCGTGGCTACCGGCGAAGTGGTGAAGTCCTGCGCGCCTTCCGCGCCCAAATACACGAACGTATTCGGGGACGCCCTGGTCAAAGAGGCTCGCGAGGACAACCGCATCGTTGCCATCACGGCCGCTATGCGTGGCGGCACCGGCCTAGACGCGTTCGCCAAGAAGTACCCTCTGCGCTTTGTGGACACCGGCATCGCCGAGGAACATGCGGTCGGGTACGCGGGCGGCTTGGCCGCTGGCGGCAAGAAGCCGGTCGTGGCCATCTATTCCACGTTTTTGCAGCGCGCCGTCGATCAGATGATCATCAACGTTGCGCTGCCGAAGCTCGACGTGGTGTTCGCCATTGACCGCGCGGGCGTAGTTGGCGCGGACGGCCCGACCCACCACGGCGTGTTCGATTTGGTATATGCCCGCATGATTCCCAACATGCGCGTGCTGGTGCCCTCTGACGAGGCGGAATTGGTGCATGCGCTGCACACGGCGCTCAAGCTTGGCGGGCCCTTCGCCATTCGCTATCCCCGCGGGGAGGGCGAAGGGGTGGAGCTGCCCGATGCACCCGAAGTGATGCCCGAGGGCCGCTCCCGCGTCGTGCGAGAGGGCGACGAGGTGGCTATCCTGGCATTCGGCCGCATGGTCGGTCAGGCGCGCCGTGCCGCAGAGCTTCTTGAACAGGAGGGCATTTCCGCACGAGTCGTCGATATGCGCTGGGCGAAACCCCTGGACTGCGAAGCCATTCGCGCGGCGGCGCAAACCAAGCTCGTCGTCACGGTCGAGGAAGGCGTCATCGCCGGAGGCGCGGGCGAGGGCGTGCTGGGCGAGATGGCGCGCATGGGCCTGCATACGCCGGCGCTCAACCTCGGCATCGCCGACGAGTTCGTCACCCAAGGCTCGGTCAACCTGCTGCTGCACGAGCTGAACCTGGACGGCGAGGGAATCGCGAAGGCCGTAAAGGCGCGCCTTGCCAAGCTTTAGCTGCCAGCCGTTCGCAGAAAAATAACGCTGCGCTCTTCAAGCGAGGCCGAAAACCACGTTGGTTTTCGGCCTCGCCTATAAACACCGTCCTTTATGCTTCCTTCTCCATGACGTAGTCGTCCATGATGAAGCCGTTGCCGATGTCGGTTTCGACCGACTCGATGGTGACGAATCCCTTGCCGAGGTAGGCGCGGATTCCCAGATCGTTGTGCTTGTTCACCGTCAAATACATGCTATGCAAATCACGGTTGCGGCACAGCGTGGTGTAGAAGGCGATTACCTGCGAGGCGTAATGCTTGCCGCGCTCCTCTGCTAAAAGGTAAATCTTCGAAATGAAGAAGCGGCTCGTTTGGGGCTCCTCGTGCCCACCGGTGTAGCCGACCGTCTTGCCGGCCTCGTCAACGATAAACCAATATTCATAGGCATTCTCGGCCATATCGCGCTTGATGGCGGCAAGGCTCTGGAAGTTCTCCACCATGTAGTCCGTCTGCGCCTTTCCAATGAGCGCGGGCCAGTATTCGTGCCAAATTTCGTCGGCGAGTTTTGCGAGCGCTTCTTGGTCCTGCTCGGTAGTGACGGGGGAGAACGAGACTTCCATAGTGGTTTCCTTTCATATTCCGACAATATCGCGCGAAATGCCCAAAGCGCATTACAACTCTGTTTCGAACAGGCACAATGCAAAATACAAACCTCTATTTCGACATTGTAACACCGGTGATTCGCATGCGTTACAACCCGTTTCCCGCTCCGTTAACAATGGCGTATCGCGAAAGCGGGCGGCAGGCGGGGTGGCAAGATGGGACGCGTCAAGGCACGTTGCATGTTCGCTTACGAAAGAAGGAGGTAGCAATGCTTGACACAGGAACAACCGCGTTCATGTTGGTGAGCGCGATGCTGGTTCTGCTTATGACGCCCGGCCTGGCGTTCTTCTACGGAGGTCTGTCGCGCCGCAAGAACGTGGTCAACACCATGATCATGTCGTTCGCGGTCATGGGCATCGTTGCAGTTGTATGGGTGGTATGTGGCTGGTCGTTCAGCTACGGCGGAGACGGATCCATCCCGTTCTTCGGCGGTTTCGATCAAATCTGCCTGACGGAAACGGTGCAGAGCATGTTGGCTGAGGCAGAGGACACCCCGAACGCCTTCGCGGTGCTTTCTGGTGCGGCCACCTTGGCCTCCGATGCCGAGTCCGGCTATCCGGCCATCATCGACATCACGTTCCAGCTGGCCTTCGCCATGATCACCACCGCCATCATCACCGGTTCGGTTGCGGGCCGCATGAAGTTCGGCGCGATCTGCGCGTTCGTGACCATCTGGGTCGCCATCGTCTACGCTCCGCTGGCCCACATGGTCTGGGGTGGCGACGGCAGCCTGATCGGCGACATGATCGGCGCCCTCGACTTCGCCGGCGGCGACGTCGTGCACATCTCCTCCGGCTTGACCGGCCTGATCCTGTGCCTGCTTCTGGGCAAGCGCAAGGGCTTCGGCATGATGAGCTACCGCCCGCATAACGTGCCCTTCGTGGCTTTGGGCGCAGCGCTTCTGTGGTTCGGTTGGTTCGGCTTCAACGGCGGCTCCGCCTTCGCTGCCGACGGCATTGCCGGCCTGGCCCTGCTCAACACTGTGGTCGCTTCCGGCGCCGCACTGGTTTCCTGGATGGTAGTCGAGCGCGTCAAGGTGGGCACCCCCACGCTCGTCGGCGCTGCCACGGGCCTGGTCGCCGGCCTGGTCGTCATCACCCCGGCTGCCGGCTTCGTCGAGCCCTGGGCTGCGGTCGTCATGGGCTTCATCGTCTCCCCGGTGTGCTACTTCGCCATCTCGTTCCTCAAGGCCAAGATCGGCTACGACGACGCGCTTGACGCCTTCGGCTGCCACGCCATCGGCGGCATCACCGGCGGCATCCTGACCGGCCTGTTCTGCGTGCCCGAGCTGTCCTGGACCGATTTCGGCGGCCTGCTGTACACCGGCGATGCGAGCCTGCTTGTCAGCCAGGTGCTCGGCATCGTCATCACGATCGCCTTCGTCGGCATCGCCGACCTCATCCTCGGCTTCATCATCAAGGCTGTCTTCAAGGGGAGCCTGCGCGTCAGCGAGGAAGCCGAAGCCCGCGGCCTCGACGTTGCGGAACACGGCGAGTCGGCTTACCCTGCCTACATCGGCCTGGACTAACCCTCTACGGATAGCTTGAAAGGAGCGAAGCAATGAAGAAGATTACCGCGATCGTGCGTCCCGAAAAGCTCGAACCGCTCAAAGACGCCCTGTTCGCCGCCAAGGTTTCCGGCATGACCATCTCGCAGGTGCAAGGCTGCGGCTCCCAGCATGGCTGGAAGGAATACTACCGAGGCACCGAGGTGCTGCTGAACATGGTGCCGAAGGTGAAGTTCGAGATCATCGCCGACGACGAGCAGGTCGACGCCCTGATCGACGTCATCTGCAACACGGCCCGCACCGGCAACGTCGGCGACGGCAAGATCTTCGTCTTCCCGGTTGACGAGGTTGTGCGCATCCGCACCGACGAGCGCGGGGAATCCGCAATCTAAGTAAGCGGCATAACCGAGTTCACGTAAGATGCCCGCTCTTCCCATCGGGGGAGCGGGCATCTTTTGCGCTCAGGGAAGCGACGCGGGGCTGCGCGTCTGCAAGCGCTGAAACGCCCATTTCTCGAAAGCCGCTGTATGCGCTGCGGGGAGACGAGGAAACCTAAAGTGTGCTCTAGAAGTAAGCTAAACATAACTTGTGATTTACTTTTGAAGCGTTTCCGCATCGGGCGTGTGTTTCAGAAACCTTTAAAGTTTCGGCCCTATTGTTAAGCCCATGGCACAACATATGAAACATACGGGCGCGTCGGCGTATCGCGCGCAGGCAAGTGCGCTGCACGCGCGGCGCGAGGAGCGCCAGCGGGGAAGGGACGCGGGGCATGTCCCCACCACGCTTTCGTTCGACTCCTCGGAAGACGATATTTTCAAGGCCCTGCCCAATTCCGGTCGGGCTTCGGCTCCCGCACAGTCTTACCGGGCAGGTGCGGCGGCGGGCGGTTTCGCCCCGCGAACGACCGTGCTGTCCTCGCCGCGCCGCAAAAGCAAGCGCGCGATCGTCGCGGCGGCGGCATGCGCGCTGCTCGCCGTCGGCATCGTTGCCGGCGTTCGCACGCTCGACGGCGTTGCGCTCGATGAGCGGGATGCTACGCAGTCCGAGGATACGCTGCTTGCGGGCCAGGTTTCCGATGCTTCGTTTAATTCCATGGCGATCGCGGCCGAAACCGTCAGCTTCACGGCGGCGCCCGCGGAGCTCGACGAGGTGCCCCGTGAGGAGGGCGTTCAGACGTTTTCGCTGGCCGGCGCCGAAGCGCCGGCCATCTCCGACGAGGCTCGGCAGCGCATAGAGCAGGCGCTTTCGGCGGTGCAGAGCCAGGGCAGGGTGGGTTTTGTCGTTTACGACGTCGATTCCGGCGCGGGCATATCCTGCAACCCCGACAATCCGGTCTACGGGGCAAGTTCTTTCAAGGCCCCCTATGCCCTCTATGTGTGCGAGACGCAGGTGGAAACCGGTGCCGTGACGCTGCCGAGCGTGTCCGACAACCCCTTTGAAGGGCTATTCGGCCAGGGTTCCTATGTCGAGCAGTGCATGCAGAACGCCATCGTGTACTCCGACAACGACTCCTTTAGCGCCCTCCGTCGTATGTTCGATGACGAGGGTTACGAGCAATGGGAGGAAAATCTGGGCATGTACGACACCGCCCTGACCGAGGAATCGGACTTCCCCTGGTATTGCCCGCGCTCGTCGGCCAAGGTTTGGACCGAGATGTACAACTATCTGCTCACTGGCAGCGACAACGCGTTGTGGCTGACGACGACCTGCATTCAAACCACCACGTCGTTTTTGCGGGACGCCCTTGAGTCGCAAGATGCGGAGGTCATGAACAAGGCCGGCTGGTACGCCGACTCCGACATGGGGAGCAATGCGGGCCAGGGCTCGGCCGGCTCGCGGACCGGCAAACTCAAGTCGTGGCGCGGCTCGTCTTCGTACGCATATGCGGATGAGGCGCAAACCGAGGACGGCGCAACAGGCGAAGCGGTGGAAGAGGGCGACCAGCAAGCTGGGGAAGAGCTTGGCTACAACAGCATCTGCGACGCGGGGATCGTCACCCTGGGCGGAAAAACCTACGTGGCGAGCTTCATGAGCGGCATGCCCGATTCCGAAGAGAATCGCGAGCTTTTGGAAAACCTGATCGAAGCGGTATTCGCCGCAATCGCGTAAGCCGCGCACGGGCGCGGCGCAAGCGCAAGCGCAGAAATCGTGCAGGCGCAAAAACACGCGAAGCCGACCGTGGCGCATGGTATACTCGACAGGCTTGTGGAATAAGCCGCAAGCAGGAGTAATGTAGGCCCCCGAGACATGTTTGTTGCACTGCTATAAAGGGTTTATCCCTGCAAGCGAACATGGTTTATGTAGCAATCATTCATGACGAAGGGTCCCCGACACTTTTTTGAAAGGGGTCCGTTTTGACCGAAATCAAGAACACGTCCGTCATCGACTTCGAGGACATCTCCGACGATCAGATGAATCAGATGATCGACGGCACGCTGACCGAGTTCGACGAGGGCGACCTGGTCAACGGCACGGTCGTTAAGATCGAGCATGACGAGGTGCTGGTGGACATCGGATTCAAGTCCGAGGGCGTCGTGCCCGTCCGCGAGCTGTCCATCCGCAAGGATGCCGATCCGTCCGATCTGGTGAACCTTGGCGACGCCATCGAGGCTCTCGTTCTCCAGAAGGAGGACAAGGACGGCCGCCTGATCCTGTCCAAGAAGCGTGCCGAGTACGAGCGCGCCTGGATCAGCGTGGAGGAGAAGTTCAAGGCCGGCGAGAACGTTGTCGGCGAGGTCATCGAGGTCGTCAAGGGCGGCCTGATCCTCGACATCGGCCTGCGCGGCTTCCTGCCCGCTTCCCTGGTCGACCTTCGTCGTGTCAAGGATCTCGACATGTACCTGCACACCGAGATCGAGGCCCGCGTCATCGAGATGGACCGCAACCGCAACAATGTCGTGCTGTCCCGCCGCGTGCTGCTTGAGGAAGGCCGCAAGAACGAGCGCGCCGAGATCCTCTCCAAGCTGTCCAAGGGCATGCGCCTCAAGGGCACGGTTTCCTCCATCGTCGACTTCGGTGCCTTCGTGGACCTGGGCGGCATCGACGGCCTGGTGCACATCTCCGAGCTGTCCTGGAACCACGTCAACCATCCGTCCGAGGTCGTCAAGGTCGGCGACGAGGTCGAGGTCGAGGTTCTGGATGTCGACCTGCAGCGCGAGCGCATCTCGCTGGGCCTGAAGCAGACCACCGAGGATCCGTGGGTGAAGCTCGTCGAGTCCTACCCGGTCGGCTCCATCGTTGACGGCAAGGTCACCAAGACCGTTCCGTTCGGCGCCTTCGTCGAGCTGGGCCAGTCCATCGAGGGCCTGGTGCACATCTCCGAGATGGCTATGCGCCACATCGACACCCCGGCGCAGGTCGTCAAGGCCGGCGACATGGTCAAGGTCAAGGTCATGGAGATCAACCCCGACCGTCGTCGCATCAGCCTGTCCATGAAGGCCGCTGCCGCCGAGCTGGGCTTCGAGATTCCGGTGGACGAGTCCATCCAGGTCGAGGAGAAGCCGGCCAAGAAGCGCGAGAAGAAGGCTGACAAGCCTGCTGCCGAGAAGGCTGCCGAATAGCGCTGTTCACTGCAAGGTGAAATCGTCTAGCTAAGACGCACGAAAACGCCCCTGGTGGTTTGCCGCCGGGGGCGTCTTGCGTTGCTGCGGTGCTTTTCACATGGATGCACGATCGTATAGATGCCCTGCTGCTGCCGGGTGCTTTCAATGCCGGCGCCGCTTGCCGCCAACTGTTGCTAGATGGTTTTCTGCGCGGCGGCAGCGGCGGCCGTTGCCGTGTATCATGGGAAGAAGCGAAATCAGTGCAAAGGAGGCAGGCAATGGGCATGAAGAAGCTGTTCGTCATCGGCGGCATGGGTGCGGGGAAATCCACGGCGCGCAAGGTGTTGGCCGAGCAGGGGGTTCCTTTCATCGACCTGGACAAGGTCGGCCACGATGTGCTTTTGTGGGACACGGTGAAGGAGGATTTGGTTGCGGCTTTCGGCGCCGACATCTTAGGCCCCGACGGCCAGATTGTGCGCAGCAAGGTTGCTGCAAAGGCCTTCACCACGCCGGCGGAAACGCGCAAGCTTAACCGCATCACCATGCCGCGCATCGAAGAGGCGTTCATCGATCAGCTCGATGAACTCGAACGTGCCGGGAACAAGGCCGTTGTGGTCGAGTATTCCGTATTCAAGAACCGTCAGGTTTCCATGGCCAACGGCGCCGACGTCGTATTGGCCGTGCTGGCTCCCTTGGATGACCGCATTAAGCGCGCCGTGGCTTCGGGTTGGGACGAGGACGACGTGCGTCGCCGCATCGCCCGCCAAATCAGTGACGCAGACCGCATCGAGCAGTCTGACGTAGTTTTCAATAACGACGGTACGCAGGAAGAGCTGCGTGAGAAGGTCCTCGCCTGGTGGAACGAGTATTCCAAAACGTTGGATTAGTCTATGAGTTCGCATCTCAAGAATATCGAACAGTCCAGTGGACTGTTCGACCCCGAGCACGGCGAAGCCGAGCGCAGGGGTTGCGCGGGGAATGAGGTAAAACTGAAGGTTGGCGGCAGATGAGTTCGCATCTCAAGAACATCGAGGGTATGGAAATGGTTGGCAAGCTGCCGGAGGTGCGGCTTGCCAACACGCCTTTGCGCGTGGTGAGTCCCTACGAGCCGTCAGGTGACCAGCCGCAGGCCATTGAAAAGCTTGCGCGGGGAATTCGCGAGGGCAAGCGTTACCAGACGCTTCTCGGCGTCACCGGTTCGGGCAAGACATTCACCATGGCCAAAACCATCGAGGCGGTGCAGAAGCCCACGCTGGTGATGGCCCCGAACAAGACGCTCGCCGCCCAACTTGCCAGCGAGCTCAAGGAATTCTTCCCCGACAATGCCGTCGTGTATTTCGTCAGCTACTACGATTACTACCAGCCTGAGGCCTACGTTCCCAGCTCGGACACGTTCATTGAGAAAGATGCGTCCATCAACGAAGAGGTGGAGAAGCTGCGCCATGCGGCCACCAGCGCGCTGCTTTCCCGGCGCGATGTCATTGTGGTGGCATCGGTGAGCTGCATTTACGGCATCGGCAGCCCGATGGACTACGCGGGCATGGCGGTGTTTTTAGACAAGCAGGTCGAGCAGGATCGCGACCAGGTCATTCACGACCTCATAGACATTCAGTACGACCGCAACGACTACGAACTGAAGCGCGGGACCTTCCGCGTGCGCGGCGATAATTTGGACATTTTCCCACCCTATGCCGACAATCCCATTCGTGTGGAGTTCTGGGGCGACGAGATCGAGGAAATCGCCGAGATCGACAACGTGACCGGCGAGGTGCTGCAAAGCTACGAGGCGCTGCCGGTGTGGCCGGCGTCGCATTACGTCACGGCGCGCCCGAAGATGGAGCGCGCCATTCAAACCATCCAGGACGAACTGCGCGAACGCCTGCAGCAGTTCAAGGACGAGGGGAAGCTGCTTGAGGCGCAGCGTTTGGAAATGCGCGTCAACTACGACCTCGAGATGCTCGAAACCATGGGCTTTTGCAGCGGCATTGAGAATTACTCGCGGCATTTGGACGGGCGCGAACCGGGCGAGCCGCCGTACACGCTCATCGACTATTTCCCGGACGATTTCCTCTGCATCATCGACGAGAGCCATGTGACGGTGCCGCAGATCCGCGGCATGCACGAGGGCGACCGCAGCCGTAAAATCACCCTGGCCGAGCACGGGTTCCGCCTACCGAGCTGCTTGGACAACCGCCCGCTGCGCTTCGATGAGTTCGAGGAACGCATCCCTCAGTTCGTCTATGTGTCGGCAACGCCCGGCGATTACGAGCTAAAAGTGAGCCAGCAGCAGGTTGAGCAGATCATCCGCCCGACCGGTCTTTTGGACCCCGAAATCATCGTGCGCACTTCGGCAAGCCAGATCGACGACATCATCGACGAGGCGAAGGAGCGCGCCGAGAGAAGCGAGCGCGTGCTCATCACCACGCTGACGAAGAAGATGGCGGAAGACTTGACGGACCATCTGCTCGATCGGGGCGTTCGCGCGCGCTATATGCACAGCGACATCGGCACGCTTGAACGCGTGGACATCCTGCGCGATCTGCGTTTGGGAAAGTTCGACGTGCTGGTGGGCATTAATTTGCTGCGCGAGGGCCTCGATTTGCCCGAGGTGACGCTCGTCGCCATCCTCGATGCCGACAAAGAAGGGTTCCTGCGCAACCAGCGAAGCCTCATCCAGACCATCGGACGTGCCGCACGAAATGCGAACGGCCAGGTCATCATGTATGCCGACAAAACGACCGATTCCATGGACATCGCCATCACCGAGACGCGGCGGCGTCGCGAGATTCAGATGGCCTACAACGAGGAGCATGGCATCACGCCGAAGACCATCACCAAAGCCGTCGTGGACATCATGAGTTACGTGCATGACGAAATGGGCGACGTGTCTTCCGAGGACGTGAATCGCCAGCTGGCCGAGCTTTCGCGCGAAGAGGTGCTGCGCGTGATCTCCAATATGGAGGACGACATGGCCGAGGCGAGCCGCAACATGGACTTCGAGGAGGCCGCGCGCCTGCGCGATGAGGTGGTGCGCCTGCGCTCGGCGGTCGAGGGCGAAAGCGAGGCCGATGTGCTGAAGGACCTGAAGAAGACCGCGCGCAAAGGCAGCGCCTTCGGGAATAGGAAGAACGCGGCCTACGGCGGGTCGCGGCGCAGCTAGGGGCGACGCGGCCGCGCTTGGCGGAGACAGGGGCGCGCCGCACCGTGCCTTGCGGGTTGGCGCGGCGTCAAACTTCCTCTGCCTGGGGAAGCGCCTGTAAGCTAACGGCCGTTCATGCTGCCAGTGCGGTAGCCGTCGGCGTCCACCGTCACGAAGGCGAACCCGGCTTCATGGATGCGCTTCGCCAGATCGCCCTCGACGAGCGCGCGCATGAGGTCCTCGCGCATCTCAGGGGCAACTTCGATGCGCGCAAGGTCGTCATGGGCGCGGCAACGCACCTGATTAAAGCCGGCTTCGATCAGCGCATCCTCGGCCGCCTCCACCGCCGAGAGGTTTTCGGCCGTGATGGGGCTGTTGCAGGGGATGCGGCTGGCGAGGCAGGCATAGGACGGTTTGTTCCAGGTGGGAAGCCCGAGAGCGCGGGAAAGCGCGCGCACGTCGGCTTTCGTAAGTCCGCTTTCGAGCAGGGGGCTTTTCACGGTGAGCTCCTTGAGGGCCGCAAGTCCCGGGCGATAGTCGCCCAAATCGCTCACGTTCGTCCCCTCTGCTACAAAGGAAAATCCCAGCTCAGCAGCTTTTTTCATAAGGGTGGTAAACAGCGCCGTCTTGCAAAGGTAACAGCGCTTAGGCGAGTTTTCCGCAAAGCCGTCGATGGCGAGCGCGTCAACGTCCATGACGACGTGCTCGATTTTGCGCTCCTCGCAGAAGGCCTTGGCTTCGGAAAGCTCGCGCGCGGGAATCATCTGGGCGTTTGCCGTGATGCCGAGGGCATTCCTTCCGAGGGTTTGCTTTGCGGTCCATAAAAGCAACGTGGAGTCGACACCGCCGGAGAACGCGATGGCGACGCGCCCAAGCGAGCGAAGGTTGTCTTGCAGGGCGGCGTATTTCGTCGCAAGGTCTGAGTCGAGCGCGAAAGGATATGGTTGGTTTTGCACGGCTGCTCCTATCGAATTTTGGTCACCGTAGCATATGGAGTCAACTCCAAGGCAAGAATCCAGCTTGCAGAGCGTTGGGGGCTGCCGGTCGTGTTTTGCGGGCTTATAGCGCGTCGGTAAAGAGGATATCCATGTCTACGGAGCCGTCGATGCCGTTCACGACGCCGTTGTTGCTGTATTGCCACAGCGAGAAGGTCGTGTTGAGGGAGGGATAGGCGGCGTCGTATTCGGCGAACCAGATGTTGCGGTTGCCGAGGTCGGAAAGGTCGTAGCGCGCCATGTCGCTGCGATTCCCGTAGACCATCGAAGCGTATCCGGCCGCCTCCACGCGCTCGCAGAACGCCACGGCCGCCGCGGTGAGGGTTTCGCGGTCGACGTCGTTGCCGCGCGCGTACTGAGTGAGGTCGCGCTCGTGATCGAAGGCGATGGGCAGTTCCAACGCCTCGCCACCCAGAAGACCCAAGACGAAGTCCGCCTCCTCTCGCGCCTCGGCGACGGAAGTCGCCTGCGAGTAGAAATAGACGCCCACACGCAGCCCCGCCGCTCTTGCCCCGGTCAGGTTTGCCGTGTAGCGGTTGTCGGCCGAAATGGTCCCCTCGGTAATGCCGCGGTTGCCAACGCGCACGAAGGCGAATCGAATGCCGTCTGAGGCAACCGCATTCCAGTCGATGTTGCCCTGGTGCTCGGAAACGTCGATTCCTACCTGGGATTTCACGATTCCGTTCTCGCTATAGGTCATGCGGCCGTTCACGCTTGCGAAGCCGTCTGGGTCGTAGGGGGAGCTTGCGGTGGCGGGCGTCTTCGCCATTTTCGCGGTCGTCGACGAGCCGAGGAATGTCGAGGTTGCCAGGCCGGCTGCCGATCCGAGCACGACGAGCGCCACGATGAAGGCGAGGATGAGCGCGGGTTTGCGTCGATCCCGCGCGGAGCGCATTGGCCGCAAGGACGCTGCGGTCCCGCGCCGTTGCGGCGTGCTGCGACGTGACGAGGGGGACCTCTTCGCGGAGTATGTGCGCCGGGCTCCGTTTTGCGAGGAGGCTGATCGCCCTTGAGCGCGTGTCCTTCGATTTCCTGAGGTATTGTTCATGCGGGGAATCCTAGCAAAGCATGGAAGCGGCGCGGAGCGAATTCGCGGCAATCCTGCAGGGTTTCCAGACGCCGCTCACAAGCGTTTCGGGGCATTTTGCCGCCTTGGCGTGCGTAACGGTTCCGTTACGGCATATTTTTTAGTGGATAGGTTTTATAATCTATTAGCAAAGAGCGAAGATTAAAGAAACGTCTTGCTCTTATTTTCGCATGTTCGGCAAAAGGGGAAGCTCTGAAGGCATTTAGGGGCCAGCCTTGCAGACGCATAGACGGGACAAGGGTGGCTGCTAGATGATGGTTTCGACTCGCGGGCGCTATGCTCTGCGTTTGATGGTGGATATCGCCAAGCAAGGGGATGCCGGCGTATTGGTGACCATGCGCCAGGCGGCGCAGCGGCTGAATCTTTCCGTGAAGTACCTGGAGCAGCTCGGCGGCGCGCTCGTACGCGCCGGCATACTTAAAAGCATTCGCGGCGTGAGCGGCGGTTATTATTTGGCTATGGACCCGAAGGACATCGTCATCGGAGACGTGCTGCGGGCCACCGAGGGCGACTGCATGCCGGTGGTGTCGTCTGACGACGACAAGGCTAGCGCGGAAGGCCCGGAAGCGCTGGCGTTTTGGCGCGGCATGGGAAAAGTCATCTGCGCCTATATGGACAGCGTGACCTTAGCCGACATGCTCGACGGGTCGCTTAAGTAGCAGCCTCCGCGCAAGATGCGGGCGCTCCTTGGGATTTCCGAAAGGCAATCCCAAGGAGCGTTTTTGTTTGGGGCGAAGATAGGCGTGCGATTCGCGTTTGAAAGCTGGTATACTGGAAATAAGAACAATTGTACGTGTTGCAAGCTGGCGCAAAGGCGGGGAAGGCGGCCCTGCGCAGGCTTTTGAGCGGGTTGCTCGGCAAACGGAGGGAGACGCGATGATCGACGAAATACAGGTCCGCAATCTTGCGCTTATCAGGCAGGCGTCCCTGGTGCCCTCTGCGGGGTTGACGGTCCTCACGGGGGAGACGGGTGCCGGCAAGACCGCATTGCTCAGCGCGCTGAAGCTGCTCATGGGCGGGCGTGCGGATAAGACGGACGTGCGCGATGGAGAGGATGCGCTTGAGGTTTCCGGCCGGTTCTTGGGAATATGCGCGCAGGGTTGCGTGGATGAGGCGGGCGATAAAACAGGCGAGAGTTTCGAAGCGGGGGATTTCGCGGTGACGGGCGATGCGGATGGCGAAGTGGTTGCCACGCGGCGCGTCACCTCCGATGGCAGGTCGCGCGCGCAGATTGACGGGCGCATGGCCAGCGTACGCCAGCTCGCCGAGCGCATAGCCCCTACGGTCGACTTGTGCGGGCAGCACGATCAGCAGCAGCTGCTGAAGCCGGCGACGCACGTGTCCATGCTTGATGCATGGGTTGCCGAGGAGGTTTCCGGCCCCCTCGCCGCGTACCGCGAGGCCCTGCGCGCGGTAAAGCGGGCGGAGGAGGAATTGCAGCGCGTGCGCCAGGCCGGCGCAGCCTCCTCGGCGAAGCTCGATGACGCGCGCTTTGCCCTGAAGCGCATCGATGAGGTTTCGCCGCGCGAGGGTGAATACGAGGAGCTGTCCGCAAACCTTGCCCGCGCCGAGCATTCCGAGGCGCTTGCCATGGCGGCGAATCGGGCCTACGCGGCGCTCGGGGGCGAAGAGGGCGCGCTCGACAGGCTCAACGAAGCCGTCTCGGCACTGGCCGACGGCGGGCGTTTCGACGAGGAGCTTTCCTCTCTCGCCGAAACGCTGCGCGAAGTCGGATATGTGCTGGAGGACGTCTCGCGCTCGACGTGCGACTATCGCGATGGGGTTGAATTCGATCCGGAGGAATTGGAAGCGGCGCAGGAGCGCATGTCGGCGCTGCAGGGCCTGCTGCGCGCGTACGGCCCGCGCATGGAGGACGTTTTAAAAACTCGCGAGGCGGCGGCGGATTTGGTGTCTTTAATCGACGAGGCCGATCAGCGCGAGAGGGAGGCCATGAGCCGTCTCGGCGCGGCCGAGGAGCGCCTTGCTGCGGCGGCGGGGGATTTGCACGAGGTGCGCGCGGCGGCCGCACCTCGTTTCGCGGAGGCGGTGAGCAAGCAGATGGCGCGCCTGGAGATGTCCGGCGCGGCGCTTTCCTGCTCGGTTAAGCTGCTGCCGCGTGCCTCGTGGACGCTTGCCGGCCCGTCGGCTGTCGAATTCCTGTTCCGCCCCGGTGCCGGCATGCAGCCCCGACCGCTTGCGCGCATCGCCTCCGGCGGCGAGGTGAGCCGCGTGATGCTGGCGATGAAGGTCGTGCTCGGGCAGGCCGATAAGGTGGATACGCTGGTGTTCGACGAGGTGGATGCCGGCGTCGGAGGATCGGTTGCCAACGCCCTGGCCGAGGTGCTCGCCGATTTGGCCAAGACGCATCAGGTCATCGTGGTGACACATTTGGCGCAGGTGGCCGTTCGCGGCGAGGCGCATTACGTGGTTGGCAAGACGACGGGCGAGGACGGCAAGCCGGAAACGAAGTTGAGTTTGCTCGATGAGGCGTCGCGTCCAGCTGAAATCGCCCGCATGCTGTCGGGTGATGCCACGGCGGCCTCGCTGGCCCATGCGCGGGAGATGCTTCAAGCGGCGAGGTGCTAGTGCGGCATTTCAGCACGTGCTGCGGGGCGATAAGCTCACCGTCGTTGCTGACGACATGCAAACGATGCAAAGTAAGGTGGCTATAATGCTCTACCTATGGAAAGCCGTTCAAGCGGATAGGTTTGAGGAATGCGGCGCACTTAGACGCAAACTTAGCGCGGGGCGCTCGGAACCGGCATACAGCCAGCAACCAGCAGGCGGGCGGCGCTCGGGCGTTGCCCGCCTTTCGTTTCCGGGACGCGGGCGGCGCACGGTGCGGCGGTGCTAATGCCCGCACGCGGCGCGAGGTGGCGGGAGTGCAGCGAATGCCCCCTGTTCGAGAGCCGGCACGCACATTTTAGCTTTCGGTATTGGTGCCGGTGGGGGTGCGCGGGCTGCAAACCCGCAGGATGCGGTGATATACCGCGTTTGGCTTAATGCAGAAGCTTTTAACGAAATACTGCCGACAAAGCTGCTGACAACTGCGCGAAAACAAAACAGGTCAGATAACATTCAGCTATCTGACCTGTGCAAACCTCATGGTGGCCGGTACAGGATTTGAACCTGTGACCTTGTGCTTGTAAGGCACCTGCGCTCCCGCTGCGCCAACCGGCCGTGATCTTGTTTCAAGCAAGCGTATTTTCGCACAAGAACTGCCCGTTCGCAAAAATTGCATACGTCCGTGAACGCTTCGGCGCCCCATGCCGAGGTTTCGAGGGGATGGATGTCGAGGTTTGCGGTGCATTGGATGGGGTATTGGGAGCTTTTCCGGAAGGAAAGCCGGGAAGGAATGCGAGGGGCCCTGGCGCCATGCTGCAAGCAATAGGCAGCATGTGCGCCACCTTGCCCGCCCATACTGCGTTTCAGTAGGCAAGTATGAGGGGGCACCATGAGGCGAAAAAGTGCGCTTGCGGCGTCGGTGGCGTGTGGAGTGGCCTGCGCGGTGTGCGTGATCGCGTACACGCAGGGCGTGCGGGGGGAGGCCGAGCAGGCCCGCGCCGAAGCCTTGGCCCGCTACGGAGGCGATCAGGTGGAAGTGTGCGTCGCCAAACGGGATATCGCGGCGGGGGAGATCGTCGATGACGCTTCGCTGGAGACGAAGCTTTGGGTGTCGGACCTGTTGCCGCCCGATGCGGTGCGCTCCGCAAGCGAGGTGGTGGGGTCGAAGGCGTCTTCGGTGATCTTGTCGGGCGAGGTGCTCTCCACGCGACGTTTTCGCTCGGATTCGTCGTCCCTTGATGTTCCAGCGGGCATGACGGCGATCAGCGTCCCCGCAAAGGACGTGCAGGCCGTCGGCGGCGCAGTGAGCGCGGGTTCTCGCGTCGACATTTACGCCACCGGCTCGTCTTCGACGCAGGCGCTCGTGCGCGGGGTGCAGGTGCTTGCGACCAGCGCCGGCTCCGCCGCTTTTGCTTCGACTGGCGACGCGAAGGTCTCGTGGGTTACCGTCGCGGTGCCCGATGAGCAGGTGCAGGAGCTGGTGGCATCGGCTCAGAAAAATGACCTGTACTTCACTATTCCGGCCGCCGCACCGGCGGGGGAGTGAACACGACGAAAGGGGAGAGGGCATGAGCATGCCGTTGGTGGCGTTGTGCACGGACGAGGAGAGCGTACGGCATCCGGAATTGCTGGGGCTTGCGGGCGAGAACCTGTCTATGCAGGGTTGGTTGCGCCTGTTCACGTCCGCCGACACGGCGCGTGCGTCGCTTGCTTCCGATGCGCGGATTCGCGAGGCGTGGGTCGCATCGAGCGACCCGGTGGCTCCCATCAACCTTGCCGCGACGCTCAAGCACGATAGGCCCGATTTGCGCGTGTGCATGCTCGCTGCGAACGATTCCGGGTCGTTGCGCAGTCGCGCTTGCGCGGCCGGCGTCGATGCGACTTTGACGCCGAAACTGTTTTCGCAGCGTTATGCGCAGTACAAGCAACTATCCGCCAACCAGGCCGCAAATCCGGTTGGCGGTGCTCAGGGGGCTCGGCAGACGCGCTCGTCGCCGGCAATCGGCGTCGGATCGGATAGATCGCCGATCCCGGGAATGGGTGCGTCCGCGCCGGCGAGCGCACCCATGTCGTCACTTGGAGCCAAGCCTTGGGATCCTCGGATCGCGGGATCGGCCGATGCGACGGCGCAGGAATCCGCGGGGGGATACGGGCAAACGGCCAGTCCTGGCGTGATGCAGGACTTTTCCGCGCCGGCGCCCTCTTCCCACGTTGCGGCGCGCAAGGCTGAGGTGCGGCCGGGCGAGGGCCTCGCGATGCAGGCCCCTTCCGTTCGGCAAGCGCCGCAGGCGCGTGGGTTTTTGCTACCGGTGGTCAGCGGCAGCGGCGGATGCGGCAAAAGCGCCGTTTCCGTCTTGAGCGCGCTCACTCTCCAGCGGACGGGATTGAACGTGCTGCTGCTCGATTTCGACTTGCAGTTCGGGGATGCGGCGGAGCTGCTCGGCGTTGAACGGCCTCTGCGCATCGACGAGGCGCTGGCGCAGCCGACGCGTCTTGACGCGCTGCGGGCCCAGGGCAATCTCCCCGCGCTTTTGGCGGCGCCAGTCCGGGTGGAGCTTGCCGAATCCATCGCGAACCAGGCTGGCGGCCTTATCGACGAGGTGCGGGGGCGTTTCGACGTCGTGGTGGCCAACACGGGATCGGCCTGGGCCGAGCAGCATGCCGTGCTTTTGGAGCGAAGCTCGAAGGCCCTGTTCCTCATCGATCAGCGGCAGACGTCGCTTCGCGCGAGCGCACGGGCGTTGGAGCTGTGCGCGCGGTGCGGGATAGCGGTCAACCCCTTCGTGTTTGCGCTCAACGGATGCGGCAAAGGCGCCCCGCTTTCGGCGCTCGACGCATCGAGCGCGCTGCGCGGGGCCCATGTGCATGAGCTTGCTGACGGGGGGTTGGAGGTGGAGGAGTTGTTGGCGAACGGCTGCGGGCTGGAGCTCGTCGATTCGGGCAATGATCTGATGGAGGGGCTTAGGGAGCTGCTGTCCGAGATTCTGCCTGCCGAGATGGGCTCGAAGCTGCGCATGGAACAGGGGCAGGCAGGCGGTCTGGGCTTGTTCCGCGGCAGCAGCAAGAAACCGCGGCGCAGAAGGCGGTGATCTTCATGTCTTTGGAACAGAGGGCCTGTGCAGTGGGCCTTTCGGAGCCGGTGGCCGTATGCGACGTGGCGACGCTGAGTCGTCTGAAAGCCGATGTGCGCCGCTATGTCTCCATCGAGGATATCGCCCAGCTCCTGTCTCGGCAGCCGCAGCGCGCGAGAAGCGAGTTGCTTGGCGCCTGCCGGCAGGCCTTTCAGCTGCAGGCGTGGGCGTCAGTGCCCGAGAAACGTCGGAGTGCTCTGGTCGGGCAGCTGCTCGATGAGGTTTTGGGCTTCGGGCCGATCGAGCCGCTTTTGGAGGATGCGAGCGTGAGCGAGATTATGGTGAACGGGCCGGAAAACGTGTTCGTGGAGCGCGCGGGCAACCTTGAGCGGGCCGACGTTTCCTTCGCGGACCAGTCGCAGCTGCGAGCCTTGATTGACCGGGTGCTCGGCCCGCTCGGACGGCGCGTGGACGAGTCGTCGCCGATGGTCAACGCCCGTCTTCCGCAGGGGCATC
>CAVGAF010000022.1:0-26177 GCA_963627055.1 Butyrivibrio sp. CAG:318 | reverse complement strand
GTCTCGACGAGACGCCGAAGGTCGCGAAGAAGCGCACGCTGGCCGACCGCATCGATCCCGACGTGCGCGCTAAGCTCATCGCCCTGCGCGACGGGAATTAGATCCAAGTGGAAATCAGTGGCTTATCGGTGCTCTTAGGAAAGATCCTTTTTCGTTTGCTCGACTCTCTCTAAAAGCTCCTGCTGCGAATGTACTCCCAGCTTTGCATAGATGTTTCGGATATGGGTTTTCGCCGTATTGATGGAAACCGTGAGTTCCTGGCGTACTCCGTCGGCATTATAGCCGCGAGCGATTAGGTTGAAGACGGTTGTCTCTGTGGGCGTTAGATTGGCTTGTTCGGCTACCTTGTCTAGAGCTTCACGGAAGGGGCGGCGAACAGGTTGTTCTTCCCTGCGCTTCTCTCTTTCTGCTTGATTGACTTCGGGCGCATTTGCCATTGGGCGTTTTTCGCCGTCGGCGCAAGAAAAGAATGTGATGAATGCCGCAAAGAGAACGATGAGTCCCGCAATGCTCAAACTTCCTGCCAGCTCGCTTTCCTTCGATACGTAGGTAAACGTCGTGGCCGCCAAGGAGGAGGCGAGATTTACGGCAAAGCGAGTCGCGGCATACCAGGCGTATTGCGGCCGTCCATCGAGAGAAAAAATGAAGGCTGGCAGCACTGCTAGCAAGTCTATGCATTTGCGGGCTGCCGAGAGGGAAACGGAACTTAAGATGGACCCAGTGATGGAATTCGATATCGTGGCATAAAGGCCGATGCAGGTGAAGCCCACTACTATTGCAACAAAGATGAAAAGGGAAGATTTGCTGAGCGTTGTTTGGCTGGCTCCGAACATGATGATGCCGGCAATCAGATTTCCCATGATGCAGGATGATTGGCTGAGAAGCAAATTGCTGCTCAGTGGGGTGAGAAGCTGCTGAGAGCTTTCGGCGTTCATAAGGAATGTAAGGGCGAAGACCACGGCGAGAAAACTGACGAGCGCGGTACGCCTCTTGCGGTCGTTCTTGGAGACCATCAGGTAATTTTTATTCTGCTCGAGTGCCGCTTCGTCGATATATGAATCGCGTTGCCGATAAACGACCAGATAGAAATACAAGCTGATGAGGGGCAACGAGACTAAAAGGACCGAGGCGGGGGTGTCTTGTAGAAGCAACAGGACGATTTGGAAGATGCCCCGGAGTATGATGCTGACGGCTACCGTTTCCAGCACCGCTTTCAGGCCGTAGGGAAACAACCTGTCGAACCAAATGAGAAGATAGAATATACCCGCTAAAGATGCCAGCAGGTATCCGTAAACGCATAGGTTGGATGCGAAAGAGATGAAAAGCCGTTCTTGATAGAAGAAAGCCAATCCCGAAGAAAAGAGGACGGCGATCACCGCAGCCCAGGCTTTGCCTCTGAAGACGAACTCGTTTTTGCGCTTAAAGGCTAGATAGATGACAAGGGCAACACAGGTTAACGTGGCTATCGATAAACCGGTCGTTTGCATGAAATTGGGGGTTCCCGATACGGGGGCGACGAATCTCCTTGCCTCTCCGGCTACGCCTTCAAAGGCGAGTCCCAATGCTGCGAACCAAAAGGTTTTGTAAGGAGCTTGGAATGAGAGCTTCCCCGGTTTTGATGCTGCTGAGCTAATGCCCATGGCTTTGATCCCCCCTAAATTGCTACCCCCGAGTGCATCAATATAGCAAAAGTCGATATGTTGTGCACCATTGCGAAAGGGCTACGGGTTAACGATGATTAACCCCCGCGGGGCAACTGCAGGGGTTAATCGTTAAGGAAAAGAACCTTCGCGAGGTTCCAAGCAGGAGAGGGGGAGGGGTTGAGTGCTTGAAGCCTCGCGAAGACGATAAGAATGGCAGAGCTTATGCTGTTGGGATAGTTCGCACTTCACCCGAACTAAGCATAACTTGCCCTTGCGTATAGTCAATTTGCGGGAGGGGACGGCGTATCTCGTCTAGCCGGTCCTCGGCATATTCGTCGCATGCGTTCTCGGCGCTTTCCGAGGCTGTGGTGTCCGCGGTCGCTTTCGCCAACTCCTGCTGGTAAGAGTTGATTTCGTTCATGCCGGGAAACACGGCGCAATCGATGTCGTCGTAGGAGGTCTTGGTGAGGGCCAAGCTGCGGCGAAGTGCAGCTACGATGTCGAACACCGGAGGGAATTCGTTGTTCACCAAGAAAAAACGCAGCTCCTTGTTCTGAATCTTCAAAACGAGCCAGGTGAAGGGGATAACGCCCATATAGCTTCTACGCTTGGGGTTGTCGCATTCCTCCATGGTTTCCTTCACTTTTCTTATTTTGGTGCGCAGCCAGTCGGAAACTTCGGTATCCCAGCTAGCCTGCTGTGATGCATCGAAAGAGTCCATAAATTCGTGAGACCCCATCTTTATAGTAATGAGCAGCTTATTTTCTTTGCCGGTTTCTATAGAGCAGGGGGCCACGTAACTATAGGCTCGCTTGAGCAGGGAGAAATTATCCGGTGTGGCGAAAGTTTCATCCAAAGTGAAGGAAAGATAAGCATTAGGCCTGCGCATCGCTGCTGCCCTCCTCGCTATCTGCTTCTTTCGCATGCTCGACGTCGTCCGCATCCTCGCGCGAGGCTTCCTCGGTTGCCTCTCTGCCTTCCTCCTCGTCTTGATCATGGGTGCTGTCCAGCAGCTCCTCCAACAGGGAAAGGTCATCGGCGAGATAGGTGCGCGTAAGCTCGGCGAAGGCGCTGTAAAAATCCGTTGAGGCGTAGAGCGGGATGTCGTCGAAGAACTTTGCCGTCCACTTCAGCAGATGTTCGACGAGGAAGTCGCGTTGCGCCTCGACGTTGGCGTAGGCCTCATCCTCTTTTTCCTCGTTAAGCAGGTCACGGCATCTGATGCTCATGATTTTCATGAACTCCAGCTCTGCAGCAATGTGGTCCTCGGGGTCTTTCCAGGACTTGTCTTTCACGATGCCGTTTGCGTGGTAGACGGCGAGCACCTTGTCTCGGGCATCCTGCATAAGCAGGCCCTTTTCCGAGGTATAGACGCTTTCGTAGGGATACGCCGCGTGCGCATCCAAAGACCCCAGTCCCAAGAAGATGCGGGCGTAGTCTACGGCCAACTCGTCCAAGGTTGCCTCTCTTGCATTGCAGAGATAGCGGTGTATGAATCGATACGAGATGTCGGCGAGATCGTTTCCGGTGTGCTGAGGATAGCGGACATGCATCAGTTCGTCTAAAAATTCGGCGTCGACTTCTTTTCTGAATACACGGCTAAGCAGGTTGAACATATTCGCGCGAGTATCCATGATTTGGGAAATTTCGCTAGGCATCGACTACCTCCCAGGGTTCGTTGATGACGTAGGGGTCGCTTTCTTCGGCAGCTTGCTTTGCGGCCTTGGCTTGTTTTCGGGCCTCTTGCAATTCTTTGCTTACTGAATCCAACTCGTCTTCATGGGCTTGCAGATATTCCAAGCCAAGATCGGTGATAGTCCAATCATCTTCCCAATTCAGGGCGTTGACGCCTTCCAGCCTGCCCAGGAAGTACTGAGAGAATCTGCGTGGATCTTGGACGAGCGGGTCGTTGTCCACTATGCCGTTGATTTCGTAGCCGGTGCGGCCCTTCTCGCGGCAGAACATCAAAATACGTTGGTAGATGCTTAGATATTGCGGCTCTTTCGCCAGAAGCGTCTCAAGCTCGCCCATGGGGTCTTGGGCGTCGGCGTAGGCTATGCCCGCTTCGGTGGCTACCCAAGACTCGATAATGTTTTTGGTGACGATGAGGTTGCCGTCCTTGTCGACGATGACCTCGTGGCCGTCTTCATCGATGACGACGGAGTATTCCTCGCCTTCCGCCAGCACTCCCTCAACGGGTTCCAGCGCCTCCTTTTCAAGGTGTTGGAGCGCTTGATGTTCCACCAGCAGCCTTCGCATATTGATGTCGCTGTAAACGGAGCGCCTGTAGCGCTTGAAGGGCTCGATGACCTCATCGATGTCTTTTGCGAAAGCTTCCGTCCTGCAGCGGTTGATGATGGCGAGGATAACCTGCTTCTGGCCCTTCATGGCTTCCACGAATTCGGCGATGTCCTCGCTAGCTTCCTTCTTCGGTTTTTCCTGTTTTTCCAGAAACGCCGCATAGTTCCCGATGCCCACGCCCGGGTTCATAAGCCGCACTTCTTCGTCGTCCTCGAAAAATTGAGCTTGCAGATCTTGCTGCTCCGCGGTGTTCCGCTGAAGGATGTCGGGGTTTTGATGCAGCTTCCCGTCTGGCCCGATAAGGTCCTTTGGCGTGCTGTCATTCGACCCGAATCCATTCAGCTCAAATGTGTGTGTTGCCATGGTGTTGCCCCTTTGATTTCGTCTTCGCCTTCCGCTTCCTTTATCGCGGAAGGCATGTGACCAAAGGCAAGGTACCCAGTTTTGGGGAGGGCCAAAACGCACGCTGGAGGGGAAATGGCTTCATTTCGGGGTGAGTAGATGGTGATTTGTGCAGGTAAACCAGGATGAAGCGTCTCACCCTCGAGTGATGAGGCGGGTTTTTAAGGGCTCACCCTTGCAAAAGGTCGCTGTTCATCTTCGCGCGGGAGCTTTTCATCTCGTGCGCGCGTTTGCGAAGCCCTTTTTTCTCCCTAGCATGCATTCCGCCGTGAAAATCAAACCATAGAAAAGGAGGGACTATGCCAACATTGAAGCCTATGAACCTTTCACGCAGAAGCTTCGTGAAGGCTATGGCGGTTACTGCTGCAGCCGCGGCGGTAAGCGGTCAGGCGGTAACCAGCGCGCTCGCGACCGAAACGGTTGACTTCGTTCTGGACGACCAAGGGGACACGAAAGTCATTCGTACCGGGTGCCGTGGTTGCGGAAAGTTCGAATGCGGCGTTTTAGTCACCGTGCGCAACGGCCGCGCCATAAAGATCGAGGGCGACCCCAGCTACCCGGGCTCTATGGGCAACTGCTGCGCGAAGAGTCAGGCGTCTTTGCAAGCCGCCTATCATCCGGCCAGGCTCACCTATCCCATGGTGCGTACGAATCCGAAGGGCGAAAACCCCGGATGGAAACGCATTACCTGGGATGAGGCGATTGAGTTGGGCTGCTCCAAGCTTGACGAGATTCAGGAGAAATACGGTGGAGCCTCCATTGCGTTCTTCGGCGGCACCAGCCGTATCTACGCCATGTCCGGCATGTCCGCCATGACGTACCTCTACGATTCGCCCAACGCGGTTTCCCCCGGCGAGGTTTGCAAGGGCCCGCGCAATACTCTGACGGGCCAAACTTCCCAGTCGGAGTATGCCTTCGTTGAAAATATCTGGCGTCCCAACGTTTGGCTTCAGTGGGGCAGCGGTATCGAGGTTTCCAACTATGACGACGCGGGACGCGTCGCGGTGGATAACTCTCAGATGGCGGAGTGCTACATCAACATTGATCCGCGCATGTCCAATCTGGCCAAGGAAGCGGCGAGCCGTCCGGGCAGCTATTATCTTCCGGTGCGTCCGGGTACCGATGGCGCCATCGCCTTGGCGTGGACCAAGATAGCCATTGAAGAAGAGCTTTATGACGATTGGTACACGAAGCGCTGGACCAATCTGGCTTTCCTCGTTTGCGAGGAAATGGAGCCGACGGGCGTTAAAAACGAGAAGTACCCGTCGGTAGGCCTGGTGGGTTCGGTCACCTCCACCCGCAACGTCAGCACGCATCTTCTGAAAGAGGCCGACGTCGATCCCAGCATCCTGCCTTGGGACGTGGAAGGCGACGGAGACTTGCACCGCTTCCTGGTGTGGGATGCGGCGAACGAACGCTTCACGTACCTGGATGCCGCCACGGGCCTCTGGGAAGGCGAGGGCGATTTCAAGCCCAAGTACGTTAAGGGCTCGGAGTGGTATATGAAGGCCGCCCATTACGACGCCACCACCGGCAAGGATTTGGGCAGCAGCATTTGGGACGACTACGAGTGGGAGGAAATGAAGGGCAAAATGGTCTATTCGGACCGGCCCGGCCTTTCCGGCGAATTCTTGCCCGACCCGGACTCCATGCCCACGGTGGACGGCTGCAAGTTCCCCACGGATCCTTCGCTGTATTCCGATGATATCCCCACCATCAAGTTGAAAGACGGCACCGAAGTCAAGGTGCGCACTGCTTTCGAGCATTATTACGACAACTGCAAAGAATGGACGCTGGAGAAGGCGGAAGAAACCACGGGCGTCAAGGCCGAGGTTATTGAAGGGGCCTTCCGCGGTTGGTCTCATCGTTACGATCCCGCGAGCGGCACGTTCAATGGCGGCCTCAACTACTCGGTGACCCATGAGCATACGGGTAACGCCCTAAAGGTGCTCCATACCATGGAGGCGCTCGACGCCATCATGGGCAATATAGACACCCCCGGCGGCCATCGCGGCATCACCATCGCCCCCTCCGTCAACAAGGACCAGACCTCCCGCATTCTCGGTCAGTTCCTCCGCGTTGGCGATAAGAACAAGGTGACCGATGCCGCGCAGAGTGCACGCGCCCTGAAGTTCCCCTATACCTCGGGCGAAGCGGTGCGCGTATATGACGCCATGCGCACGGGGGATCCCTATCAAATCTATGGCGGCCTTACCCAGGCGGGCTCGATCCTGAACCAGAGCAATATCACGGAAGCTTACGAAGGCATTTCCAAGCTGGAATTCTTCGTGAACGCCAACCTTTGGGAAGACCCTATCTCGTCTTTGGCCGACCTCATGCTTCCCGAGCAGCATTGGATGGAAATTCCCGGCTGTACGCGAATTACTCAAGGCTGTGCCGGTTACTACGGGGCGCACATCCACTGCATCGAGGCTCCCGGCGAGGCCCGCTACGGCATCGACTGGGTTGGTGATTGGTACAAGCAGAAGGGCGTTCCGTTCTGGACGAGCCGCGAAGAGGGCGAGGACCAGTGGGAAATGGGCGACTTCCTTCGCGATAAGGCCGTTCAGTCCACGGGTATGACCTGGGCTGAATATGCCGACAAGTTCGAAAGGGAAGGCTGGTACGACTGCCGCGTCACCAATCCCAACGGCTTTGGCAGCTGCAGGCGCTTCATGACCGGTTGGAATCTGCGTCCCTTCCAGGGCAAGCCGGGCTTCTACACCAATACCAGCAGGCATGAGATATGGGTTACTGGTTTCGAAAGCGCCATGAGCAAGGTAGAGGAGCAGTGCACGGGTAAGCCCTATGGCACCAAGTATGCCTTGCCCTTCTATACCGAGCCTAAATCTTCGCCCAACGGCGGTGGCGGTTACGTTGAGGTTCAGGGGAACAACCCCGACAACCCGAACGCGGAAAAGATCAAGGGCTACACCTTTGACAAGTATCCGTTCATTGCGTCCACGGGCCGACGTATCCCGGTTTACTTCCATTCCGAGCATCGGCAGCTGCCGTGGTGCCGCGAGGTTTGGCCGGTGCCTCGTTTGGAAATGAACCCCAATGATGCCGAGAAGCTCGGTCTCGTCCAGGGCGATTGGGCATGGATCGAGACACCCTTCGGCAAGATCCGTCAGTGCGTGGAGCTTTCCCCCGCGGTGGCCGACGGCCGTGTGAACCTGGAGCACTCCTGGTGGTTCCCCGAGCTGGATCAGCCAGGTCACGGGTTTAACCTGTGCGGTTGCAACTGCCTGGTGGACTCCCATGCGCAGTGCGAGGGCAAGGGCGCCCCACAATTGCGCGGCTACTTGGTGAACATCTACAAGGCGACTCCGGAGAACAGCCCGTTTGGAAACCCCGTTCCCTGCGGTGATGATGGAACGCCCATTATCACCGATGCTCAAGACCCCCGTCTGAAGGCCTGGGAGCGCACCTACGAAGGGAGGGACTAGCCATGAAGTACACCATGGTCATTGACTTGAACAGATGTGTCGGGTGCATGGCGTGCAATGCGTCGTGCAAAACGGTTAACGACGTGCCGATCGGCAGTTTTTGGAACAAGGTTTTGCGCGTCGGGCCTATTCCGAAGTACGACGGGGCGAAGTTTCCCGATATAGATTGGTACTACCTGCCGCTTCAGTGCCAGCATTGCGAACACCCCAAATGTGTGGAAGTGTGCCCTACGGGAGCTTCCCATAAGCGGGAGGACGGCACGGTGCAGATCGACAAGCAGAAGTGCATCGGCTGCCAATTCTGTGCCATGGCTTGCCCGTATGGCGTTCGTTACCTGAACGAAAACGAGGGCGTTGTGGAGAAGTGCACGTTGTGCGAGCAGCAAACGGCCCAGGGCATTCTCCCGCAATGCGTGTCGCAGTGCGTCGGCTTGGCGAAATGGTTTGGCGATATCGACGAAGATCCGACCATGATGAGTTTCAAGGGCGGTTATGGCCGCGAGTTCGGGGAGTGCGCGCGTGATTTCACGAGCAGCGATGTTCACAAGCTGAAAGACGTGGGCAATGGCCCTTCGTTCGTCTACATCCTGCGCGACAAAGAGTGGAAGGGAGATGTGAAATAATGGAGCTCCAGTGGCCCTTGATTCTATTCACCACGCTGCTGACGTGGTGTGCCGGTCTATTCGGTTTTCAGGCTATCGCCATTCGTGAGGACAAAGCTCCTAAAACTCAGATGGCCTCTTGGATCGTTGCCGCCGTTCTTTTGGTTGTGGGAAGCCTCGCGGTTACGTTCCATCTGGCCCAGCCGCTGCATATTTTCAACGGCTTCGGCCATATCACTTCCGGTATCACTCAGGAGCTGATCTGCATCGTCATCCTGGCCGTTGCAGCCCTCTTGCACATGATCCTCATGCGCAAGAGCGAGGATGGCTGTTCTGTTCCGAAGTGGTCTTCCATCTTCTCGGTGGCGGCTTCGGCTTTGTTGGTGGCCCTTATGGCCCATAGCTACGTGATGGTGGGGCGTCCCGCATGGAATAACATGATTTACATCTTGTACATGTTGGGCAATGCCTGCGTTCTGGGTCCCGCAACGTATCTGATCATTGGCAAATTATGCGACGAGAAGGCGTCCAATGCGCTCGAGCTCACCTTCGCCGGTGCTGCCGTCAATGCTGTGTTCACTGTGGTGTATCTGCTAGTGGTCCAGATCAATAGCGCGAATTTTGCCGGGTGGCAGTATTACTGGGACCCCACCAACCCTGCTAAGACGTTGTTCGACCCCTCGAACGCGTATAACGTCTTCGCCGGCGATTATGCGGCCTTAGTTTGGGTCGGAGCCATCGTGGTGGGTGCCGCGGCGCCCGTTGTCCTCGCCGCTCTCGGCAAAAAGGGCAAATCCACCTCGGCGACGGCATTGATCGCTGCGGCTTTGGTATGCGCTTTAGCCGGCGCAATCGTGGTGAGGATGCTGTTCTACTGCTTCGGTTTCCCCGCTATCAATCTTTATTAATGGGATGCCGCTATGCGGGGGCGCTTTTATTCCTGCATAGCGGTTTTCTCTGTAGTGGAAGGTGATTTGACTATGTCGAAGGAGGAACATGCGGGACCTGTGGTCTCGCGTCGCACGTGGTGTATGGGAGCGGCAAGCGTGGCTGCCCTGTTCGGTCTGGGCGCTCTCCGTTTTGCTCCGGAAACGACGCTGGTCAGGCCTCCTGGCGGCCTGGACGAGGACAATCTCGTGTCCAAATGCATCCATTGCTCGAAGTGCGTGGAGAGCTGTCCTCGGAGGGTTATTGCGCTTTCCCATTTGGAAGATGGCGTGCTGGCTCTTCGTACACCCTATATGCGTTTCAATGAGGATTATTGCGATGGTTGCGCGCAGGCTAACGGCGGTGTTCCCCTTTGCGTGAAAAACTGCCCCACGGGAGCGCTGCAGAATGTCCAAATGGACACGACCGGACAAGTCTTTATCGGGGTGGCGCGAATAGACGATACCTGCCTGGCGCGTCGCGAAGCTATGTGTCGTTGGTGCTATGACGCGTGCCCTTATGAGGCCATGGGGCTGGATTCAATCGGCAGACCTTTCGTTATCGAGGATCTTTGCAACGGGTGTGGCGCTTGCGAAGCCGCTTGCGTGTCCCTTACGGCGGGTTCCAAGGTACCGGGCGCAACCAAGCGCGCCATTACCGTGCAGACCTATGAGGGGAGGTAGCTTTTGATGGGGCCTAAAAAGATAAGGGTCATCATCCCATTGGCTGTTTTGGCGCTGGCGTTTGCGGGCTATGCGGTAGGCGTTTCTGTGGGCACCGTATCCGCTTTTGGATGGGGCGATATCTCCCTTGTGTGCCCCTTGGGCGCTCTGGGCACCATGATAGCCTCGAAGACGCTTATTCCGCGTGGGGTGGTGGCGCTCGTTATCGCGATAGCTCTCATCGTCTTGTTCGGTCGCGCGTTTTGCGCCTGGCTCTGCCCCGTCCCGTTGGTTTCCAAGCTACGCTTCATGTTCAGCAGGGCGCGTAACGATAAGGAGAAGGCTGAGCTGGAGACGCAGGTTGCAAAAACGAGTGCCGATGCGAAACGGGCCTGCGATGCCGCGGTGGACCCTTCCGTAAACGGGCTCGAGTGCAGACAGCCCGTCGATACGCGTCATTTTGTTCTGGGCGGCGCGTTGCTCTCCACCTTAGTGTTCGGCTTTCCGGTGTTTTGCCTGGTATGTCCCATCGGGCTAACGTTTGCCACGATTTTCCTGGTGTTCAACCTGTTCGCCTTCGGCGATATCACCTGGGGCGTTATCGCGGTGCCGGTGCTGTTGGCGGTGGAAGTCGTCTTCTTTCGCAAATGGTGCCACGTGTTTTGCCCGCTGGGCGCCTTCATGTCGCTTGTCGGTAAGGCGAACAAAACCTTCGTGCCCACGGTGGAGGAATCCGCGTGTGTGGAAACGAAGGGGGGTACGTGCGGGAAGTGCGCCATGGCGTGCGAGGAGAAGTTGAATCCGCGCCACCCGGAGCTTTCAAAGGCCGCTGCATCCGAGTGCACGAAATGCCGTTCATGCCTGAGTGCGTGCCCGGCGCGCGCCATCAGCATGCCGTTCATCCCTAAAAAGGCGAACCTGGCCACGAAGGCGAAATCTCGGGAAGACGGCAAGTAGGAAAGCCGGGCTGGGCTGCGACGAAGAGGAGGGCTGTTCGGATGGCTTCAGTGGAAAATGCGTCAAAGATCGCGGAAGAGCTGAATCGATTCCCCTTCAACGTCGTCGAAAGACGCTGCGTGCGCGTGCGTAATCGCAATGCAGCCTGCGCACGTTGCGTGGATGCCTGCCCCGCCGCTTGCATTTCCGTGAGGGGCAATCGCTTGAGCGTCGACGCGGTTGCCTGCAAGAATTGCGGGGCATGCGTCGGCGCATGCCCCACGGGCGCATTCGAGCTGCCCGAATCTCGGTTGGCGTCTCTTCTTGAGCAGGCGTCGTGCGCCCTGCGCCTCGCAGGCGGACGCAGTGTTTTTGCGTGTAGGCAGATAGCGGCGGCAGCCGCTTCCTACTACGATCCGGGCAAAGTGGTTGAGATAACCTGTTTGGCGCAAATAGACGAATCGTTTTTGCTCAATCTGGTGGCGATGGGGGCGGCGCACGTTCATTTGGCTCATGGGGATTGCTCTGCCTGCCCTCTGACGTGCGGTTCTTCGCAAGCGCTGGCAAGGTTGGAAAATGTGCTGGAGTTATCCAGCGCTTGGGGCGTGGATGTCGACATAAAGGTATCCGCAAAACTCCCCGGCGCAGTGCGCCGCGAGCGCGTCGCGGAATACGATGTGGGAAAGCGCGGTTTCTTAATCAATACGGGGCAAAATGTCGCCTCCGCGATGAAAACTGCCGCAGGGGTGGCCATCGAGGGCCATCTCGGCGAAGGGCGCGTCAAGCCCGTCGAGCCGGCCGTCCTTCATGTTGCAAAAGACACCGGGATTCTCCCCCAAGACGTTTCCCCGGCGCGCGCGAAGTTGTTGTCCCTGCTTAACGGATTCGGCCAGCCCGAGGATACGATGATCAGCACATCCATCTTCGGTTATGTCGATATCGACTACGAGGCATGCAAATCTTGCGCTATGTGCGCAACGTTTTGCCCCAGTGGCGCGCTCGCCAAGTCGAAGGCGGCGGATGGGGTGCTTGGCTTGGCCTTCAGCCCTGCGCTTTGTGCGCAATGCGGTTGCTGTCGTGATATTTGCCCAACGCACGCCATTACGCTTTATGCAGAAGTGTTTGCGCGGGATATCGCTCAAGATTTCGTGGAGCCTATGCGCATCAAGCCCCTAGCCTGCAAAACCGCCGATGGGCTGAGGGTTCAGGATTCCATGCGGAACATCTTCAAGGACGTGCCCATTTACGATTACGGTCGATAGTCCAACAATCTCACCCAAACGAAAGCGGGGTGCCGCGGCTCTTTCGAGCTGCGGCACCCCGCTTGCATGAGGCGGGCCTTCGCGGGCCCGCCTTGGGGGCTTGCGTGCCGAGCGCGCAAGCCCCCGTAACCTTTAGCGGCAGACGATATCGACCGGGACGTCGAGAATCTTCGCCACCTTCAGGATGGTGTCGGTGTGGCTGCCGAGCGCGGCGGCCATGTGATGCGTCGGGCCGGTCTCGTTCCAGCGGTTCATGAACTCGCGGGCGCCGATGGAGAACTTCATGCGCATGTTGGTGTCGCCGAACGTGAAGATGGGGCCTTCGACGTTCTCGCCCTCAGCAACGACGAACTTGAAGTTGCCGTCGCCGTCCTGCGTGATGCCCAGGTAGGTGACGGTGCCCAGGCCCGGGTAGAACTGGGTGAGGTAGCCGCCGCCGGTCTTGCCGTGGAACACCGGCACCACCTTCAGCGTCGGCTTCTTCGCCGTGGAGATGTCGGCGTCGCCCGAGCCGGAATGGCCGATGATGACGACGTCCTCGGGGAAGTCGATGGAGTACATCTCGGAAAGCTGGCCGGTGCCGGCAATGGTCTTCAGGATGCTCATGGCCATGGCGACCTTCATGTCGCCTTCCACGGCGCATGCGGTGCCCTGCTTGATGAGCATGGAGAACGCGGGGATGAGCATGGAGTCGAGCACGCCCGCCTGACCCTGGGCATAGCCGTCGTAGTGGCTGGCCACCAGGCCGATTTCCTCGTCGCGCACCCACTGTTCGAAGGCAACGACGTACTTGGCCATGTCCTGGATGGGCTTGTCGGAAACCTCGGCACCGCCCTCGATGTCGAAGGTGTCGATGATTTCAGCGGCCTTGGCGTCGATGGCTGCCTGGTCGTCGATGTCGTCGGCGATGGCCCACATCTTCTCCCAGTCGAACTGCTTGGTGTACAGGCCCATGCGGTTGTACAGGTTCGTCTCGTCGATGTAGAGGTCCATCATGCCGGGGTAGGGGCGGCCGATCTGCGCGATGTTCGTGCGGCGCAGGCGACGGCGGACCTGGGCGGCGGTGCACCACTGCTCGAGCTGCTCGGCAACCTCGGGGTCGCCGCCCTCGACGACGCCGGTGATGACGGCATGGCGCTTGCCGGCGCGGTTCAGGTCGGCGACAACCTCGCCGGGGGCGCCGCAGGCGTACAGCTCGCCGAGCCAGATCGGGATGTCGGTGTTGGCGTAGTCGGGCTGGGCCTTCTTCTGCACGTTGACCACCACGACGGGCACGTTCAGATCGCGCACGACGGGCAGCACGTTGTAGCTGGTCGCATAGGTGAGCATCTGCAGGATGACCAGGTCGACATCCTCGGCGCGGAACTTGTCTCCGGCGGCCTGGGCCTGCTCCTTCGTGGTGATCATGCCGCCGTCGATGATGTCGACGGTGGTGGGAAGCGTCTTCTTGAAGGCTTCGTACTGGCCTTCGAATTCGGGTACCAGCTGCGGGAACTGCGGAAGGTACGCGCCAAGTGCGATTGAGAAAACGCCGACCTTGGCTTTGGTCTCTACGAGCATGTGCTCCTCCTTCGATGATACGCGGCTGGGTTTGCGCCCTTGAGAGGCGTGATGCGCTCGCATCAATTCAGCCGCACCAATGGAATAGTACCACTGTTGTCGCCATCGCCGGGGCGCGCAGGAAGTCGGCACATGCGATGACCAAGCAGCGCCGGGGATGGCGCCGGCGTGAGGCTCGCCGCCCGGGGTTGCGGGCTTGCGAATCTAGGCTGCTTGGTTTCCTCGCGGCGGCCCTAGCGCTTTTCGTCTACGCAGCGCGAAATGACCGAGACGACCTGTGCGATGTCGATCGGCTTCGGCAGATGCGCGTTCATGCCGGCGGCAAGGCAGCGTTGCTCGTCTTCCACGAAAGCGTTGGCCGTCATGGCGATGATGGGGACGTTCGCAGCGTCGGGGCGTTCGCATGCGCGGATGGCTCGGGCGGATTCGATGCCGTTCATGGTGGGCATCATGACGTCCATGAGTATGGCGTCGATCGATCCGGCGGGGCTTTCGCAGAACAGCTGCAGCGCCTGCGCGCCGTCGCGCGCCGTGAGCACCGTGGCGCCCTGGTCTTCCAGAAGCGTTTTCGCAACCTCGATGTTCAGATCGTTGTCCTCGGCCAAAAGCAGCTGCAGGCCCTTGATGCTCCCAGTGCCGCCCTCGGGCTGGGCGCTTTTCTCCTGAGGCGCATCGGCGATGTCGAAGGGGATCGTCACGATGAAGGTACTGCCGTATCCCTCGACGCTTTCGACCTCGATGGTGCCGCCCATCTTGTCTACGAGCTTCTTCACAATGGACATGCCAAGCCCCGTGCCCTGGTAGGACGTGCGCGCGGCGGGGGCGTTTTCCTGCACGAACGGTTCGAAGATGCGCTCGAGGAATTCCGGGCTCATGCCGATGCCCGTGTCCGAGATCCTCCAGCGGTATTCCACGTGCTCGCCGTCGTAGTGCAGGCACTCGACCGAGGTGGTTATCGAGCCGCCGGGCTTGTTGTACTTCACGCAGTTGCTATAGATGTTGAGGAATATCTGGCGAAGATGAAGCGGGCTCGTGAGGACGTAGCGCGCCGGAAGGTCCATCTCGGTGACTTTCATCGTCTGGCCTTCCTGCTCGACTTTGGCGGTGAGCATGGTGGAGATGGTGCGCGACACCTCCTTGAGGTCGCACGGCTCGCGGGCGAGCTCGATGGCGTCGTCGTCGAGCTTGCTCATCTGCAGCACGTCGTTGATGAGCGATAGCAGGTGGTTGGCGGCTATGCTCATCTTCTCCTGGTTGGCGCGCACGAGCTCGGCATCGTCGGCGTGCGTCTTGTTGATCTTCAATAGGCCGATGATGCCGTTGAGCGGCGTGCGGATATCGTGGCTCATGCGGCTCAAGAAGTCGGATTTCGCGGCGTTGGCGCGTTCCGCCTCCAGCTTCGCGGCGCGCAGCATCTCCGTCTGCCTGATTTCCGCGCGCTCGGTCTCGCCGATGTCGCGCATGCCGATGACGACGCGATGGGGCTCGTCGTCGGCAAGGCTGATGATGTGCAGCTCGACGGCCGACGAGGTTCCGTCTTCAAGTGCGAAGTGATAGCGGCGGATGATGCTCGTGCGTTGGGAGATGCTCTCTCGCAGGTTTTCGCGGCTGAGTTCGGCGAGGAAGCTTTCGTGCTCTTCGGGCACGATGAACGCATTCAGGTACAGCTTGATGACCTCGTCAAGGGGAAGGCTACGGTTCAGGGCGTCTACGGGAACGGTGGATTGGTAGTAAGGATCGAGCTTGACGAGGGAGATGGTGTTCTCGTCGAGGTCGGCGAGCAGGATGGAAAGGTAGTCCTCGCCAAGCGCCTGGGTGACCGACTTGCTTTGCATCAGCTCGTTGCGGGCGCACTCGACGTCGGCGAGCGCTTTCTTGAGCGCGACGTTTTCCCGCTCGGCGACAAGGCCCCGCTGCAGTACGGAGGACTGGTAGAGGTAGTAATAGAACAGCGTGCTGTACACCATGGCGGTATGCCCGATGCCCTCCACGTTGAGCAGCGTTTGGGCCATCATGGTGGCGGCTTGGTAGGCGACGATGACTAGGAGAATGCCTGCGTCGAAGTACTCCCATTCCTTGCGTTTATTCAAAAGGACCGCGACGATTGCAGCGAGGTAGATAAGCACGCATATGACGGGAAGCATCCCGAGCGGACCGCGGACGAAGATGTTGGCGTCGTCGAATCGGTACACGATGTCGGTAAAGAACACCGAGAAGCCGGCAAGGACGCTGAGGGCCAACGGCGCGGCAAGCGCTGCGGAGACAAGGGGCGGGCGCTTCTTCGGCAGAAGCATGGCGATGAGCAGGTAGAGGACCAGCGAGCGGAGGCTGTAGCCCGCGGCGCTGGCCAGGCAGCGCCAGAACGTGCAGTAATCGAGCATGCCGAGGTAGGTTTCCAGGTTGGCGATGACGATTTCCACAGCCTCGGTGGCGAGCACGCCGTAGAACAGGTAGCGCGAACGGCTGTCCAGCGTCTTCCCGCGCATGATGAGCAGATATAGGAAGCAGAGGCCGAAAAACGCTGCGATATCGGTGAACCAGAATTGATCGTTCATGGCGTTGCGCCATCCTTTCTTATGTCCCGCTCACTATAGCAAAAGCGCGGGGTGGTCCGGGGGCATGGCGGGTCGAGTGGCGCGGCGGGTGACCGAAACGTGCGCTTGGAGAGGGTTGACGGTTCGTTCGCCCGTGGGCCATCCGTCGGTCGAGGGGCTTGATGACTCGCCCATCCCGTGGGCCATCAATCGCAGCAAAATAATTCCAATTACCTATTGATACACGTTCCTATTAATAGTACACTACAACCATGCCGAAGAGAGGAGGACACCGTGGCAAGACGCAACACCGTTCAGCAGAAGGTCATCGCCGAGCAGCTGTCGAAGCTGCATGGGGAGCATCCAAGTGCCGAGGACGTGTACAGCGCGCTTTCCGCGGACTATCCCTCCATCAGCAAGGCGACGGTGTATCGGACTCTCAACCGCATGGCCGCCGACGGGAGCGCGCTTAAAGTGAGCGTGGCCGACGGCGCCGACCGCTTCGACGACACGCTTCGCGCGCATTACCACGTGGTGTGCACCGAATGCGGGCGCGTTGACGACGTGGTGGTGACCGAAGAGCTCGCGTCGCTCGATTTCGCCGCAGCTGCAAGCGCGTCCGGTTACGAAATCACGGGACACGACTTGCTGTTCAAGGGTGTATGCGAGGTGTGCAGAAGGGGGAGAGGCGAATGAGTCCAGCTATCGATTCGAAGGCGTTTCACCAGTTCAGCTATGGGGTATTCCTGCTGTCGGCCCGTGAAGGCGACGTGGATGGCGCCTGTATCGTGAACACCGCCATCCAGGCGGCAAGCGAGCCGCGCCAGGTGAGCGTGTGCTGCATCAAGGGCACGCATACCCAGGAAATGGTCGGCCGCACGGGGCGTTTCTGCGTATCGGTTTTGACCGAGGATGCGCCGAAGTCGCTCTTCGAGCATTTCGGCATGAAAAGCGGGCATGACGTTGACAAGTTCGCCGACGGCGCCGCCGAGGCGGCTGGCGCGAAGCTCGCCCGCACCGAGGGCGGGCTGCTGTTCGAGCAGGGCGCCAACGCGTTTTTCGACTGCAAGGTCGTCAGCTCCACGGATATGGGAAGCCACGTTCTGTACGTCGGCGAAGTGGTGCAGGCCGCGCGCCTGTCGGATGCGCCGTCTGCCACCTACGACTACTACCGCACCGTGACGCGCAAGCAGGGATCGCCCCGCACGGTGCAGGCCGCAGCCGCCCCGTCGGCAACGACGACCGAGCCCGCGTCGGCTCCCATCGCCTGGAAGTGCGCGATCTGCGGCTACCTTTATGAAGGGGACACCCTCCCCGACGACTTCATCTGCCCGATCTGCAAGCACGGCGCCGAGGACTTCGAGCCCGTGTTCGCGGAAGGGTTCGGCAGTGGAGATAGGAAACCTGAGGGAGAGGCTCAGGAAGACGAGAAAAAGGAGAGCGAAACTATGGCAGCGACGAAATGGGTTTGCAAGGTGTGCGGCTACATCTACGAGGGCGAGCAGCCGCCGGCGGAGTGCCCGGTGTGCCACGCGCCGGCCAGTCAGTTCAAGCAGGTCGAGGGCGAGCTGGAGCTTGCCGCCGAGCACGAGTACGGCATCTACGACAAGACCGTTCGCGACAACCCGGACATCTCCGATGAGGACAAGGCCTACATCCTCGAGCAGCTGAAGGCCAACTTCACCGGCGAGTGCTCTGAGGTGGGCATGTATCTGTGCATGGCGCGCATCGCGCATCGCGAGGGCTACCCCGAGGTGGGTCTGTACTGGGAAAAGGCCGCTTACGAAGAGGCCGAGCATGCCGCCAAGTTCGCCGAGCTTCTGGGCACCGAGCTTGAGCCGAACATGAAGGCGACCACGAAGGACAACCTGGCATGGCGCGTCGACTGCGAGTTCGGCGCCACGGCGGGCAAGGTCGAGCTGGCAACCTGCGCCAAGAAGAACGGCCTGGACGCCATCCACGACACCGTGCACGAGATGGCGCGTGACGAGGCGCGTCACGGCAAGGCGCTCAAGGGCCTGCTCGAGCGCTACTTCGGCTAAGCCGACACGCATAGCGGCACTAGTTCCAAGGTCTCGCAGCGTCTGCGTTGCGGGGCCTTTTTCACGAAAGGGGCGATTGTGGGAAAGAACGGGAAGGCGAAAGCCAAGAAGCCGGCCGGCAAAGCGCGGGCGGTGAGGCAGGCGCGCCCGCTGGTTGCCCTGTACGGGCTGGAGGTGGAAAGCGAGCGAGGCTGTGCAGTGCGCGCCGTCATGGCGAAGCTGGGCATCGCCGTGCGCACGATTGAGCCTGAAAACCTGAACGACCCCGTCGGCGCCATTGCCGGCATGGTGGGCATGCACCCGGCGCGCGTGCCGTATGCGGGAGAGGCGCCCGAAGACGAGTTCATGCTGGTCTGCAACTGCTCGAGCGCCCAGCTTGACGAGGTGCTGTCCGCCCTGCGAGCGGAGGGCGCAAGCGTCGCGCATAAGGCCCAGGTCACCCAATTCAACCGTTTGTGGCCTGTGCGCAAGCTCATGGAAGAGGTCGCCCGCGAGCATGCCGCCCTGAACGCCTAGGCCGTGCGCGCTGACACTTTCTTACGAGCCGTTGCCGCGGGCGGCGTCGTAGGCGTCCATCATCTTTTGGCCGTAGGCGACTGTGCCGCCCGCATGGAGGTATTGATAGGCCGCCGAGGCCTCGTAGGTCCAGGTGGTTATGCCGTTTTGCTTGCAATAGGCCGACCATCCCGCGCATCCGTAGTTGTAGCCCTGCGCGATGAGCCCGATCTTGCCGGTGTCGTCGGGGTCTATGGGTCCAAGCCAGCTTTCCAGGTATCCGATGGCCTCCTTGATTTCGATCACGCCCGCGTAGATGGACGCCGTGGCGCAGTTGGCGGGCACGGCGATGGAGGGCGTGGCGTCCCATCCGGCCAGGCCGTTCGCCCCGAGCAGGGAAACGCTCTTGCTTCCCGCGTTCACGCCGGCGCATCCCTCGCCGGCCTGCATGATGTCCTCGCTGCAGCCGACGACCGAGCTCACGGAAGCGTCGCCACCCGATTCGACCTGCATGATGGCCAATGCGGCGTCCTGCCATTCAGGCCCCAGGTCAAGGTCGTTGCAGGCGGCCGCGACGGTGGGGCGCCAATATTCGACTTCGTCGGGAAATAAGCTCGCCGTTGCCTCCGAGCTTGCCGCTGCGCCCGCGCCCGTCAGCGCAAAGGGGAACGATTCCGCGGTTTGCGAGGCCACGAGGGAAACGGCGATGACGGCGATCGCGATTCCGGCGACCAGGTAGTAGGCGGGCCTGTCGGGGGCGAGGTTGGCGACGGTGCCGATGGGCCCGCCCGCGCCGGCCTGGCCGATCGATACGCGGTCGCCCCATTGCCTTTGCGCGTTCGAGCGGAGGTTTTCCAGGGGTTGCTCGGTCAGCGGCCTGCCTTTGATGCAGGCGGGCGTCGTGTGGCTGCCGGGTTTTCTCCTCGTGGGCTTTTTCCTGTTCACGCCCCTGCGCCCGACCGGACGTTCGGTTTTGTTGTCGGTTGTGTGAGCGCGCACGCGGATGCCTTTCGTTGCAACGGGGGGGTGGTTCGGCAGGGTTTTGGGGTGGAAGCTCCTGCTATCCGTACGTGGTGTATTCGTACACCGTCAGCACGACCATGCCGAGCGCGATGGCAGCGGTGAGCGCGATGCGCGCCTTGTCGGTGAGCTTGTCAAGCAGCCTGCCGCCTATGGGGTAGGCAACCCAAACGAAGAAGGTGAGCAGCGCGGCTATGAGGACGTCGTTGACGATCCACGCCTGCCCCAAGATGTTGCCGGGAAGTTGCGAGTTGTCCCAAAGCGGGTAGTTGCCGTATTCGTTGGGCTGGTTCTGCAGAAAGCCCTGGGTGAGCTCGGCGCCCATGGCCACGAAGATGCTGACAATGAAGAAATGGATGCCCGCCCTGATGTCGGACTTGCGCCACTTGATGAGCATTTCCCGGTAGGGGACCAGGATGATGGAGGCGATGACGACGCCGAAGCCGTAGACGAAAAACGGGTAGTTGATGTCGTTCCATACGCCGGAATTCGGGTCGACGATCCCGAAAAAGTGGTCGTTGAATAGGCAGTACGCCCATTCGCACCAGTGGCCTGCGACACTGAAGATGCAGAAGTAGATGACCATGTTGCACCAGAAGCGCCAGTGGCGCAGGCGCTGCATGCTTTTGCGCCAGATGCTGCCGACGCCCGAAGGCTGGCGTTTGGGGGCGCTATTGGTCATGGGCCTTCCTTCCGTCTTGCAGTGAGTGGTTCGCATACCGTTATTGTAGCGGGTGGGGCGCGTGGCGAGGCCGCGCCGGCGGGGACTCCATCGGAGTAGCCGATACCGGGGGTTTACCCGGCAGTTTTGCGCTTCTTGCGTGCCGTGCGGGCGTGTGGCGGGTGCGGGCGGTATCGTGTGGGGCTGCTAACCGAGGAAAGGACAGGCCGTGATACCGTTCGTGCCCCCAGTGATTCCCAATATCTTGCAAGCGCTCGTGTTCGCGGGCGCTTTCGCCCTCATCTTCGCACCCGTGCTGCGCAAGCATCCGGTGCCGTTTTACGTGCTGTTCATCGTGGCGTGCGTGCTGTCGTTTGCATCCGTGCTCATTTTCGTCCCGGCGTTGTATTACGTCGATCAGCTCCTTGCCAGCTGCTACACGGGCGTGGCGTTCTATCTGCTGGTCATGTTCGCCGGTGCGTTGCCGAAGACGTGGGCGGTGACCAAACGTTTGCTGTCGGTGCGCTCCGAACTGTCCATTTTAGGCGGGTTCGTCATTGTGTTCCACGTGGTGAAGGTGCTGCCCATGGTGCCGCTGGCTTTCACGTCTTATTACCAGATGATCTGGGGCGACGCCTTGCCGTGGATGTTCGTTGCGACGGTTGTGGTGGGCGTGCCCCTGCTCGTTTGCTTTCTGGTGCCGTGGATTACGTCGTTTAGGTTCATCCGCAACCGCATGGAGCATAAGAAGTGGAAGCGCGTGCAGCGCCTGGCCTATCCGTTCATGGCGCTGCTGGTTGCGCAGGGCATGTTGCTGGCCGTCGGGCATGCGGCCTATGTCGGCGCCGATGACGCGCGCTTCGTCAATTACGCGGTGGTCGCGGCAACCTACGGCGTTATCGGCGTGGCGTATCTGGTGCTGAAGCTTACGCGCCGCCGCAAGAAGGGTAGTCGCAAGTAGCTGGTGTTTCCCCGCAGGCAAAACGAGCCCGCCGAATTGGCGGGCTCGTTTTGCCTGCGTTTGCGGGCTTCGATGGCTCCAACGGGCTTGCTGCCGTGCCGTGACTTCGCCTTACCGAGCGTGCCCCAGCTTCTTCTCCGCCAAAAGGACGAGCAGAAGACCCGCCGCCGCGACGACGTATTTCAGCGGGTACAGCTCGTCGGGCAACAGCGTCACCAACACGAAGTCGGGGCTCGGCGCGGTTCCCAAGAGGGCGAGCGCCCCGATGGAAAGTACGTTGATCACCGGCATGTGCCACAGGTATAAGGGCATCGTGTTGCGGCCGATGACGCATAGCCACTCGTCACGCTTGAACACGCGTTCGAGCAGTTTGAGCAGGAAGCAGAAGACGTCGCAGCCGGCGATGCCCGCGATAACGGATATGAAAACGCTTGCAAGGCCGTAGGGCCCGTACAGGCTGATGACGGGGGCAACGCCGCTGTCTCCGAGGAAGTAGCCCGTCCCCGCCAAGATCACTGAAGCGATGAACAGCAGGGCACCCTTCTTCAGGTTGCTGAAGATGGGGCGCTCTTTGGCCATGAGGCCGGCGATCATTGCGGTGCAGCCCCAGCAGGCGCGACCGAAGCCGTAGGGGAACTGGGGTTCGATGAGGGTTTCGGTCCAGGCGAGGATGCAGAGGATGATGATGGCGATGACGTCGGTTTTCACGCCGCTGCGCAGCTTCTTCGCGTAGACGTAAAACATGACCGAGGCCAAAAACATCGCCGGCAGGAACCAAAGGTGGCTGATCATGGGAAGGATGGCGTCGGTGATGCCTTCGACGCCATCAGGATGGAACCCTTTCACCGAGTTGATATAGTCGCTTACGGGGCCGAGGTACGGCGCGCGGCCCGACCCGTAGATGCCGAAGGTGATGGCCACCAGGAATATGCGCCAGTCGCCATAGCCCAGGTAATAGGCGCGGGGGATTTCCAGCAAGCCGATGACCACGACCGCAATCCAGAACGGGACGAGGATGGCCTTGAAGCGGCGTTTGATGGCGTCGCCGATGGGGCGCCGGCCGTTATGGACGTAGCCGGCGACGAAGAAGAAGAACAGCATGTACACCGACGGGTCGTTCCAAAATGGTGCGCCCACGTGGTTGATGGCCACCGCGAAGATGATGATGGCCTTGCCGTAGTCGATGAAGCGCTCACGGGTTTTCTTTTGGGTTTCTGCCATGAGGTTTTGCCTTTACCAGGATTGTTCTGACGGGGAATTTGCGAAGCGGGCCGTGCGCGAAGCATATCGTGCAGCCTGCCGCGCGTGCTGTGCAATGGTGTTCAGTATAGCCTACGGGTCAACCCCTGCATCCGCTTGCCGGATGCGGTCTCAAGTGGGCATTCGCCGGTGTAGAATTTAGGGGAAGAGGCCGGAGCTTACGGTTGGGGCGAGATGTCCGGCTTATTGCGCAAGGTTCGACGCCGTTTCCCGTTTTCGAGATTGGAGTGTTGATCATGTACGAAGACCAGATTGCAAGCATCGTTTCCCTGAAGAAGCTCTCCGCATACGAGGGACCCTACAACCTCTACGAGGTTTCAATCGACTACGACTACGACCTCGACGCGCTTACGGGCGAGCCCTGCCGCACTGACCAGGGGTATTTGGACGCGGCGGTCGCGCAGGTCCTGCCCGGCATTCCCATCACCGTCACCGCGCCCAAGTTCGCGTGCAGCGCTTTTCGCGCCATGGGCCCCGATGGCGTGCTCATGGGGCGCAATTACGATTTCAAGGACGATACGTCGGCGTTGCTGGTGCGCACGAAACCGAAGGACGGCTATGCGTCCATCGCGTTCTGCGCGCTGAACAACCTGCGCGCCAACGTTGCCGACGAGGGGCTGAAGAGCCGCGCGGCCGCCATCGTGGCGCCGTTCGCCTGTTTAGACGGCGTGAACGAGAAGGGCGTGTCCATCGCGGTGCTCACGCTCGACAGCGAACCGGTCGATCAGGCGACGGAAAAGCCGGCCATCAGCACGTCGCTCGCGATTCGCCTGGTGCTCGACCGCGCCGCAACCACCGAGGAGGCCGTTTCGTTGCTGAGCTCGTACGACATGCATGCGTCGGCGGGGCGCGATTATCACTTCTTCATCAGTGACGCCACCGGCGACAGCCGTGTGGTGGAATACGACCCGGCCGATGCCGGGCGCGCTTTGGTGGCAACGCCTGCGCGGGAAATCACCAACTACTACGCGTTGTACGCCGACAAGGTTGCGCCGAATCAGCATAACGGCATCTACGGCCATGGCAAGGAACGTGCGCTGGCCATCGCTCGGGTGCTCGATGCCCACGAGGGGGAGCAGGACGTCGCGGTTGCCTGGGAGGGGCTGAGGGCCGCGGCGCAAGACCCCAATCCCGACGACATCACGAGCAACACGCAATGGTCCATCGTGTACAGCAACACGCGCCGGACGGCGGCGTTCACGCTGCGCCGGCATTGGGGCGATGTGTTCGAGTTCGGCGTCCAGTAGGGATTGCCTGCCGGCTGGAAGCAGTCGGCTAGAAGTGGCCGTTTGGAAAATACGAACGTCTGTTTTGTTTTTGCCGTGAGTTCTCGCACGCGGCGCGGGCAGCGGGGGAATGCGGTGTGATAAAGTCGGGAATTCGAACGACACCGCCTTCCCCTTCATGACGCGCCCTTGCGCCCAGCACCGCTGCATGCGGGGAAGGCTTCGCGTCCGCAAGGGGTTTGCGGGCGCATGCGAAATACGATCACTGAAAGAGCGAGCATGGCAAAAAACACCGCCGCCTACGGCAACGACAGCATCCGGCAGCTGAAGGACGAGGAGCGCGTCCGCCTGCGCCCTGCAGTCATCTTCGGCTCCGACGGCCTTGACGGCTGCGCGCACGCGGCCTTCGAAATCCTGTCGAACGCGGTGGACGAGGCGCGCCAGGGCTTCGGCAATCTCATCACGCTCACCGCGTTCGCCGACGGATCCATTCAGGTGGAGGACAACGGCCGCGGCTGCCCGCTCGACTGGAACTCGGCCGAGAAGCGCTTCAACTGGGAGCTGGTCTTCTGCGAGCTGTACGCCGGCGGCAAGTACGACAACAACGAGGGCGGCGACTACGACTTCTCGCTGGGCACGAACGGCCTGGGCTCGTGCGCCACGCAGTACGCCTCCGAGTACATGGACGTCACCGTTTGGCGCGACGGCAACAAATACCAGCTGCACTTCAAGAAGGGCAAGGTCATCGGCGCCAAGAAGAAGGCCCTGCAGATCGAGCCTGCCGACGACGCACGCACCGGCACCACCATCAAGTGGCGTCCCGACCTCGAGGTGTTCACGTCCATCGACATCCCCGACGAGTGGTATCGCGAAACCATGCGCCGTCAGGCCGTGGTCAACGCCAACGTCACCTTCCGCCTGCGCATCGAGGGCGAAGAGGGCTTTACCGAGGAAGACTTCTGCTACCCGAAGGGCATCGAGGACTACGTGCTGGAGAAGGTGGGCGCCGAATATCTGACCGAGCCCTTCTTCATCCAGGCCGACCGCCGTGGCCGCGACCGCGACGACCTGCCCGACTACAACGTGAAGATCACCGCCTGCCTGTGCTTCTCGCGCACGTTCCAGATGCAGGAGTACTACCACAACTCCTCGTGGCTGGAAAACGGCGGATCGCCGGAGAAAGCCGCTCGCAGCGCGCTGACCAGCGCCATCGACGCTTACATCAAAGGCCAGGGCAAGTACAACAAAAACGAGAGCTCCATCAAGTGGCAGGACGTGCAGGACTGCCTGGTGCTGGTGACCAACTGCTTCTCGACGCAAACCTCCTACGAGAACCAGACGAAGAAGGCCATCAACAACCGCTTCATCCAGCAGGCCATGACGGCGTTCTTCAAGGAGCGCCTGGAAACCTACCTCATTGAAAACAAGGCCGCGGCCGACAAGATCATGGAGCAGGTGCTCATCAACAAGCGCTCGCGCGAGAACGCGGAGAAGACGCGCCAGTCCATCAAAACGAATCTGCAGCAGAAGACCGACATGGCCAACCGCGTGCAGAAGTTCATCGACTGCCGTTCGAAGGACAAGGACCGCCGCGAGATCTACATCGTGGAGGGCGACTCGGCGGCAGGCGCCATCCGCACGTCGCGCGACGCCGAATTCCAGGGCGTCATGCCGGTGCGCGGCAAGATTCTCAACTGCCTGAAGGAAGACTACCCGCGCATCTTCAAGTCGGACATCATCATGGACCTTCTGCGCGTGCTCGGCTGCGGCGTCGAGGTCAAGGACAAGCGCATGAAGAACCTGGGCACCTTCGATTTGGACAATCTGAACTGGAGCAAGGTGGTCATCTGCACCGACGCCGACGTTGACGGCTACCATATTCGCACGCTCATCCTGACCATGCTCTACCGACTGGTGCCCACGCTTATCAACGAGGGCTACGTCTACATCGCCGAGTCGCCGCTCTACGAGATCAACTGCAAGGAGAAGACGTACTTCGCCTACACCGACCTCGAGAAGAACAACATCCTGAAGGAAATCGGCGACCAGAAGTGCAGCATCAACCGCTCGAAGGGTCTCGGTGAGAACGACCCGGACATGATGTGGCTGACCACCATGAATCCGGAGACGCGGCGCCTCATCAAGGTTGAGCCCGAGGACGTCGAGACCATGGAGTCCATGTTCAACCTGCTGCTCGGCAACGACGAGGCGGGCCGCAAGCGCCATATCGCCGA
>CAVGAF010000021.1:25009-26197 GCA_963627055.1 Butyrivibrio sp. CAG:318 | reverse complement strand
TCAGCGTGCTAAAGAGGGGTCGCCCCTATCGGCGCGCCTACTGACGTGTGCTGCGGCGCTTGCGGAATGCGAGGAAGGCTGTCAGCGCTGCCGCTGCGGCCGCGATGCCTGCACCTGCCGCGAACGGGGCAACGGCGTCGCCCGTCTTGACAGTGGAGCCAGCCTTGGTTGCAGACGAGCTCTTGCTGGAAACACCGGAGCCGTTGTTGCTGGAGGCCGAGGAATTGCCATCGCCCGCAGGGGCGTCGGCCTCGGTATCCTCCTCTGCGGTCTGGGACTCGGTAATGGTCAGCGTGCCGGGAATCTGGGTCACCTCGTAGTTCTCGGTGACGTCCTGGCCGTCGGCCTTGATCACGACGTCGCCGGTGAAGGCGCCGTCATAGGTGCTGGGTGCAGTGCCCTTGGCGCTGTAGGACAGCCCCTCCCAGGTCTGGCCGTCGAGTAGGCCGCGGTCCTCCGTCTGCCCCTCGGCGGCGATGCCGGTAATCTCCTGCTCGGAGCCGTTGTGTTCCTTTGTAGCGGATTCGCCGGTGAAGCTTATGGGGCGTTGGTCGATGAACAGGATCCCGACGGTGTAGGTGTAACCCTCGTAATAGTCGGCAACCGACGCGCGGGCGATTACCAAAGTGGAGTCAGCGACATTGGTGGCGGTGATTTCGGCGGGGTTCGTGGTCCAGCTGTAATCAGACTTCAGGTACTCAACCACCACGTTGTGTCCGTTCGTGTCTGCGGCATCGACGGCATCCGCTGCGTGGGGCTTGCCATCGTAGACCACGCCCACCAGGGTATCGGAAAGCGTTACGTAGTCGTCGATGTCAGACTTGGCGATGGTCAGAGTGCCGGGAATCTGAGTCACCTCGTAGTTGGCGGTGACGTCCTGGCCGCCGGCCTTGATGACCGGCTTGCCGGAGAAGGCGCCGTCGTAGTAGCCGGGCGCAGTGCCCTTGGAGGAATAGGACAGGCCCTCCCAGGTCTGTCCGCTGATCAGGCCGCGGTCCTCCGTTTGCCCCTCGGCGGCGGCGCCGGTAATCTCCTGTTCGGAGCCGGTATAGAGTTTGGAGTCGGACGCGCCGTTGAAGGCTACGGGGCGATGGGTGACGGTCAAAGCCTCGGTGGCGTAGACGTAGCCCTCATAGTAGCCGGGAACAGAGGCGCGGACGACGACCGTAGTGGAGTCGGCTACGTTGG
>CAVGAF010000021.1:0-24920 GCA_963627055.1 Butyrivibrio sp. CAG:318 | reverse complement strand
GTCGCGGTGCCCGCGGCATGGGGCTTGCCGTCGTAGACCGCGCTCACCGGGGTGGTGGAAAGCGTCACGTAGCCGGTGATCGCGGACTTGGTAACGGTCAGGGTTCCGGCCTCCTTAGTCACCTCGTAGTTGGCGGTGACGTCCTGGCCGTCGGCCTTGATGGCGATATTGCCCGAGAAAGCGCCTTTGTATTCGCCGGGGTCAGTGCCCTTGGCGGAGTAGGTCAGGCCATCGTAGGTCTGGCCGCTGAGCAGGCCGCGATTCCCGTGCTGGCTCTCGGCGGTGATGCCGGTGATCTCTTGCGCGGATCCGGTGTAGCTCTTGGAGTCGGTCGCACCGGTGAGGTTCACGGGGCGCTGGGCAATAGTAAGATTCTCGGTGGTCTCGACGTAGCCGTCATAGTAATCGGGGACCGACGCACGGACTTTGACCGTGGTGGAGTCGGCGACGTTGGTGGCGGTGATCTCGGCGGGGTTCGTGGTCCATGTGCCGTCGGCCTTCTGGTACTCGACCACCACATTGTGGCCGTTCGTGTCAGTCGCAGTCGCGGTACCGGCAGCATGCGAGGCGCCGTCGTAAACCGCGTTCACCGATTTGCCGGTAAGCGTCACGCGGCCAGCGATAGGCGCCTTTTTCACCAGGATCCTATAGGTCCTGCTCAATTGTCCCGAATTGCGCTGATCGTAGGTGTATAGAATTTCGACCAATCCCGGCTTAACACCCGTAACGGTTGCCCAATAAACCCCATGGTTGTTATCGCCCTTGACAGTTGCAATGCTCTCATCCGAGCTCTTCCACTTTTTGTGGCGCTCCCAAAAAACATGGCCAAGAACAATATCGAACGATTGCCCAACTTCTACTTCGTAGTCACAGGCAGGAATAGAAGGGCGTTCCGGTTCGGCTATGCTGATATTCTCCCCCTCGGTTGCAGCATAGCTGCTAGCGGGGGAAACCGCAGGCCAGCCGAAGCCGAGCATTGCCACGGACAAGGCAACGGCGATTGCCTTATGGCCAAAAGAGAATTGCTCAGCAGTGCTTTTCGTTGGGCAATGGCTTGCGTTATTCGCTGTCATGTTCGCTCTCCTTTTCCTTTCTTTCCCTTTTCCCTTTCCTTGCTATAACCCGGCTTGCGGCGCGGGTTGAAGTGATGGCTCACCGCATCACCCAGCAGGTGCAGCTTCACAATAGCATAGGCGGTGGTGAAACCCGCCACGATAACCACGGGGATGCCACCAGATTGTCGGCGTTGGCAACCAATCTTCGAATAGTTATCTGGTCTTTTGCGCTTGCGCAGGCGGCCTGTTTGCGCTACGCTTGCCGCAGTTCTTTTCCATTCCACGGAAGAAACCCTTCATATCGATCGTCCCCCCGCGCATTTCCAACAGCGTTCGCTTTGCGTGCTTGGGGGCAAAAACCCAATTTACAAGGAGGAATAAGGGTGAAGTTCTTTCTGGACACGGCCGATTTGGCCGAAATCGAGGAAGCTGCAAGCTGGGGCGCGCTCGCGGGCGTGACCACCAACCCCTCGCTGTACGCCAAAATCGGCGGCAAGCTCGACGACTTCCATAACCACATGAAGCGCATCTGCGACATCGTCGGCCCCGACTGCCCGGTGTCGGCCGAATCCGTCGCCATGACGCGCGATGAAATCGTCGCCGACGGCCGCAAGCTCGCCGAAATCGCGCCGAACATCGTGGTGAAGGTCCCCACCATGGTCGAGGGCCTGGCTGCCACGCACACGCTGGCCGCCGAGGGCATCCCGGTCAACATGACGCTGTGCTTCTCCGTGCCGCAGGCGCTGCTCGCAGCTCGCGCCGGCGCCCGCTACATCAGCCCCTTCATCGGCCGCTTCGATGACATCTCCGAGGACGGTCTGGAGCAGGTGAGCAACATAGTCACCGCCATCAACAACTACGACTTCACGCCGAATACCGTCAACGGCGAGCAGGTCGAGATCATCGCCGCGTCCGTGCGCAGCGCCAACCATGTGACGCAGGCCGCGCTCATGGGCGCCGACATCGCCACCGTTCCCTTCGCCGTCCTGAAGAAGATGGTCCTGCACCCGCTGACCGACCGCGGCCTGGACACCTTCATGAAGGACTGGGAGAAGGTTGCTAACGCATGAGTGACGAAATGACCGTGAGCGAGGCTTCGCAGGCCGCGCCGGCGGCGCCCGCATCCGATGCCGCCCCCGCGAAGCGTCGTCCGGGACGTCCGCGCAAGAAACCTGCTGCCGAAACGCCGGCTGCCGCTGACGCTTCGGCCGCACCGGCGGAAGGGGCCGCCCCCGAAGCCCCGGCTGCGCCGGCAAAGCGCCGCCCGGGCCGCCCGCGCAAGAACCCCGCGCCCGAGGCCGCAGAGGCGGCGCCGGCGGGCGAAGCCGCGCCCGCAACCGACGGCGCAGCTGCGTCGGCCGACGGCGCTTCCGCTTCCGCACCTGCTGATGACGCCGCCCCGGCTGCGACCCCGCGCCGCCGCCCGGGCCGCCCGCGCAAGCATGTCCAGACCGCGGAGCCTTCTTCCGCGGAGGCTTCTGCAAGCGCGCAGGCCGCGCCTGCCGGCGATCAGAAGCCCCAGGAGGCTTCAGACGCCCCTGCGGCCGACATGGCTCCGGGTCGCGCCGCCCGCGCCGCGCGCACACCGCGCAAGTCTGCGCACGCCAGCGGCTCGCAGCACAATCAGCCCCGAGAAGCGCGCGAGGGCGACGGCCGCGATTCCCGCGACAACCGCAACAACCGCGCAAACGGCAAGGGCGACGGTCGTGACAACCGCGACAATCGCAACAACCGCAACCAGGGCAAGGATCGCAACCGCAACAACAATAACAACGACCGCCACCAGCGTCGCCAGCATCAAAACCGCGAGGTTGCGCCCAGCGTCACCAAGGACGACCTGGCCAAGCTCAAGGTCGCCGAGCTGCGCGCGAAGGCGGCCGAGCTCGAGGTCGACGTCGCGGGCCTGAAGAAGGCCGAGCTCGTCGACGCGGTGTTCGAAGCGACCGTGAAGGCCGAGGGCTTCATCGAGGTCGAGGGCATCCTCGACATCCTGCAGGACGGCTACGGCTTTTTGCGCACGAACGGCTACCTGCCCAGCGAGCAGGACTGCTACGTGGGCCTGTCCACCATCCGCCGCAATGGCCTGCGCAAGGGCGACAAGATCACCGGCACCACGCGTCCGGCCCGCCCCAACGAGAAATACGCCGCCGTCCAGAAGGTTTCGACCGTCAACGGCCTGCCGGCGGAGGAATGCGTCAAGCGCGTGCGCTTCGGCGACCTCACCCCGGTCTACCCGGACGACTGCCTGACCATGGAGCACGGCAAGCAGACCATCACGGCGCGCGTGATCGACCTGGTCAGCCCCATCGGCAAGGGTCAGCGCGGCCTCATTGTGTCGCCTCCGAAGGCCGGCAAGACCACCATCCTGAAGGACATCGCCGCCGCCATCAGCGCGAACAACCCCGAGGTGCACCTCATGTGCCTGCTGGTGGACGAACGTCCCGAGGAAGTCACGGACATGCAGCGCTCCATCAAGGGCGAGGTCATCTCCTCGACGTTCGACATGCCCACCGAAAACCACATTCAGGTTTCGGAGCTTGTCATCGAGCGCGCGAAGCGCCTGGTCGAACAGGGTAAGGACGTCGTGGTGCTGCTCGACAGCCTCACGCGCCTGGCCCGCGCCTACAACCTGGCGCAGCCCGCTTCCGGCCGCATCCTGTCCGGCGGCGTCGATTCGACGGCGCTTTATCCGCCCAAGAAGTTCTTGGGCGCCGCCCGCAACATCGAGGGCGGCGGTAGCCTGACCATTCTGGCTTCCGCGCTTGTGGAAACCGGCTCGAAGATGGACGAGGTTATCTTCGAGGAGTTCAAGGGCACCGGCAACATGGAGCTCAAGCTCGACCGCAACCTGGCCGACCGCCGCATCTTCCCGGCCATCGACCCGGTGTCGTCCGGCACGCGCAAGGAGGACCTGCTGCTCAACCCGCAGGAGGCCCCGCTCATTTGGGCTGTCCGCCGCATCCTGGCGAACACCAACAACACCGAGCGCGCCATGGATATGCTCATCAAGTCGCTCAAGCAAACCGACAACAACGCGGAGTTCTTGATGCGCACTGCGAAGAAGGCCCAGCACTCCAACGGCTCCTCGCAGAACCTGGAGTTCTAACGCGCCACGGCTTTCGGTTCGACACTGCTTTTTTGGAAGGCGGTCCCGCGGGGCCGCCTTCTGTTTTTGTGCTCGCCGCCCGTCAGGCGATGGCCGCCCGGCGCCCGGCGTATAATGATTCGAACTCACCCTTACGTCAAGGAGCGTCATGTCGAACGAAGAAAACGGCAACCCCTGCCCGCCGCAGCCCGGCCAGCCCGACGCCGGCGCCCCGGCGGCAACCCCTGCGCCGCCTGCCTGTGCATCCGCGCCCACGCCCGGACCGGCCCCGGCGCCCGACGCGGCTTTCGCGTCCGCCCGCCCCGAGCCGCCCCGGCGCCACGGTTGGATCGTCGCCATCGTGGCGATCGTCGCCGCCTTCGCGCTGTGCGCCCTCGGCATTGGGTCATGCACCACGGTCCTCTCGTCGGCAACCGGCTCGTTTGCGGGGTCGTCGGGCGAGGCCGAGGTGTCTGCTGACAGCGTCGGCGTCATCACCATCAGCGGAACCATCGGCTACGACGGCACGACGGCAAGCCCCGAGGGCCTCAAGGTGCAGCTCGACCGCGCCGCGGCCGACGAGCACATCAAGGCCGTCGTCCTGCGTGTGAATTCCGGCGGCGGCACGGCCACGGCCGGCGAGGAAATGGCCGCCTACGTCAAGCAATTCCGCGAAGAGACCGGCAAGCCCGTCGTCGTCTCGAGCGCCGCCACCAACGCCAGCGCCGCCTACGAGGTGTCCAGCCAGGCCGACTACATTTTCACCGCGAAAACCACCGCGATCGGATCCATCGGCACGGCCATGCAGCTCACCGACGTCTCCGATCTGCTCGACAAGCTCGGCATTTCCGTCGACGACATCACCTCGGCGCAAAGCAAGGACTCCACCTATGGCACGCGCGCGCTTACCGACGAGGAGCGCGCCTACTATCAGGACATGGTGAACAAGATCAACGCCACGTTCATCGAAAATGTGGCCGAGGGCCGCAACATGGACGTCGAGGCCGTGCGCGCGCTTGCCACGGGCCTGAGCTTCACCGGCATCGACGCGGTGGAAAACGGCCTGGCCGACGAAATCGGCACGAAGGAGGACGCCGTCGCCAAGGCGGCCGAGCTTGCCGGCATGCAGAAGTATGGTACCGTGAGCCTGCAATCCGATTCCAGCAGCGTGACTGACCTGCTGGATTTGCTTTCGAAGGATAAGAACTCGGTTTCGGCCGCCGATGTGGCCGACGCCCTGAAGGAGATAGCTACCGATGGCACAAACGCAAACTAACACCGAAACCGTCAACTGGCCTGCTCGCGCGGTGGTCACCGCCGGCATGCCCTACGGCAACAAGCCGCTGCACTTCGGCCATATCGCCGGCGTGTTCGTGCCGGCCGACTGCTTCGCGCGCTTTCTGCGCGACCGCATCGGCGCCGACAACGTGCGCTTCATCAGCGGCACCGACTGCTTCGGCTCGCCCATCAACGAGGGCTACCGCAAGCTCGTGGAGGCCGGCGAGTTCGACGGCACCATCGAGGACTACGTGCAGCGCAACCACGAGAGGCAGAAGGCGACGCTTGACGCCTACGACATCGCGCTGAGCGTGTACGAGGGCTCCAACATCGGCCATTGCGGCGAGGTGCACCAGCATATCAGCGAGGCCTTCATCACCAAGCTGCACGAGAACGGCTGGCTGCACAAGCGTTCCACGCTGCAGTTTTACGACACGCAGGCCGAGACGTTTTTGAACGGACGTCAGGTTCACGGGCATTGCCCGGTGCAGGGCTGCAAGTCCGACCACGCCTACGCCGACGAGTGCGACCTCGGGCATAGCTACGCGCCCGAGGACCTCATCGCGCCGAAGTCTTCGCTCACCGACACCACGCCCGAGATGCGCCCGGTGGAGAACTGGTATTTCGACCTGCCCGCCTTCACCGAATTTCTGCGCGGCCACGCCGCCGCTCTCGAGGCCGACCCCGAGGTGCGTCCCATCGTGCCGCAGGTCATCAAGGAATTCTTGGAGCCGCCCGTCGTCTTCATCAAGAACGAGCTGCGCGAGGACTACCAGGCCATCGCGAATAAGCTGCCCGAGCATACCCTGCACGAGCCCGAGGCCGGCAAGCAATCGTTTACCATCGAGTTCTCCGACATCGACGCCCGCGACGCCGCGCGCGACGTGCTCACGCGGGCCTCTATCCGTTTCCGCACCGGCAAGGCGCTCGTGCCCTTCCGCATCACCGGCAACATCGAATGGGGCGTGAAGGCCCCGGTCATCGACGGCCTCGAGGGGCTGACGGTGTGGTGCTGGCCCGAAAGCCTGTGGGCGCCGATGAGCTTCACCATGGCCGTCAACGACAAGATGGGCCTGCCGCGCGGCAGCTGGCGCGACTTCTGGTGCTCGGAAGACGCCGAGGTCTACCAGTTCATCGGACAGGACAACCTGTACTTCTACGGCGTGGCCCAGCCTGCGCTCATCGAGGCGCTGCGCCCCGGCGACATCCTCGCGCCCGGCGAGACGGATCATCCACTGCGCCAGACGAAGCTCGTCGCGAACCATCACATCCTGCTTGGCAACAAGAAGGCGTCCTCGTCGGGCAAGGTCAAGCCGCCCACGGCCGACGAGCTGCTCGACTACTACACGCCCGAGCAGCTGCGCGCGCACTTTTTGGCGCTCGGCCTCGACCAGAAGTCCGTCGGCTTCAAGCCCAAGCCCTTCGAGCAGGACGAATCCAAGCGCGACAACCCGCGCTACGCCGACCCGGTGCTTAAAGAGGGCTCGCTTCTGACCAACGTGTTCAACCGCCTGGCGCGCAGCTGCTTCTACGAGGCGCAGAAGAACTTCGAGGGCTATCTGCCGCTCGGGGAAGTGTCGCCTGAGGTGCGCGAACGCGCCCATGCGGTCATGAACGACTACGACGCCACCATGCACAAGGTGGAGCTGCACACCATCATGTCCATCATGGATGTGTTCATCCGCTGGTCGAACAAGTACTGGACGGACAACATCCGCACGGCGGAAAAGGAAGGCGACGATACGCTGCGCCGCCAGACGCTCGTGGACTGCTTCTACCTGCTGCGCATCTGCACGCTGCTCATGCACCCGGTGGTCCCGCGCGGCTGCGAGAAGATCTGCGACTACTTAAGCTTCGAGTTCGATGACTTCTTCAGCTGGAACTACGACTTCGAGGGCCTCGAGGAGCTGTGCCACGGCGCGGAGCTGGAGGACGGGCGCCATCGCGTGCGCGAGCTTCCCCCGCGCTTCGACTTCTTCTCCAAGCACCCGAGCCAGTTCAAGTAACGCGGAAGCGGTTGAAGAAGCATGCATGTGGATTTGTTTTCCGACGGCGCCTCCCGGGGCAATCCCGGGCCGGGCGGCTATGGCTCCATCCTTCGCTTCGTGGACAGCAAGGGCGGCGTGCACGAGCGCGAGTTCTCGCAGGGTTTTCGCACCACGACGAACAATCGCATGGAGCTGCTCGGGTGCATCGTCGCGCTCGAGGCGCTCAAGCGCCCGTGCCAGGTGACGGTCTATTCCGACTCGCAATACCTGGTCAACGCCTTCAAGCAGCATTGGGTCGACGGCTGGCTTAAGCGCGGCTGGAAGAACGCGCAGAAGCAGCCCGTGAAAAACGTCGACCTCTGGAAGCGCATGCTCGAGGCGAAGCGCCCGCACGACGTGGACTTCGTCTGGGTCAAAGGCCATGCGGGCCATGCCGAGAACGAGCGCTGCGACGCCTTGGCGACCGCCGCGGCCGACAATCCCGCGCGCCACAAGGACGACGTCGGGTTTTCGGGGTAGGGCGCAGGCTTGGGCGCCCGGGCGCTCGAGCGCGGCCCTTCGCATACCTGATGCAAAAAGCCCCGCCAAAGCGGGGCTTTTTCATGTCTCAGGTGCTGCTTGGATGAAGTGCGGCTGGGCGCGTTGCGCCAGCTACCCCTCGCACGCCTGGGTGATCAGGCGGCGCAGCGCGTCGAAGCCGTCCTTCTTTTCGCTTGACGTCACGAGCATCGGGACGTCCTCAGCAAGCTCGAGCTGGCGGCGCAGCAGCGCGGCCTGGCGCTGCCCGGCCGACCGGGAAAGTTTGTCCGATTTCGTCAGCACCACGGCGAACGGCAGCCCCGCTTCCTGCAAAAACGAAATCATGTTCAAGTCGAGCTGCTGGGCCTCGTGGCGGATGTCCACCAGGCTCACCACCAGGGCGAAGTTGCGGTCCTGGTTGAAATACCCCTCGATCAGCTCGGCCCAGCGGCCCTTTTCCGATTTCGCGACGCGCGCGTAACCGTACCCGGGCAGGTCGACGAAGCGGGCGGTGTCGGTGGCGAAGAAGTTGATGGTGGACGTCTTGCCGGGCTTCTGCGACACCTTCGCCAGGCTTTTGCGCCCGAACAGGGCGTTGAGCATGGACGACTTGCCGACGTTGGACCGCCCGGCGAACGCGACCTCGGGCAGCGTCGAGGGCGGTAGCTGCGAGGAGATGCCGAAAGACCTCTCGAAGGATACGTTGTTGAAGTTCATGGGTTCTCCTTGTGGTGGGATTGCCGGGATGTTGCGCCGTGCGGGTCGCCTGTGCGTGGCCCCGCCGCGCTCGCAGCGCCCCTTTCCGTCGGTTGCGAGTCGTTGCGCTTCATGGTAGCGGCTGGCCGCGCGTCTGCGGCGGGCTTCTTCATCTTTTGCACAAATTAGGTATGGCACGGCCGACCTTTGCTGCCAGTGCTTGCCTCCATCCGCCTGCGCGGCCGGCCTTGCATCGTCATGCGGCCATCCTTGGCCGACGGCCTGGGATACCTTCGGTTACTTGGTCCCGCGACCTGAGCAAACGGGCGAGCCGCATCCCGCGCGCTCGCCCAAAGAGGGGAAAGCGAGCCGCCCCACGGCGCCCCCGCGATGCTCCAGAAAATAAGTTAGACACCATCAACGCAGGTAGTTAACCGAATTTAAACCGATTGACGCGCCGCGTCGGCACGTCTATCCTCAGCCTTGTTCGATTAATCGCGAACGCGCCGCGCGGCCGTTCGCCAGCAGCGGGCGATAAGGCCCGCAAGAAAGGAAGGGCATCATGAAGTTCCCGAAGAATGGCGGTTGGCTGATCGGCGCTGGTTTCCTGCTCGGCACGGTGGGCGTGAAGGCCGTCACCTCCGACACCGCTAAGAAGGTCTACGTCCAGGGCGTCGCCAAGGGCCTGCAGGCCAAGGCCGCCTACCAGGACGTCGTGGAGCAGGCCAAGTGCCAGGTTGACGACATCGTTGCCGAGGCAAGCTACATCAACGAGGCCGGCAAGGCCGAGGTCGCCGCACCTGCCGAGCCCGCCGCCGAATAGCGCGCATCATGCAGTGCAAAATCGCGAACGAGCTTCCCGGCCGTTTGCGCGTGACGCTGGCGGGCCCCGTCCCGTCAGCGGACCTTGACGCCCTCTATCGCGTGCTGGGGCAGTGCCCCGACATCACGAAGTCGACGGTCTACCCCCGCATCGGCAGCGTGGCCATCGCCTACCGCGCAACGCCCGGCGCGCGCGAGCGCGTGCTCGGTCATTTGGCCTCCATCGACGCCGAGGCTATCTCCAAGGCGAAGTCCGGCTGCGGGCTCGACCTCGCCCCGCGCACGCACTCGCTGCTCATGGACTTGGCAAGCCTGGTGGGCGCCCATTTCATGCGCCGCTGGTTTCTGCCGAAGCCCCTGGCCGCGGCTTGGACGGTGTGGAGCTACCGCAAGTTTCTGTGGGCGGGCCTGAAGTCTTTGGCGGCGGGCCGTCTGGACGTCCCGGTGCTCGACGCGGCCGCCATCGGCATCTCCTTCGCCAAGCGCGACCCGCGCACCGCGGGGCTCACCATGCTTCTGCTCAACGTGGGCGAAACGCTCGAGGAATACACGCGCAGCCGCTCCGAGGGCGCGCTCATCAACGCGTTGCTCGACCTGCCCGAAACGGCCCAGCTCGTGGAAGGCGACACCGAGACGCAGGTTCCCGCAAGCTCGCTTAAGCCCGGCCAGCACATTGCCGTGCGCACGGGCATGCCCGTCAGCGTCGACGGCGTCGTCGTGTCCGGCACCGCCATGGTCAACCAGGCGGCGCTCACCGGCGAGCCGCTGGCGGTCGAGCGCACCGTCGGCGACGACGTGTTCGCCGGCACCGCGGTCGAGGACGGCGAAATCATCGTCGAGGTCCGCGCCAACGAGGGGCAGACGAAGCTGCGCTCCATCGTCAACCTCGTCGAGCAAACCGAGACGTACAAGTCGGCGACGCAATCGCGCATGGAGCACTTGGCCGACCGCATCGTGCCATGGAACTTCCTGCTCGCGGGCGCCGTGGCGCTCACTACGCGCAGCCTGGTGAAAACCTCGGCGGCTCTGATGGTCGACTACTCGTGCGCCTTGAAGCTCACCGGCTCCATCGCGGTGCTTTCCGCCATGAGCCAGTCCGCGCAGTCGGGCTTCACCGTCAAGGGCTCTCAGCACCTGGAGAACATGGCGCAGGCCGACACCATCGTCTTCGACAAGACGGGCACGCTCACCGAGGCCACGCCCGAGGTCGCCAGCGTGCTCACGCTCGACGGATGGGATACCGACGAGGTTCTGCGCTTCGCCGCCTGCTTGGAGGAGCACTTCCCGCATCCGGTGGCCCGTGCCGTCGTGCGTGCAGCGGCCGATCGGGGCCTGGAACACCGCGAACGCCATGCCGAGGTGGAATACATCGTCGCGCACGGCATCGCCAGCTCCCTTGACGGCAAGCGCGTCGTCATCGGCTCGGAGCATTTCGTGGTCGGCGACGAAAAGGTGGCCATCACCGACGAGCAGAAGGCGCTCATCGCTAAGGAGACCGACGGCCTCTCGCCGCTGTATCTGGCGGTCGACGGCAAGCTCATGGGCGTCATCGGCGTGCACGACCCGCTCAAGCCCGGCGTGCCGGAAGCGGTGGCCGAGCTGCGCAAACTCGGATTTACGCGCGTGATTATGCTCACCGGCGACAACGAGCGCACGGCCGAGCGCATCGCCGCCGCGGCGGGCGTGACGGAGTTCCATGCCAACTTGCTGCCAGAGGACAAGTACGCCTTTGTGGAGAGCCTCAAGGCTCAAGGCGCCCGCGTGGTCATGGTGGGCGACGGCGTCAACGACGCCCCGGCGCTGGCGCTGGCCGACGTGGGCATCGCCATGGGGCAGGGAACCGCCGTGGCCAAGGAAGTGGCCGACATCACGCTCACGGGCGGCAACATGAGCGCCATCGTCGCGCTGCGCCGCATGTCCGAGGGCCTGATGGAGCGCCTGTCCGCCAGCTTCAAGGGCGTCATGCTCATCAACTCGGCGCTTCTGGCCGCGGGCATCGCGGGCATCATCACGCCGCAGGCTTCCTCGCTTCTGCACAACGCCACCACGGTGACGCTGTCCATGCGAAACAGCAAGAAGTACGAGGTCTGATGCGGTTGATTTGGCGATGCTGTGAGGTTCGCCGCCGCATGAAAACGCCCCCTTGCGCACTGCGAGGGGGCGTTTTATACTTCGAGGGCTGTTTTTATCACACATGCATGCGCGACTCGTCCCGCTAGTGACCGGAATAACGGTTGCGGGCTCCGGGGAAGACCGCGTGCAGAGGACTAACGAATGGAGAGAACAATGGCAAAAATCAGCATTCAGACGCTGCTTGACGCTGGCGCGCACTTCGGTCATCAGAAGCGCCGCTGGAACCCGAAGATGAAGTCGTACATCTTCGGCGCTCGCGGCGACATCTACATCCTGGACCTCAAGCAGACGCTCGTCGGCATGGACCAGGCTTACACCTTCGTTTCCAACATCGCCAAGAACGGCGGCTCCGTGCTGTTCGTGGGCACCAAGAAGCAGGCTCAGGAAGCCGTCGCCGACGCCGCCAACCGCTGCGGCATGCCCTACGTCAACGCCCGTTGGCTCGGCGGCATGATGACCAACTTCGTGACCATCCGCTCCCGCGTGCAGCGCATGGAGGAGCTCGAGGGCATGGAGGCCGACGGCCGCATGGCGCTGCTGCCGAAGAAGGAGCAGATCCTGCTGCGCAAGGAGCTGTCCAAGCTGCAGACCAACCTCAACGGCATCCGCAACATGAAGCGCGTCCCCGACGCCATCTTCGTGATCGACACCAACCGTGAGGAAATCGCCATCCGCGAGGCTCATCGCCTGAACATCCCGATCGTCGGCACGCTGGACACCAACTGCGACCCGGACGACGTGGAGTACGGCATCCCGGCCAACGACGACGCCATCCGCTCCGTCAAGCTGCTGGCCGACTTCATCGCCGACGCCGTCATCGCCGGCACCGGTGCCCCGGTGACCGCCGAGGAAATGGCCGCTCCGGCTGCCGAGGCCGCTGTCGCCGAGTCCGCCGAGGCTGCTGCCCCCGCTGCCGAATAAGCTGCACCGCTCAAGTAGGTAGATGCGCCGTCGGTCCCTCCAATCAGGCGGCCGGCGGCGTTTTTTACAGGTAACATGCGGTGGCGCAATGCGCCGCCGTGATAAACGATAGAAAGGATCCAACGTGGCTGCTATCACCGCTTCCATGGTCAAGGAACTTCGCGAAATGACCGACGCCGGCATGATGGAGTGCAAGAAGGCGCTCGTCGAGGCCGACGGCGATATGGACAAGGCCGTCGACGTCCTGCGCACCCGTGGCCTGGCCGCTGCCGCCAAGAAGGCCGGCCGCGCCACCAACGAGGGCACCGTCATGACCGTTCTGTCCGACGACGCCACCGCTGCCGCCATCGTCGAGCTCGACTGCGAGACCGACTTCGTGAGCTCCAACGAGAAGTTCAAGGCTTGCGCCGAGAAGATCGCCCGCGCCGCCCTGGCCGCCAAGGCCGCCGACGCCGAGGCCGCCAAGGCCGCCGACGCCGAGGGCGAGACCGTTGCCGACGTGCTGACCGACGCCATCCACACCTTTGGCGAGAACATGCAGCTGCCCCGTGCCACCACCGTCGAGGCCGGCGCCGTTTCCTCCTACATCCATGGTGGCGGCAAGATCGGCGTCCTGGTGACCTTCGAGGTCGAGGGCATCGACCCCGCTTCCGCCGACTTCCAGACCTATGGCCGCGACGTCGCCATGCAGGTTGCCGCCGCTTCCCCGGTGTCCGCCACCCGCGAGTCCGTGCCGGCCGAGGTTGTCGAGCATGAGAAGAGCATCTACAAGGCTCAGGCTGCCGAGTCCGGCAAGCCCGAGGCCATCCAGGAGAAGATGGCCACTGGCCGCCTGGAGAAGTTCTACAAGGAGAACTGCCTGACCGAGCAGGCCTTCGTCAAGAACCCCGACCAGACCGTGCTGGCCTACACCGACGAGTGCGCCAAGAAGCTCGGCGGCTCCATCAAGGTGACCGGCTTCACGCGCTGGGCACTCGGCGAGAACTAGTTTGGTTGCGGCGGCCTTGCGGCCGCCGCTTTACTCGACGCTGCGGGCCGCCCTGGCACGCCGTCTTCACCTTCAACTGCGGGGGCATGGCCCGAAGGCCTATGCCCCCTTGTTTCAGGCGAATACGACGCAGGGGCGGCCCTCGCTGACTTTTGCGCAACCTGCGGGTCGATTATGCCGGCTTTGCCGGCATGCGCGCTCTTGCGAACGCGCCTACGGATTTTCGGTTGAAAACCAACGTTGACCTGGGGCTTTCGTAGGTTCGAGCGAAAGCTCGAACCCTATTAGAGAGCGCCCGAAGGGCGCGACACGCATTTTCAAGCGAGCTGGCTGCAAAGCTGAGCATGTGGGCCGGCAAGACGCCGCAACAAAACTTCGTGGGGTCGAGCGAAAGCGCTCGACCAGGCCGCCGGCGATGCCGGGATGCGGCAATCCCGCCGGCCGGCGCGTTGCTCCTCAACCCCTGTTTGCTTTCATCGTGAATGCCTGCGCCGTGCGGGGCTTCGCCGTATAATGGGGCTTCCGAATATCACCTATCGCAGGGGGAGCCATGGCCGAAAAGGAAATCATCGTCGTTGAAGGCAACAACACGCTTTCAGGCGAGGTCGTCGTTTCCGGCGCGAAAAACTCCGCGCTGAAGCTCATCGCCGCCGCGCTTTTGGGGCAGGGCGCAACCACTATTCATAACGTTCCCCTCATCAGCGATATCGCCGTTATGTCCGAAGTCCTGGAATGCCTCGGCGCCCGCATTAAGCGCGACGGGCATACCCTTGAAGTGGACACGGCCGCCGTCACCTCGTTTGAGACCCCTTACGAACTCGTCTCGAAAATGCGCGCGAGCATTTCGGTGCTCGGCCCGCTCATCGGCCGCTTCGGCCGCGCTCGGGTGGCCATGCCCGGCGGATGCCAAATCGGCGCGCGCAAGATCGACATGCATCTCGTGGGCCTTGAAGCGCTCGGCGTCGAATTCAGCATCGACCACGGTTATCTGAACGCAACCACGCCCAACGGCCTGCACGGCGCTGAGGTCGCCCTCGACTTCCCAAGCGTCGGCGCCACGGAGAACTGCCTGATGGCCGCCATCACGGCGCAAGGCCGCACGCTCATCGAAAACGCCGCCCGCGAACCCGAGATCGTCGACCTCGCCAATATGCTCAATGCCATGGGCGGCAAGGTCAGCGGCGCCGGTACCTCTATCATCGAGGTGGAGGGCGTCGCGCTCGAAAGCCTCCATGCGTGCGAGCACACCACGGTCGGCGACCGCATCGAGGCCGGCACCTTCCTCGTCGGCGGCGCGCTTACCGGCGGCCCCGTCACCGTGCGCGGCATCGACCCCTCATTTCTGCGCATGGCGCTCATCAAGCTGGAGGCCATGGGATGCACCGTCGAGACGGGCGATGACTGGATCCGCTGCGCGCGCACGTCGCCGCTCACGCCGACCGACGTCCAAACGCTGCCGCACCCGGGCTTCCCGACCGACCTGCAGGCGCAGTTCATGCTCCTGTGCGCCCTTGCCCACGGCACGTCCATGGTGACGGAAAACGTTTTCGAAAACCGCTTTATGTTCGCCTCCGAGCTCGCCCGCATGGGCGCCGACGTCACCATCGAGGATCACCATGCGCTCGTGCGCGGCGTCGCCGACCTGCAGGGCACCGACGTTTCCTCGACCGACCTGCGCGCGGGCGCGGCGCTCGTGCTCGCCGGCATCGTCGCCGAGGGTGAAACCCGCGTGCACAACATCGCGCACATCGACCGCGGTTACGAGGATTACTGCGGGAAGCTGACCTCGCTCGGCGCGAACGTCTCGCGTCGGGCGCTCGGCTAGCCCCACCTCACGGCTTGGAAAGGCCTGGAAGCATATGCCGCGTCGTCGCAACAATATCAACGCCATCAATTCGAAGCTCACGTCGCGCCGCATGCGCTCGGCAACGCTCGGCACCCATGTGCAGAAGCTGCGCCCCGAGCACATGAATGCCGATCGCGTGGGCTTTTCCAGCCCTCGCCGCCAGAAGCGCGCGCAACGCGGCTACGTCAACAACGTCATGCCTGCGGCAACCGGTCCCGTCGGGCGTGCGGGCAACGCCGGCCGGCTCGAATTCTCCCCGGGCGTGAAGCGGCGCTCGGTAGCCCGTCGCGCAGGTATCGTGCTCGCCGTCGTCGCCGTCTTGGCGGCGGTCGCCATCGGTGTGGGCTCCTTCACCCTCTTCGGCAGCCTCGACAGCAAGCTGGGGCTTTCCGATTCCGACGCGAAAAGCGCACTTGCCACGGCGAAGTCGGGGGAGGCGTTCTACACGCTCGTCGCTGCCGATCTCGACCTTGCGGGCATGCCCTATTCCGAGGACGGGCCCGACGCGCTGGCGCTCGTGCGCACCGATACGCAATCAAACACCGTGACCGTTCTCGCCATCCCCGCAAGCGTGCAGGTGTCGCTCAAGGACGGCAAATACCACCCGCTGCGCGAGGCCTCCACGCAAGATGGCGATGCTGCGCTTATAAGCGCGGTCAATTCGCTGTGCAGCGTGCAGGTGAACCATTTCGTGAAAATAGATGCGCAGGGAATCGTCGCGCTCGTCGATGCGCTCGGAGGCGTCGGCGTCAACCTTGGCGAAGAGGTCGACGACCCGCGTGCCGGCGACGTGTACCTGCCCGCCGGCGAGCAGACGCTTTCCGGCGCCGCCGCCCTGACGCTGGCCCGCGCCGCGAACTACCAAAGCCCCACCTCGACGCAGGCGTCATTCCGCGAGCAGCTGCTTACCCAGGTGTCGCTTGCCATGCTCGGCAGCGGCAAAACCTCCCTCGTGTCCCTGCTCGACAAGGTGGGCGGCACGTTCGGCACCGACGTGAGCTCCTCGGACATGCTCGCGCTGGCCGACTCGCTCAAGGGCATTTCCGCCGCGGACGTCAAAGCCGCGCTTATTCCCGGCTACGTCTCCGACGATGGCGGCACTTCGGTCTACACGGTATCGACCTCGAACCTCGCCTCCATGATGGAGCGCGTGGAGGCCGGCGAGGACCCTGCCACATCCGAGGAGGTCGTCACGGTCGATCCGGCCAGCTTCACGCTCACCATTCGCAACGGCAGCGGCATCACCGGCGCGGCGGCCTCTATGACTTCGGCGCTTAACGCCAAGGGCTTCGAGGTTTCGGAAACGGGCAATACCGACACCGCCGCCTATAACGAAACGCTCGTCATCTACGACGATGACGACCAGCTCGACCAGGCCAACACCGCCATCGCCGCCATGGGCGTGGGGCGCGCGGTGCAGAATACCGGGTCGTACACGTACAACACCGATGTGCTCGTCATCCTCGGCAAGGACTGGAAGCCCTCGGCCTAACCTCACTTACGCCCGCAGGGGCGTGTGTTAGAATCAACGGCAAGCATGACCGATCATATGCAAAGGAGCAACTCACATGGTTGACAAGAACGAAGTCGCATCCGTGCTCGAGCTTATCCGTCCGAGCCTGCAGGCTGACGGCGGCGACGTGAAGCTGGTCGACGTCGACGAGGACGGCGTGGTGACCGTCGAGCTGCAGGGCGCCTGCAAGGGCTGCCCGATGTCCCAGATGACGCTGGCCAACGGCGTGGAGCGCATCCTCAAGGAGCGCGTGCCCGGCGTGACGCGCGTCGTCCCGGCAGTGATGTAGCATTCACGGCGCAGACAGCAAGCGGGGAATCAAACGCAGGAAGGAGGCGGCGGCATGGCATGTTGGGAATTGCGCGGTTGCGCGGACGACGAGGAAATGAATTCGCGCTGCCCGCACAACATCCCCGGCGAGCCGTGTCCCGCCGACTGCCATTTCGCCGCTTGCTTCAGGCCCACGCACGTGGTTTGCACGGATTACGGCCGCCTGCTCAACCCGCGTCGCGACTACGACGCGGCAGCAAAGGAAATCTGCCGCTTCTGCGAGTTTTTCCTGGATCGGGGGCCCGACGTGGGTGAACGCAAGTCGAACACCCCCGAGCGCCAAGGCAACCCCAACCGGTTCCTTCTGTAGGTATCGGGCATCAAGGGTAGGGAAGGAGACGTCATGCCGACAGATGCATCAATCGCTTGTGCGAAGTGCGGCGCGCGCTCCCTCGACGTGCATGCCTACGAATCGGTCATGGTTCTTCGCAGCGACCTGGCCCTGTTCGGCGTACGCTGCCCTCATTGCGGGGCGCTCTCGTCGCTTCTGCAGCCCATCCCGCACGATATGCGCGAGGAATTGCATTTCGCCGCCATTGAAATTGGCGCCGGCGGCCTTCGGTAGTCTTCAACTTGCCGCTTTAAGCGGGAGGGAATCCCTTACATGCTCAACGACCTTTATCAATCGCTCGACCCCATCGCATTTTCCCTGGGGCCTATCTCGGTGCGCTGGTATGGCCTTGCCTACATCGCGGGCTTCGTCTGCGCCGCGCTCGTGCTTCGGCGCACGTCGAAGCGCTGGGGCGTGCGCGTCGACACCGACTCTCTACTCACCATCATGCTCTGCGTCATCATCGGCGTCATTCTTGGCGGCAGGCTCGGTTACGTGCTTGTATACGGCGACGGCTACTATTTCGCCCATCCGCTTGAAATCCTCGCGTTCAACCATGGCGGCATGAGCTTCCATGGGGGGCTTATCGGCGCGTTGCTGTCGGGCATCGTCGCGGCGCGCTTTACAGGCATTCCGTATCTCACGCTTGCCGACCTAGGCTGCATCGCGGCGCCGATCGGCCTGTTCTTCGGCCGCTGCGCCAATTTCGTCAACGGCGAGCTGTGGGGCGCGCCGACCGAGCTTGCCTGGGGCGTGGTGTTCGGCGGGTCGGCCGGCAGCATGCCGCGTCATCCCTCGCAGCTCTACGAGGCGCTGCTCGAGGGCGTTGTGCTGTTCTGCGTGCTGTACCTGCTTTCGCGCAAGCGTCCGCCGCGTGCGCAGGGAACGTTTCTGGGCGTGTTCTTGGTGCTGTACGGCTGCTTCCGTTTCCTCGTCGAATTCGTGCGTCAGCCCGATGCGCAGATCGGCTACCTGTGGGGCGGCTGGCTTACCATGGGCCAGGTGCTCAGCGCGCCGCTTATCGCCGTCGGGGCGTGCGTCGTCGCCTACGCGCTTGTTGCGAAGCGCCCGCAGAGGGGCCTTGACGAGCCGGCTGTTGCCGAAGAGGCGTAGGGTTTGCGCTATCGGTGAAAACGATACCCTGAGCGGTTATACGAACGTTGGCTTTTCCGTCATGTTCGCATCTTTGCGCCCAGCTTGTCTGTGGTGTTATCCGTTCGCCGAAGAATACAGCCGAAATTAGCGTTATAGTTTTGAGCACGAGAGTGCAATTAGCGCGAGAGCGTCTGGAGGATGCATGGCAAAACGAACGAAAATCGTCTGCACGCTTGGTCCCGCCGTCGACAGCGAATCGACGCTCAAGGGGCTCATCAACGCGGGCATGGACATCGCTCGATTCAACTTCTCGCACGGTAGTCGGGAAGAGCAGCGCGCCCGTATGGAGCGCCTGCGCAAGGTTCGCCGCGAGCTCGACTCGCCCTGCGCCGTGCTGCTTGACACCAAGGGCCCCGAAATCCGCACGGGCCAGCTGTCTGGCCATTCCGAGGTGCAGCTGATGGCCGGTAGCGCGTTTATCCTCACCGAGCGCGAGGTCGAGGGCACGTGCCGCATGGTGACGCAAACCTGCAAGGGACTTTCCGAAGTGGTCGAACCCGGCACCATCATCCTGATCGACGATGGGTTGATCGAGCTCGCGGTCGACGGAGTCGATGGCACCGACATCCACTGCACCGTGCAGAACTCCGGCGTGCTCGGCGAGCGCAAGTCGGTGAACCTGCCCGGCGTGTCCGCGCCGCTGCCGGTCATGACCGACCAGGACCGGCAGGATCTGCTGTTCGGCATTGAGCAGGAGGTCGACTTCGTGGCCGCCTCCTTTATCCGCGACGCCGCCGGCGTGCGCGAGATACGCGCGTTCCTTGACGAGAACGGCGGCGAGAACATCTCGTTCATCTCCAAGATCGAGTGCTCCGAGGCCGTCGAGAACATAAACGAGATCATCGAGGCATCCGATGGAATCATGATTGCGCGCGGCGACTTGGGCGTGGAGGTTCCCGCCCACAAGGTCCCGCATATCCAGAAGGGCATCATCCGCGCCTGCAACCGCGCGTCGAAGCCGGTCATCACGGCCACCCAGATGCTCGATTCCATGATTCGCAACCCCCGTCCGACGCGTGCGGAAGTGGGGGACGTCGCCAACGCCATCTACGACGGGACCGACGCGGTCATGCTGTCCGGCGAAACCGCTTGCGGGCGCTATCCCGTGCCCGCCGTGCAGATGCTCTCGCGCATCGCCGAGGCTTCCGAGCCCTACCTGTTCGACGAACGCATGCCCGACCGCACCCGCGTGCGTGCCCGCGTCGCGCTTGCCGTCGGCATCGCCGCCGTTCAGACGGCGGAAAACGTCAACGCCGCCTGCATTGTGGCGCCTACCATGTCCGGCCGCACGTCCCGCCTGGTGTCGAACCTGCGCCCGAGCGTGCCCATCTATGCCGTCACGCCGTCCGCCCGCGTGATGCGCCAGCAGCAAATCCACTGGGGCGTCACCCCCATGCTCGGCGATGTGAAGGGCGACATGCTGCAGGTCGTGGACAACGCCCGCGACGCCGTGGTTGCCCACGGTTACCTGCATCCCGGGGATGTCGCCGTGTTCACGGCGGGCGACCGCGCCACCAGCCCGGCTACCACCTGCGGCGAGGGCCTTCCCGGTTCCGTCGCCGCAACGAACGTCATGTATGTCGTGCAGATCCGCGATGAAGCGCTGCCGACGGGCGCCGCAGCGCCAAAAACCGCAATCGAGGAGGATCGCTGATGTCCGATACCCGTTACTATCTAGCTATCGACATCGGGGCCTCCAGCGGCCGCCACGTGCTCGGAAGCGTCGTGGATGGCCGCATCGAGCTCGAGGAGATGCACCGCTTCGACAACGTGCAGGTGCGCCGCCGCGGGCACGATTGCTGGGACATCGACATGATCTGGGAAAACGTGCTCATCGGCCTGGAGAAGTGCGCGAAGGCGGGCAAGATTCCCCAAACCATCGGCATCGACACCTGGGGCGTGGACTTCGTCCTCATCGATGCCGAGGGCAATCGCGTCGGCGACGCCGTGGCTTACCGCGACGCCCGCACGGCCGCGGTGGTTCCGCAGGTCGACCGTCGCGTCGGCCTGGAGAACCTCTACCGCGCCTGCGGCATCCAGCGCCAGCCGTTCAACACCGTTTACCAGTTCGCGGCGCTGTCCGCCGAGCATCCCGAGGAGCTTGAAGCGGCCGATCGCTTCCTCATGATTCCCGAGTACCTGAACTACCTGCTCACCGGCAAGGCGGTCAACGAATACACCAACGCCACCACCACGAACCTGCTCAATGCGCGTACCTGCGCCTGGGACGGCCGTGTGCTCGAGGCCGTCGGCGCCCCCGAGCGCATCTTCGACGAGGTCGCCATGCCCGGCACCGTGCTCGGCGGCTTCACGCCCGAAGTGCGCTCGCGCGTCGGTTTCGATGCGCAGGTCATGCTTCCCGCCACGCACGACACCGGTTCGGCCTTCCTCGCCGTGCCCGCGCGCGACGCCGAGGCCGTGTACCTGTCGAGCGGCACGTGGAGCCTGCTCGGCGTCGAGCACGAGGGCCCCATCACCACCGATGCCAGCCGCTTCCAGAACTTCACGAACGAGGGCGGCTATCAGAAGCGTTACCGCTTCCTGAAGAACATCATGGGCCTGTGGATGATCCAGTCCATCCGCCGCGAGCTCAACGGCGTCGACTACGTCGCCGGCAAAGGCGCCGGGCATGAGCGTGCCGACAAGCAATGGGGCTTCGGCGACTTGATCGAGGCCACGCGCGAGGCCGACGAGCACGCCAGCGCACCCGCGCCCCAGGTCAACGTCAACGACGACCGTTTCTTGGCCCCTGATTCCATGATCGAGGAGATCAAGCAGGCCTGTCGCGAGACCGGCCAGGACGTCCCCGAGGGCGTAGGCGAGCTCATGCGTTGCGTATATGCGAGCTTGACCAGCTGCTATGCCGACTCCATCGCCGAGCTTTCGGCGCTGACCGGACGTGCGTACACGTCCATCAACATCGTCGGCGGCGGTTGCCAGGATGCCTATCTCAACCAGCTGACGGCCGACGCCTGCGGGCTTCCCGTTTTCGCGGGCCCTGTCGAGGGGACGAGCTTGGGCAACCTGGTCGTGCAGATGATCGGGGCGGGGGAGTTTGACGACCTGCAGCAGGCGCGCGACGTCATCCGCTCGTCGTTCGACGTGAAGGTGTTCGAGCCGCGATAGGACTTGCTCCCCGCGGCATGTCCCGCATCCCTCGCGCGCCGCACAGGCGGTGGCGCGACAATGTAATGGCGTTTCCGGTTTCCCGCCGCGGTTTTGCGGCGGCGGGCCGTTTCGCAAGGCGCCCGCAGGCGCCTTCGGTTTGGAATCGTGCGCTTTTGCGAGCGCACCTCATGAAAGGTTTCACAATGAGCATCCTCGAAAGCGCGCAGGGCGTGCTGGACAAAGGCGTTTCCGCAGCGAAAGGCGCCGTTTCCGGCGTTGCTGTGGAGCAGCAGTCCTTCATGAAGGCCTTTGTGCGCGTGTGCGCCGACGGCTGGGATCAGGGCTGGCATGAGCGCAACGGCGGCAACCTGACTTATCGCATGACCGACGCCGAGGTGGCCGCGTGCCGCCCGTTCTTCTACGACAACCCCTCCAGCTGGGTGTCCATGGGCGTGCAGGCCGACAACCTCTGCGGCGCGTTCTTCGCCACTACGGGCTCGGGGCGCTACATGCGCAACGTGCCGCTCGACCCGGCGCACAACGTCGGCATCGTCGAGATCAACGAGACCGGCGACGCCTGGCGCATCGTGTGGGGCCTGAAGGACGGCGGCGTTCCCACTTCCGAATTCCCGACGCACTTCATGAACCACTCCGTGCGCATGAAGGCCACCGACGACGCCTGCCGCGTCATCTATCACGCGCATCCGCAGAACGTCATCGCGCTGACCTTCGTCATGCCGCTTGACGCGCGCGTCGTCTCCCGTGCGCTATGGAAGGCCATGACCGAGTGCATCGTCGTGTTCCCGGCCGGCGTCGGCGTCGTGCCGTGGATGGTTCCCGGCGGCGCCGAGATCGCCCAGGCGACCTCCGAGCTCATGAAGACCTATGACGCGGCCATCTGGGCGCAGCACGGCCTGTTCTGCTCCGGCCCCGACTTCGATACCACGTTCGGCCTCATGCATACCATCGAGAAGGCTGCGGCCGTCTACGCCGAGGCCCGCACCATGAACGGCGGTTCCGACGACTTCATGAACACGATCACCGACGAGGGCCTGCGCGCCATCGCCCGTGACTTCAAGCTTTCCGTCAACGAGAGCTTCCTGGACTAACCCGGGTATTTCAGCGACAACCGCCAGCTACGGTGGCTGGTGGTGGGCATATACAGAAAGGTAAGAACAATGGCACTATCGCAGGAACGTAAGGGCACCATCGCGGTGTCCCTGACGAACTTCCTCGACTCCGGCTGCATCGTGGCGTCCTCCGTGGCGCTCACGGCGTGGGCGGCCGCATTCGGCTTCGGCTCGATGTGGACCTCTATCCTCGGCGCTATCGGCGCGAACGCCTTCGGCGCGGCCGTCGGCGCTCTGATCGGCGGCTTTCTGACCGACAAGTACGGCCGTACGATCATCTACAAGTACAACCTGCTCGTGTACGCGCTCGGCATCGCCATCGCCATGTGCGCGGTGAACCTGCCCATGGTCGTCGTCGGCGTCGTGCTCTCCGGCCTGTCCGTCGGCGCGGGCGTGCCGGCTTCCTGGAGCTACATCTCCGAGACGTCCGCTTCCGTCAACCGTGCCGCGAACATCGGCATCAGCCAGTTCGCCTGGAGCTGCGGTCCCGCGATCGTCTTTTTGCTTTCGCTGGGCCTGTCCTTCGTGCTGCCCGGCTTCGAGGCCGACGGCAAGACGCTTCTGGCTGCCGGCACCTATGGCCCCTTCGACGGCCTGCTTGCCACGCGCATCCTGTTCCTGGTGCTGCTGATCGTGGCGCTTATCGCCTGGAACCTTCAGCGTCAGCTGCAGGAATCCGCCGACTGGGCTGCTAAGAACCAGGAAGCCGACGCCGCCAACAAGGAGTCCTTCGGCGCCATGATGGCAAACGCCCTGAAGAATCCCATCAACGTGAAGACCATCATCTTCCTGGTGGCCGTCTACCTGACGTGGAACCTGGCTGCCGGCACCAACGGCCAGTTCATGCCCTACCTCTATGCTGCCGCCGGCAACATCGACTCCACCGGCCAGAGCTTGCTCGGCATCGTGCAGTGGGTGCTCGTCGCGGCCTGCTCGCTGGCCATCTTCTCCAAGTTCGGCGACAAGGTGTCCCACCGCGTGCTGTTCGGTGCTTCCGCGCTGCTCGCGCTCATCTCCTGGGTCTGCATCGCCATCTTCGGCCTGGCGCTGAACAACGGCACCACCGATTCCATGGGCTGGTGCCTGTGGGCCTACGTTATCCTGTGGGGCGTTTCCGCCGGCTTCTCCGCGCAGTGCTTCTACGCGCTGTGGGGCACCGAGCTGTTCCCGACGCAGTACCGCGGCGGTGCGCAGGGCATCATGTTCTTCCTGGTGCGTGCGGCGCTGGGCATCTGGTCCCTCGTGGGCGTCGGCGCCATCATGGGCGACATCTCGGCCAATCCCGCCGGCTTCTTCCCGGCTGCCGTGATCATGTGCGTCGTGCTGGTCATCTCCCTCGTCGTGGGCGTCGTTTGGTGCCCCGACACGCAGGGCAAGACCCTCGACCAGATCACCGAGGAGCGTTACGGCAAGAACCTGTAGGGTTTACGCCTGACAGGTATTTGTCCGCAGGGTGGCTAACCTTGCGGAGGTAAAAAGCGGGACGTGCGTGCAGCGCGTCCCGCTTTGCGTTATCGCTATAATGGTGGCTGTTGAGACGCGCGCGGGGGCTGCCCGCTGCCGCGCCGACCTTCGATCGAAAGGATATCCCATGACCATCCGCAAAACCGCCGACGGGCGCACCATCAACGGCTTTAAAATGAAGCTCTATCCGGGCTTCGCCGAGGAGTACGAGCGCCGCCATAACGAGCTGTGGCCGGAAATGGCGGACATGCTGCACGAATACGGCGGGCATAACTACTCCATCTTCATCGACGAGGAGACCAACATCCTCTTCGGCTATATCGAGCTTGACGACCCGGAGCACTACGCCAAGTCCGCCCAAACCGACATCTGCCAGAAGTGGTGGGAGTTCATGGCGTCGGTGATGGAGACCAACCCCGACAACTCCCCGGTGAGCGTCGACCTTCCCTGCGCGTTCCATCTCGATTAAGGGCGGTTTAATGCTTGCCGCAGAATGATATTTTCCTGCCGTTTGCGCTGTCTGCGCCCGAGCTGTCCATTGACAAACAGCTCGGGCGC